>JAKQJQ010000272.1 GCA_029561105.1 Bacteroidota bacterium
TAGGAGGGCCTGCGCCAGAGCGCGTGGCCGAGCAGATCGAGCGCCTGCGAAGATTTATAGCGCCCTGAGGACGCATGGTGGATTGTATCAATAAATCTAAGGAGCGGAGTTCCTTTGACAGGATTTGCGGGATAAGCTTTGACAGGATTTTCGGGATTTTACAGGATGGACAGGACAAAACTCCAACCCAAGTATGTGTTTTAGTTATTGATTGCTTTCTTTGGTTGCCTCGATCATTATACTCTCTACTTTGATTCCATTATATTGTCTTTTGCTGATGTCTTTATCTTCTGCTAAAAGTCTAACCTTAAATCCTGCGTTTTTAATTATTTTAAGGTACTTGTCTTTCAATATGGCACCACCGACGCAGCATGATGAAGTATTGCCGCATCCGCAACCGCTTTTTGCAATTTTCGAATATTTAGTAGTTATGATTTGCTTTATTTCGTCGCTTTTTATCTCTATACTCTTATAATAAAATAACAAAATTGGCCGCTTTCTATTTTCCAAATTGCGAGATCGATTGTACGCCGCCAGAATCGGTACTTCTGTCGAGTGTGGCAAAATATGTGGCGAGCAGCGATTTGAACATTGTGCCGTGATTTGGGTATTTGAGGTGCAAAAGCTCGTGCAGGATGATCTTTGTTCGAAGTTTATCGGGTTGCTCGAGGATGGTTTTGTCGAAGGTGAGACGGCCTTTGCTCGAGCAGCTTGCCCATTTGTGTTTCATCGATTGGATATGAATTTCTTTTGGGGTAACGTCGACAATTTTGGCGAGCGTGAGGACTTCTTCTTTTAATGCTTCGCTGGTCATCGGGCGGTCTTTTGCAGTCATTATGCAGCCTGCTCTGTTTTTAATATTTTTATGATGTTCTGGACAATGGTTGAAACTCTTTTTGAATCCTTTATGCCTGCCTGTATTATTGCTTTGTAAAGGCCATTTCGGATTTCGCGCTCATAGCGTTCGCTCTTTTGCCAATGGGGGTAGTTTGCAAACACTTCCTCTAGGCTATTGGCCACCGCTTCTGCGTCGGGCAGGCCTTTTTCTTTGAGCATCCAGTAGACAGTGAAGATCTCCGACGACATTGCCTTTTCTGCCTGTTCTTTTTGGGCAGCATTGATTTCTTTAATTATTTCTTTGAGTTTTTCGAGCGTTTCTTTTGTGTTTTGTTGCCTATCTTCGAAAAGTTTGACGAGGAGCTCGGCCTTTTCGGCGATGGAAATGAGGTATGGCGCAGTGTTGCCCAGTTGCTCCGCTGTTTTTTCGATGCTCTTGATGAGATTGAACACTTTTTCTGTATCGGATGCCTTGCTCTCTTCGATGCGTTTGAGCGTTTCCTCGTTTATTTCACAGACTTCCAGCGTCGGCCCAATGGCACTTCCCGTGGTATATTGTTGGACAAGGAGCGCAGTTTTCTTCGTAAAATCGCGGTCGATAAGAATACCCCGGTCGTAATTTTCCCTTACTATCTTGTACATGCGGAAAATGGTTTCGTAGCCTTCCAAATAGGGCCTGAGAAACTCGTCGGGCGAGATGATATCGTACATTTGGGAGAGTTGCTTAAAGTATTGGTAGAATTTTTGCCGCGCTTGTTCATCCCTAAAGTATTCCAATACCGCCTCTATGGCTTTGTCTTGGCGCTTGCCTTCTATAAGGGTAAGGTAGTGTGTGCGTGCAGTCTGCATTTCATTCTTGAATTGTTCCTTTAGGACGCCGATATCGCGCACCACACCTTCGATGTCCTGCGAATCGAACGCGAGAGCTTTTTCCAGATTGTCGAAGATGCCGACAAAATCGAGCACAAAGCCAGATGACTTTTTTCTGCCCTCATTATCTTCATAGGGGCGATTCACGCGTGCGATTGCCTGCAGCAGCACATGGTCGCGCATGGGCTTATCGAGGTACATACAGTAGAGAATAGGGGCATCGAAGCCGGTAAGGAGTTTTTCAGTTACGATGAGGATTTTGGGGAGCTCATTCGACTTGCGAAACGCGGTGCGTATGCGTTTTTCTTCTGTTTCTGAAAGCTGGTACTGCGCCAATTCGGGTGGATCGTTGAACGCGGTGCTATAGACAACCTGCGAATATTCTGGTGGCAGATGTTTGTCGAGCTCTTTTTTGTACAATGCGCAGGCTTCCCTATCCACGCCTACCACAAAGGCTTTATAGCCCATTGGTTCAATGTAGTTCTTATAATGATCTGCGATATATGCGGCAACCTTTTCCACCCGCTCGTTGTTCTTGAGCATGTTTCGAAGCGTTACCGCCTTTTCGAGCACCTTGTTGAGTGTTTCGATATCGCTCATGCCTTGTGTTTCGGCAAGATCGAGAAACTCCTTTTCGAGTATTTCTTTTTCGACGCGCAGGTCGTTGGGCGCAAGCGTATAATAGAGAGGGACCGTCGTGCCATCTTCGATAGATTCGGCAATGCTGTATTTATCGAGATAGCCATGCGGTGGATCATCTTGTCCAAAGGTCACAAAGGTACCTTTGCCGTACTGCGTTTTATCGATGGGCGTACCGGTAAATCCTATGTATGTGGCATTTGGCAGCGTGCCCATGAGGTAGTTGCCGAGCTTTCCGCCAGTGGTTCTATGCGCTTCATCCACCAAAACGAAGATATTCTTGCGCATGTTGACGTTTGCTGGTATTCCCTCGAATTTGTGAATCATGGTGACGATGAGGCCGCGTCTATCGCGCAAAAGCAGTTCCCGAAGATGCTCCTTGCTCTCCGTGACCTCGACATTCCCGATGCCCGCGGCACAGATGTTGGCAAAGAGCTGACTTTCGAGCTCGTTTCGATCCACGAGCATAATAACGGTGGGATTTTCAAAGAGGGGATTTTCGATGATCTTCTGCGCGGCAACGATCATGGTGTAGGTTTTGCCCGAGCCCTGCGTATGCCATACAAGTCCGCGATGTTTCTGGGGATCCTGCGCTCTTTCAACAATCTTCTGTATGGCGTTCATCTGATGCGGCCGCAGCACCACCTTTTTTAGCT
The DNA here is from genome assembly GCA_029561105.1 of Bacteroidota bacterium. Taxonomy (GTDB): domain Bacteria; phylum Bacteroidota; class Bacteroidia; order Flavobacteriales; family Flavobacteriaceae; genus Flavobacterium. The sequence goes on from JAKQJQ010000272.1 coordinate 3,003, forward strand.
CATCGTCCTGACGGGTAAAAAGGATAAAATCGGCAATGAGTTGCAGTATTCGTTCCCTGTCGAAAAACGTTTTGACGAGCTGCTCAAAATTTCCTCCTGCCTCTTCCTTCCAGTTGAAAAGCAGCTTTTCGGAAGTGTTCCAGGTGCCGCTGTAGTAATATTTTGAGATGTGGGTAATGGCATACGCTTGCAGCACGGCAAGAAGCTCAGGACAATCGCGATGGTAGCGCTTTACCTGTTCCAGCGCCTCGCTCATGCCTTCTACCTTTGTTGCAGCTTTGGTTTCGATAAATA
>JAKQJQ010000238.1 GCA_029561105.1 Bacteroidota bacterium
GATTTTTCGCATTGTTTTTCAAGATGGTGTTTTTAACGGTAATATTGGACGAACCAACGGTATTGTTGCTCGCGATCCAGACTACACTTTGGTTGACATAAACCACCGAGTTGGCGTTGTTGAGCGTGAGGTTGCGCGTGCTGCCGTTTGCGGTGTTGCTGCCATCGATGATGATATTCGATGCGCCGTTACATTTGATCACTGCGGGGATTCCGGTGTAGCCGTTGGCATTGTTCGCCGTAATCGCAATGGTTTTGGTCGCCGCGGGTTTGATCGTGAGCGTGTTGGTGGCACTTGATCCGCTGTAAGCGTTGATGGTTAAGGGCTCGGTAAGGGTGACGTCGCTAACCAGGCTAAGACAACGGGACCTGAAACGCCCACGCTGTTGATCCTTGCAATAGCATTAGGTAGGCTGTTGAACGGACTGGCTTGTCCGGTTCCTACGAGATAAGTGCCCGACAGTTGTGCCGATGCCAAAACCGGCAATAATAAGATAAGGGTAATGAGTTTTTTCATTTGGGGTAATTTGTTAGATTCTTGGTCATTTACGGCAACTTTATTTTTTTGGTTTTAACATTTCAAAAAAATACTATGCTCGCATAATTCCGACACAAATGTATAGACAAATGAAAGTCACAATTTGGGATTTAACTTACTTTTCGATGAAGCGGTTTCTTTTGTCGATAACGCGCGTTAGGACTGTTAATGCTACGATTGGCGCAAACGTTTTCGTGAAAACGAGCTTTGTTTTTCGCAAAATGCGCATAAAAAAACCGCTGTGTTATTCAGCGGTTTAATAGGTCATTTATAGTATTTCATTATGCTCTAATTCTTTCATTTTTTGGTAAACGAGTTGGCTCTCGAATCCTTTGCGGAGTAAAAAGTCACAGAATTTTTTGCGTTTTTTTTGGGAGTTTTTCTCGGTGATGGAGTGCCAATGTTTGAGCGAAATTGTGTCGAAGGTTAGTTCATACTCATCATCGGCGATTTCCTTAAGTGCGCTGTTGATATTGTATTGTGAGATATTTCTTAATTTTAACTCGTTAACAATGCGCGTTTTTCCCCATTTTTTGATGCGGTGTTTGCCTCTTGCGAAACTTTGTGCAAAGCGCTCCTCATTGAGGAAATTGTGTGCAATCAGGTGTACAATAATTTCGCTTGAATCCTCGCGAGATACCGCCATTGCTCGCATTTTCTCGATTACCTCTTCGTGGCAGCGTTCCTGGTAAGCGCAATACGCCTCCATTTTTTGCTTAACTTGTTGATAGGTAAGGGGTTCTGACATGG
>JAKQJQ010000260.1 GCA_029561105.1 Bacteroidota bacterium
AGGATTTCATTGTCTGTGAGCAACCCATCGAAGGGCGTTCCTTTTAGTCTGGCGAGGTATTCGGTGATTTGGGCCGATTGCAAATCAGGCGGATACACTTCATCCACCTCCTTAAGCCTGATCTCAAAATCAATGTCCAAATCGCGAAAGAATTGCTGCCTGCGCGGTGAACCCGATGCCAATATGATCTTGTAGTTTTTGAGCGTTTCCCTAAGCATGATGCAATAAATTATAAGTCAATACACCTATAGAAAGGATACCAAAAAATAGTACCAATTTCAACACCAGACTCAAATGGCCAAATTCCTTTTTCTTTTGTGCCGAATATATCTTGATTGTAAAATAAAGCAGCGGACCTACCAGGAAAATTAAAGCGTAACCCGACAGGATCCATAAATTGTTGGCCACGAAATACGCATTGATGTAATACAAAAGGATTACTATCGGCAGGAAACTCAATGCGAAAATTACTTTGGCAGTCCGGCCTACACCGAGCACAATGGGCAGCGTGTTCATGCCGCTGTTGTAATCGCCGTCCACATCCTCAATATCCTTGACCATTTCGCGCAGTAGGTTTATGATAAAGGCGAAAATCGCATAATCGGTGAGGATAGAGAACACGGTGGCCATCCCGCGCTGGTTGCCCTCATAGGTGGCCGGGAAAATGTCGAAAATCCCAATGATGATGACGCTGAACGACAGCAACATCGCCACAAGGATATTGCCCACAATCAACATTTGTTTGAGGCTTGTAGCGTACAGGTACAAAGTGGCTGCAATTACAATGAAAATCGCAGCAAATCCAGGTCTTTGGATTACATTCGACAGGTAAAATCCCGCGCCAACACCAAACACATTCAAACCCACATAAAGGTAGTAAGCCAGACTTTCACTAACGGTCCGGCCAACGATGACGTGTTTGTGTTTGTTGTCATTGTCGGTGTCCTGGTCCATGATGTCATTGATCACATAACCCCCGGCGGCAATTAAAACCGTCGCCAAGACGAGCAACCCAAACTGCCAATCGGCGAGCGACAGGCTAATATTCTGGTATTTCAAAAATCCGTAGCGCAGTAACAGTTGCAACAGCGCAAGCATCAGCAAATTCTGGTAACGGACTAATTTGAGGTATTTCATTTTCAATTTTGAATTTTAAGTTCTGATGATGAATTCCCAATGATTGTTGTTCATTTAAAATTTATCATTTACCATTTAAAATAATTTTCTAATCGTGTTTCCCATTATAATACAAATGCCATTTTCCCTGCACCTTCATCACCTGCTCAATCACGTCGCGAACCGCGCCACGGCCGCCATTCTTGTGCGAGATGTATTTGGATATCGCCTTGATCTCAGGGCTTGAATCCTGCGGACAAGCGGGCAATCCCACGAGTTGCATCACATGGTAATCGGGAATGTCGTCTCCCATATACAACACCTCTTCGGGCTTTAAATTGTATTGGGCGATGTATTCCTTAAAAGTCGCGACCTTATCGGGCGAGGCCAAGTGGATGTCATTGATGCCGAGGTTTTTCAATCGGATGCGTACGCCTTCGTTGTGTCCGCCAGAAATAATGCAAACATGAAACCCGCTTTCTATTGCGGCCTTCATCGCGAAACCGTCGCGGATGTTCATGACGCGCAGCATTTCGCCGGTTGGGGTGACGTGCACCGAACTGTCGGTAAGCACGCCGTCTACGTCCAGGATGAACGTGGTGATGTGGTTCATGATCTCTTTATAGCCTTTGCTCATCTTGTATGGATTGGGTAAGTATTTGGTAAATGTTTTTTTGGTTTGCGTTGGAGAGCAGCTCCAGGTGCGCTGCGATGGTTTTTTGGTCGCGCCGTTTGGCGGGTCCGGTTTGCGCAGCTTCGGGATCGAGCAACATGACTTTCTGTGCGGTTTCCCGAATCAGTGGTTTGAGGATCTGGAACGGAATCTGGTGTTCGTTGCAAATATCGCATCCTATCTTATATAAATGGTTCACGAAATTGTTCACGAACACCGCCGAGACATGCATGGCCTTGCGTTGCACAGAATCGATGGCAAAAACGGCATCCGATAGGGTATGTGCGACAATTTCTAACATCCTGTAATCATCAGCATTTTTGCTCTCCAGGCAAATCGGGATTTCCCTAAAGTTGACGGGCTTGCTTTTTGAAAAAGTCTGCAGCGGATAAAAAACGGCTTTGCGGTTCTGTCCATCCAATACATCAATAGAAAGGCTACCCGAAGTATGCGCGACGAGTTTGCCTTTAAATGGAAGTTGCCGTGAAACCTCAACAATCGCGTCGTCAGAAACGGCGATTATGTAGAGGTCGGCATCGCCCAGCGCGTTAAGATCGTCGGTAATCTGGATTGGGTCGAGCAAATGCACGAGATTTTCTTTGTTGCGTGAAAACGCCTGTACCAGTGCTATGCCGCTTGCGGCCGAAAACGCTGAAATCAGATGTTGCGCGACATTCCCCGAGCCAATGATGCTTACTTTAACCATGCCGCTAAATTAAAAAATATAAAAGATTTGCTGGCATAAAGCGCAGACTAATCGGCGTCAATGGATCATCGCCAATGTGACCTCGAACAGGATGGTTTTGTAAATCACCTGGGTAACAACGGCGTAACAGACAAAAAAGAGGATTGCCTTTATAGCAGCACCCATCCATGAAAGGGTGAAAAACCTGCGAAACGTCAGCGTCGTGTATACCAACAACACCACCAATATAGGAATTGCCAAAACATTTTCGGAAATTTCATTTTTTCCAATCAACAGCAGGAACGGCAGCAACAGGATCGGGGCAAGCATGAATACGAATAAGATTATAAAACTATTGATCTCTGTACCCAGGATAAAAAAATCGAATGCCCGGCGCTTGCGGTAAAACAGCAACGACAGCGCAGCGGCGGTGAGCGGAATCAATAAAAACAGTAGTATTTTGGCTATTTTTTCTGATTTCTGGTGAAACAGTTCTCCCAATTGAGCTTCAGAAATATTCATGGCGATGGCTTTGGCCGCAATCTGTTCGGCAATGATTGGTCCCGTGCCAACGATACCCCGGTAATACGGCATGCGCATGTTGAGTCCATCAAACATGGGGAACAGCAGGTAAAGCACCACAATCAATAAGAAGAACGAAATCGGTTTGTAGTATTTCTTGCGGATGCCGTCACAATAATCTGCCGACATCTTACCAGGCTTCAACAATGCCGTCTTGATCGTCGTGAACAAGGTACCTTCAAAATGCGTCATGAAATGCAGCACTTCTTCAAAAATGCCTTTGAGGTTTTTGTCCTGTTCGGTGTAGCGTTTTTGCCCGCAGTGGTTGCAGAATTTCCCTTCGAACGACTGTCCGCAGTTTTTACAGCTTTGTTCCATAGTGTTCAAAAGTAGCAAAAGAATTTATTGTTTCGGCCGAAATCCGCTTTTGGGTTCGGGCAGCGGCACAAATTCGGTTTCGCCGGGCACTTCAGGGAAAGATTGGTTGGTCCAGCGTTGTTTGGCGGCTTCGATGAGTTCGTGTGACGACGCGACAAAATTCCAGTAAATGAACCGTTCTTCGGCAAAAGCTTCGCCGCCAAAAATGTAGACTGTGGTATTGGGTTGCATCGTAAATTCGCACAATTTAGCGTCTTTTGCTATCAGGATTTGTTTGGGCTCGTAGACATTCCCTTCGCTTTCAATCGCGCCTTCGAGGATGTACAACGCACTTTCTCCAAACAAATCATCACCGATTTTTATTGTTTGCTTTTCGATATTCCTGATTTCAATAAAATACAACGGGCTGTAAACCGGAACCGGCGATCTTCTCCCGAATGCTTCGCCCGCAATCAACTTGAACTGTGCGCCATGGGTTTCCCAACCCGGAATCGCCTCAGCATCGACGTGAAAAAACTCGGGTTCCATCTGTTCAAGATGTTTGGGCAGAGCAACCCAAATCTGCAAACCGTGCAACGATTTGGGTTTGTGCCGCAACCTTTCGGGCGTACGTTCAGAATGTATGATGCCTTTTCCGGCGGTCATCCAATTGACTGCTCCGGGCTGGATTTCTACTTCGCTTCCCAAACTGTCCTTGTGCATGATGCTGCCGTCAAAGAGATAAGTCAGTGTAGACAATCCGATGTGCGGATGTGGCGGGACGTCGAAGTTTTCATTGGCCGATAAAAATTCAGGACCCATATGGTCGATAAACGCAAACGGGCCAACCATCCGTTTATCGCGAAAGGGCAACAATCTTCCCACCATGAAATTGCCCACGATTGTTGGGCGTTCTTCGATTATCAATTGCAAGTTTGACATTTCTTATTTTTTAAGGAGCTTAAAAGTACAAATAAATCCAAAAAAAATGGGCGCAATCACCTAAATGACTACGCCCAATGGCCAAAAATTACAATATTGAAACAATGCTTAAATTCAAAAAGGCTGGTGTTCCTTGGGTTTGGTGAGCCCAAAAAACAGGATGAGACTCAATATCACCAAGAAAGAAAGCCTTATCAGGCTGAATCGCTCCCAAGCAGCAGCGCGCTCGGCGAGTCCCAAATCAATGTGGTCGCTGTAAGCCGATGTGGTGATCGCCACTAATTCGGGTACGAAATAGATTGCAGTGACGGCCAGCACCAAAAAGTATCCAACAAAAGCAATGAGCACATTGATTTTGCGTGCCGATTTCCAACAGGTGTACAAAGTCGCCACAAACAATAGCAAGGTTACCGGGTGGATGGGTTTCCAGAAGTTTTGCACCTGTAAACCATAAGTACCCTGAAACATGGCCAGCGATCTTGGTGGAGCAGCGGTCCATTGCGGCACCACGGCGAGATGTTCATATACTGCTGCGCCGATGACAACAGCAAATGACAAACAGCAAATGGAGTACAACAGGTTCTTAAATTCCATGATTTTGTATTTTAAAATTGAAAGTAGATAAACGCACTACCACTTTCCTGCGCCCAAACGAGCATCAAAATCAGAAATGACCAGACGAGCCCGAGTGAGAACCAATTCATGCGGTAAGCCACATCGATGATCTTGCGGTTGCGCAGTACCCAATGGAAAATCAAAATCGCCGGGATTATAATCGCTACTTTAACAATCGCTACCGTGGTGAGCAAAACCTTTCCATCGGTTGCCATGCCAAACATCGACTCGAAAATCTGCCAAGCCCTTGAGAACGATTCCGAACGGAAGAACACCCAAGTGATGTTGACGAGCATGAAAGTCAAAAAGGCATAGAGGAAACCAACCCAATTCCGGTTTTGGCGCTCCTTCTCTTCTTTGGATATTTTGCGCCTATCATTGATGAATTTCTCGGCCCACAAGTACAAGCCGTGCAAACCGCCCCAAGCTACGAACGTCCAGTTGGCGCCATGCCACAATCCGCCCAGGAGCATGGTAAGCATCAAGGCCATGTACATCCTCAATCGCCCGTTTTTATTACCGCCAAGCGGAATATACAAATAGTCACGCAACCAAGCCGACAGCGTAATGTGCCATCTTTTCCAGAAATCAGAAAAACCGATTGCGGCGTACGGATAATTGAAATTCTGTGGCAACACAAACCCAAGGCACAACGCCACACCGATCGCACAGGTAGAATAACCCGCAAAGTCAAGGAAAATCTGGCCCGAGAAAGCGAATACGCCGGCCCAGGCATCGAGTGAGGATAAAGCATCGGGCGAGTTAAACACCGCATCAGCCGTATCGGCGAGCAAGGCATCAGCCAAAACCACTTTCATGGACAAACCGAGTGAAAGCAACAGCAAACCGTCGAGCAATTGTTTTTTGGTAGCCGAACGCGGATGCTCGAATTGCGGTACCAATTGCGGCGGGCGTACAATCGGGCCGGCCACGAGGTGCGGGAAGAACGTCACGAACAACGAGAAATCAAGTAGCGATTTGACCGGTGCGCTCTCCTTTTTGTACATATCAATAGTATAGCACAAGGTCGTAAAGGTGTAGAACGAAATTCCCGCAGGCAATATAATATTGAGCTCGGCCGGATGGAAATTCACGCCAAAGGTGTTCACGAGCGAAACAAAGTTGTCTAAAAGGAAAGTCCCGTATTTAAAGAAACACAACATGCCGAGGTTTCCAATAAGGCTCACAACGAGCAGGATCTTTTTCTTGACCGGATTCTCTTGGGTGAACAAAGCTCTACCGACGAAGAAATCAACGACGGTAGAAAGCCACAACAACAGGATAAACGGCGGGTTCCAGGCAGCGTAAAACAAATAACTGCCAATGAGTAACGAAGTCTTTCTGGCCTTCCACGAAATCGGCAGGTTATAGACCAAAAGCATGATCGAAAAAAACGCGATGAATGTATAAGAATTGAATACCATGATTACAGTTTGGTGATTAGTTTTTCAGACCGGACGTTCCAGCCCTCGTGTTGTGAGAGGTTTTTGATGAACGCTGCCGTATAGATTTTCGCATCCGAGCGATTGAGGTGCGAGAATTCGGGACAGACCAGGTTTTTGGTCGCCGCATCATCCTCGAAATGGATGCCCGGACAGCCGGTTACTTCAAGGAGTTTGTCCCAATAACGCGAGCGTGCAAATCCGCCCAACTCCATTTGCCTGAAAGCCCCACTCGATGGTGTGCGTACAAAAATCACTTGGCCGCCACGCGCTTTGATTTTGTCGGTGCTTTTCCTGATGTCTTGTAGGAACGCCAATATCTGTGCGTCGTTCATCGGCGGTGGCATGGGCATTTTGGCCAAACCGGCCCAGATGCTCTTGACGATACCCACTTGTGTGGTGTCGGCTACGAAATCGTCGGTCATATAGGTTTGTCGGTCAAAATTGGTGCGCGCAAAATTCAATCGGGAAGATGGGCCCTCCCGAAGCGCCCGGCCGATCCTGCAATTGCGGCAACATATAAGGTAAAAGGCCAAGCTGTGCGTTCATGGACAGGTTTTCTTCGTCGAGGAAAACCAGTTGCGATTCGAGCGCCGCATGCAATTTGAAGCTGATGTCCTGCGCAATCGTATGGTCGTGATAATACTTGAGGTTTTTGGTGGGACGTTCAAAAAAGAAGGGCACGCTCGAGAAAAACAGCGGCTCGGTTACATCGATGACGAGCCTTCCGCGAAACTGCGGGTCGTTGGCAAGGTCTTTCAGGATTGGCACCGGCGTACTTCCCACACACGCAAGTTGAACGGCTTCGAGCCCGGTTTGTTCTTTCCAGGTTGGAATGTCAAGGTCGTATTTGATGCGTGACGAGCCGATAAAAACGATTTGGTCTTGCGTAGATTGGTACACCATTTTTCTTTTGTGGGTCCAGAGTGCCGGACCGTCGTTGTAACTCACTTCAAGCCCTTTGCTGCGCAGGCTTAACCGGTTACGGCTGTCACGACAATGGCGAGCATCAAAAGGGCAGATTTTGCAATGGATTTGTCTAACATATTTTCTTTTGTTTTGTTGATTTTCTGGTATGCGTTTCCCGGTTTGCCATTGGGTTGATGGCAAAGTACGGAAACCAAATAATAGTAGGGTTTTATTTTTTGATGACTTTCTGGACGGTTGAGGCGTTGTTGTCCAGGTCGGTGGTTTTGAGCATATACATTCCGGATTCGAGAAACTCGAGGTCGAGCGTGAGGCCGTTTTCATCAATCGGATACGCTTTTCGTGTCAATACGACTTTGTCAAGATAGTCAAAAAGTTCAATATCAACAACATGACAATTTGTGTTGCGGTTTGGCAGGACCGTAATCTTCCCTTGTGTAGGGTTTGGGAACAAGCTAAATTTAGAAGGGGCTGCGAAATTTTCATTGGCCAGCACCGAAGTGTTCTTTACAATCCCCAAACTGTTCTGTTCAAGCACCGTCTGCAGAATAGGGTAGAACGGCTGCACATTAAACCAATTGTAATTGATAACGGTTCCGTCCTTGACGACTTTCTGGCGGATGACGTTCGTGTAGGTCCCGATCGGTAGAATAATCGTGCCGTAAGCATCGTAAGTGGCCACCACTGAAGTTTCTACGGGATCCGCGGTAGAACGATAAGTGTCATTGTAAACCGTACCAAAAGTATACGGGAAAACTGCAAAAGTCCGCGGATTGGGCGTGTAATTGTCGCCCGTGGTGGCGGTGATGGCCAGACCCAGGATTTCGTATTTGCCGGCGGTCACGTTTTGGTAGTAGTAACGGTCGGGGGGAAACAGGCCGCTAAATTTATAGCAATTGTTGGCTGTCGGAAACTGTGCGGCAAATGGAGTATTCGCTACAGTTTGCGGCATGTCTGTTCCTCCCAGGGTGAACTCGAGATTAGAGAAATCCCAGGTTTGATTGGCTCCGGCCGGTCCGGGATTGAAATTGGTTGCTTCTGCGAAATAGAATTCACCAATAAAGTCTGTAACGTTGGCTGATGTGGCGACAGGCTGCGCCCAGCTTGATAGTGTAGTCAGCGTGATTAGGGCTGCACTCAAGGAAAGTTTTTTCATGATTTTGATTAATGATTGTTTATAATTGTTTTAATTCATTCGCTTTGGATTTTGTGGTATTTTGGTTCAAGACTGGGTTTCTGTTTTTTTGTTACTCGCGCTTGTACAATTTGTTTACCGCCTCGACTTTGTTCTGCACCTGAAGCTTTGTATAAATACTGTTCAGGTGCCTTTTCACGGTGCTGATGGAAATGCTGAGCTTATCGGCAATTTCCTTGTAAAGAAATCCCTTGCTCAGCAATTCCAGCACTTCCTGTTCGCGTTTTGATAATAGATCGTTCACAGATTGCTCGGGTCTCTCCGTATTTGGCGCATTAAACGCGCTGAGGACTTTCCTCGCAATCTTGGGCGACATCGGGCTTCCGCCTTGGTACAATTCTACCAAAGAATCGATTATTTTCTCGGGTGTGGTATTTTTAAGAATATATCCGGAGGCACCGGCTTTGAGCGCTTCAAAAACCTGGTCGTTGTCTTCGTAAATGGTAAACATGATGAATTGCGTCTGGGCGATAACGGGTTTCATTTCCAGCACACAATCAATCCCGCTTTTTCCGGGAAGGTTGATGTCGGCCAAAACCACATCGGGTTGTAAGGCAGGCAATTGGGCTATTGCAGTTTCGGCATCGGTAAAACAGCGCAACAAATTAAAGCGCGCATCGCCTTCGATGATGGCCTGCAATCCTTCGCGGATATCAGGAATGTCCTCTATGATACAAATGCTAATCATGCTGTTTTAATTTCGGTGCAAAGAAAAGGCGGTCATTTGGGTTATGCAATGGTACAAAAGGTTCATTTTCAACCGATAGCTGTTAACGGAATCTTAAAACTGATTTGTGTTCCGCCGTCGGTTGCGATTTGGATTGTCCCGCCCATACTTTCAATACGCGAGCGCATGTTCCTGAGCCCATTGCCGCCCACGGTTTTCTGACTGGTATTTTGGATGATGCCGCTGCCGTTGTCACGGATGCAGATCTTAAGTTGGTCATCGACCGAAATCCAAATGTTGACCTGGCTGGCTTGGGCATGCTTGACAATGTTGTGCAAACTCTCCTTGACCGAAAGGAACAGGTTGCGCCGTGCACTACCGTTGATCATCAAGCCATCGAAAGAGTCGGGAATCGCAATAGAAATGTCGATATTGTTGTTCTCTAAATATTCTACTGCATACGATTTGATATAAGTAACCAAATCTTCGAGCGTGTTATTCTCCAGTTTCATCACCCATATCAGTTCGCTCATATTCCCCACGAGTTCTGACGCCGTTTTTTTGATTTTCTACAGATTGTTCTGTGTGTCATTGTGTAGCGCCATCTGGCTCAAATAGGTAATCCGGGTGAGTCCGCTGCCCAAATCATCGTGCATATCGGCCGCGATTCGGTTGCGTTCATTTTCTAATTCGGATTGTTTTTGCAGTACCAGTTGTTGCAGCGCGATTTGCTTGTTGGCCTCTTCGAGTAAGTTGAGGTTGAGGCTGTCGAATTCCTTTCGGTTGCGGTAACCGATGGCAAGCGAGAAGAAAATAATGTCGATGAAACTCCCGATCATCATCCACTCCAGTGGCAACACAATCATTTCATGGTAATGCTCGTGGTAAAAATTGGTGATGAAACTCACGATGCCCAGCACAAAATAAATCAGGCACCCGATTAAAATAATCAACTGGAATTTGATCTCCCGAAGCTTGAAACTCTGGTACAACATGATGCCGGTGAGGACGAATATAAACGCGCGGATCGAGATAAACGGGATTGCGTAATCGTCGAGTTTGCCATGCATCTTTGACCACGCGTTCCAGACCGCGTAAATGAGGAGTATCGCCATGGCGACGGGCCAATAGCGAAACAGAAATAGCTTTTTGCGATTAGACAATCCGATGGCTTCGATGATAAAATTGAAATAAGAGGCGAGGTAAATAATCTGTATGGCTTCCTTGAAATAAAACATCATATACAGTTCAGGCACATTGCCATAAGCGGCGGCGTACAAACCGGTTTTTGAATACATGAAAATACCCGTAAAAAAAAGGTAAACCAAATAGTGGATCATGAACCGGTCGCGGTTGTAAAAAAAGAGCACCGCATGGTAGATGAAGGCGAGCACAGTAGCGCCCAGGATGAACATGGGGATGACGTCTAAACTTACATTGTGCATGTTAGCTGATTGTTAGGGGATAAAAATACAGAATTCTGATGAGGCGTTGTGAAAAATGTAAGTCTCATCCCATCACATAAAAGGACTTCTGCCGCTTTAACAACAAGGACAGATTTTCTGCAAGTATGGCGTCCATAAAAATTGTACTTTACCTTCAGGGAAGGGGCGAATGTTTCCCTAACAAATTACAATAAATCCCAGATGCAGAATTTCCTCATATTTTGTTAAGATGAAGGGGTTGGGATTTCTTTGTGTCTATCTACGGTAATCCTAAAATGTTAGGCCTGTAAATTTCCCCCAAATTAACATGCAAATACTTTTTACAAACGCCACTGCGATTACATTTTTACTTACTTTTGTACGACTTTTTAAAATACCTAATTCCAACCTTCATGGAGAAGAAAATAGCTGCTGTATTATTTTCAACAAGATTAATGGCCTTTTTATTTATCGCATTCGCTGTCGCCATGGCCATCGGGACTTTTATCGAAAGCGAATACAACACCGATACCGCACGCATTCTCATATACAATACCCGTTGGTTTGAGGTAATCATGGCGTTTTTCATGATCAACTTCCTGGGGAATATCAAACGTTACCAATTGTACAAGAAAGAAAAATGGGCCACTTTGCTGCTGCACCTGTCGTTCATCTTCATTATTGCCGGTGCTTTTGTAACAAGGTATATCAGTTTTGAAGGGATGATGCCCATCCGCGAAGGTGCCACAGAGACCCGTTTTTATTCAGACAAAACTTACCTCACTGTTTTGGTGGATGGCGAGCACAAAGGCGAAATGAAACGTCGGGCATACCAGAAACCACTGTTGTTTTCTCCTGTCACCAATAACGATTTCTCGATGTCGGAGGAGTTTTCAAGTACACCGTTTACCGTTACTTACAAGAATTTCATCATGGGCGCGACCGAAACCGTCCAACCCGACGCCAATGGCAAAACTTACCTTAAACTCGTAGAATCGGGTGGAGGCGAACGCCACGAACATTATTTGCAGGAAGGCCAGATCGCCAACATACACAACATGCTTTTTACGCTGAATAAGGCGGTGAAAGGTGCCATCAATATCAACACGATCGGCAGCGAGTACACCATCCAGACCCCGTTTGAAGGACAGTTCATGCGTATGGCCGATAAGCTCCAAGGCAAAGTAGGCAAGGACTCGGTACAAAAACTCATGTTGCGTTCGCTCTATAATGTGGCGGGAAGCCAGTTTGTTTTTCCAGAACCCGCGGTAAAAGGCGTAAAGGTTTACAAATCCAATAACGACTTCAAGGCCACGAAACATAGCGATGCAGTGACGGTTGTCGTAGCATCGCAAGGGCAACAAAAAGAAGTGACGCTCATTGGATCGAGAGGCGCAGAAGGAGAAACCAAAACCGTCAAGATTGGCAAGCTCGATTTTACGCTGGCTTATGGCAGCCAGGTTTACGAATTGCCTTTTGGTATCAAACTCAACGATTTCATCGCGTCTAAATACCCCGGTACCGAGAAGAGCTATGCGGCTTTTGAAAGCCAGGTGACTGTACAGGATAAAGAAAAGCCGTTTGACGCGCGCATTTACATGAACCACATCCTTGATCACAAAGGTTACCGTTTTTTTCAATCGTCGTTTGACCCGGATGAAAAAGGCACGGTGCTCTCAGTAAATCACGATGAATGGGGCACCAACATCACGTATTTGGGTTATTTCCTGTTGTTCTTTTCGCTCATGGCCATCTTGTTTACCAAACATTCGCGCTTTGCCGACCTCAAGCGAAAACTCGAGACCGTGAAGAAAAAGAAAGCCAAAATTCTGGTGATAGTCGTTTTTGGTATCGGATTCACGGCCACCGCGCAAAATCATGAGAACCATGCACCCACGCGCGCACAGATTGACTCGATCATTGAGAAGAATAAAGTGACCCAAGACCATGCAGCCAAATTCGGGCGGTTGATCGTCCAGGATGAAGGCGGACGTATGAAGCCTGTGAATACCTTTTCATCAGAGCTTTTGCGGAAAGTCAGTAAAAGCGACACATACAACGGAATGAACTCCGATCAGGTGTTTTTGTCGATGACACAGTTTCCGCGGGTTTGGTTTGAGGTGCCGCTCGTGTACATCAAGAATGGCAATGACAGCATCCGTAAGATTATCGGGCTCGACCCAAAAGAAAAATATGCACCATTCATCAAATTCTTTGACGAGCGCGGCAATTACAAACTTAGCCCATACCTTGAAGAGGCATATAAAGCAGCGCTTCCAGACCAGTTTCAGAAAGACTTCATTGAGACCGACCGCAAGGTGAATCTACTCAATTCGGCTTTGAGCGGCAGCATCCTTAAGATTTTCCCGATCCCCAACGATGCCAACAACAAATGGATTTCTTACCTGGAATTGCACAGCGCCAAGATCCATGGTATCGACTCTACATTCGTGCGCAACATCATGCCGTTGTACCTCAATGCGCTTGACAGTACCAAAGTCAAGGGCGATTACACCAATGCCAATTTCTTTTTGAAAAGCATGGAGAATTACCAGCTTAAGTTTGGCAGTAAGGTGCGTCCGAGTGAAGATAAAATCACGTCCGAAATCCTGTACAACAAATACGACATCTTTAAAAAATTGTATTATCTATACATGCTTTCCGGCGTGCTGATGCTGCTGTTTGTGATTGTCAACATTTTCTTTGAGAAAAAAGCCTTGCGTTACCTGATTAATTTTTTCCACATCGGCATTGGGTTTTTGTTTGTATTGCATACGGCAGGACTTGCAGCGCGTTGGTACATTTCTGGGCATGCGCCATGGTCTGATGCGTATGAGAGTATGATTTATGTGGCTTGGGCAACGATGTTCTTTACCTTGGCTTTTGACCGGAAATCTAAATTGACAGTGGCCTCGGGAACTTTTGTCGCATCGATGATCCTGATGATCGCGCACTGGAACTGGATGGATCCGTCGATTGCCAACTTGCAACCGGTACTCAATTCGTATTGGCTCATGATCCACGTGGCGGTTATCGTAGCGAGTTACGGCCCGTTTACGCTGGCGATGGTGTTGGGCGTGGTGGCCTTGCTGCTAATGTTGTTCACCAACGAGGGCAACAAAAAGAAAATGGAGCTCAACATTAAAGAGATTACCTACATCAATGAAATGGCGCTAACCATAGGACTGGTGATGCTCACCATCGGGAACTTTCTCGGCGGGCAATGGGCCAACGAAAGTTGGGGACGTTACTGGGGTTGGGACCCAAAAGAGACTTGGGCGCTGATTAGCATCATGATTTACGCGTTCATCATCCACGCCCGTTTTGTGCCGGCGCTTCGGGGCAAATGGATTTACAATTTGATGAGCGTCGTGGCGTATTACTCAATCATGATGACGTATTTTGGTGTGAATTTCTACCTGACCGGATTGCATTCATATGCAAGTGGCGATAAGGTGGTAACGCCTACGTTTGTGTATTATTCGGTAGCGACTGTATTTGTACTGGCAATCTTATCTTGGTTGAGATACAAGAAGCACCTGAAGAAATAGTGGCGGATAAAATTTCTGAAACCGATCGGGCAATCCAATCGAAATCAACAATAAAAAAAAGTCCAGCATCAAAGCCAGACTTTCTTCTTTAAGCGAATTTGGAAATTATCAATTATCCATTATCAATTTTCCATTAACTACACTTTCCCCAAAGCATACAATTGCTCCATAGTTGGTGACTTACTACCACCTGCGGGTTCAAGCGTAATTCCGAAACCTTCGGCTCCCGACGCTTTAGATACAGCGAAAATACGCTGACTGTCGCTCTTAAAGCTGTCCAACAACCCGATGCTGGTTGGCGTAAGCGGATTGAGTTTGAGTGCCCAGACTTGGTATACCTTTCCTTCTGGCGGCTCTGGCAAGCCTTTGACGTCTACGTAAACCACTTCAGTAGATTTGTTGTAAAATACTTTGGCATACGAATCGGGTGAAACGGCTTGTCCGCCCAAAGGCACCACGGTGGTATTTTTGTCGCGGATTACGGCCAGCGCATCCTGGGTTTGCTTGCCTTTGATTTCAGAAGCCACGAGCGCTTCCTGGAGTTTGTTTTTCTCGCTGTCGGTAGTGGCGATCTGCGAGCGGCTTTGCTGCAATTCGTTGAATTGATAGCCAGCGGCAATGAGCAATAGCACTGCGGCTGCCCAACCCCAATACCGTGAGCGGTTGGACGGGTGCATTTCAACAACCTTTGCGTGTTTGAGCTCTAATTTCTCCTTAATCTTTCTAAAATTTTCGGACGAAAGGAAAGGAGAGAAGCTTGTTGAAAGGTTGATAATCGATTTCTCAATCGAAAGGATTTCGGCATTTATTTCGGGATGCAGTTTGGCCATGCGGCTCACTTCGAGGTTTTCTTCCTCAGAGAGCAACCCGTAGACGTACAATTCCAGGGTTCCCGATTCGATGTAGGTGGTATTTTCCATTATACTTGAAGAAAGTTTCTTAAATCATTGATACAATTCCTGTTCTGGGTTTTGACCGTCCCGAGCGGAATCTGCAGCTCTTCCGAGGCTTCCTGTTGCGTATATCCCTTAAAAAATAGCAGGTCTATAATTTGGATGCATTTGGGCTTGAGCTTTTTGACAAATTCCTTGATCCCGATTGTGTCGATCTTATGGATCAGCTTGTTGCTGTCGTCTAACAGATGTACGAAATTATCCGACGACAGGTTTTTCTGACGGTTGTTAAACCCCTTGGAGCGCAGTTTGTCGATTGATGAATTGCGCGCAATGTTTACAATCCAGGTGTAAAAGCGACCTTTGCTTTCATTGTAGGAATCGATGTTTTTCCAGATTTTGACAAAGGTTTCCTGCAGAACGTCTTCGGCTTCCTCTCGGTCACTGACCAGATTGCTTATTACGGCAAACAAACTTTTAGAATACATATCGTATACATAAGTGAAGGCTCGCTGGTCTTTGGCCAGAATCAAAGGGAGAAGTTCTTCTTGGGTCATAGCAATTGTGTTTTTACACAAACTTAGCGATTTTCTATTGCAATAAATAAGGGTTGTAAAAAATTATGAATTGTTTGTCGGTGAATATTGAATTTACGTGAACCTGCCAATTATGCCTTTGTTCGATATTTATCTTCACTCCTTTGTGCGCGAGTTTTACCAAAATATTAACCGCTGTTTGCTGCTTGAATTCGATTTTCTGATTAATTTTATCAAAAAATAAATCAAGATGAAAAATGCAATTCTCGTCTTTGCGGTGCTTCTGGGCACATTCGCACAGGCACAATCCACATCCAAAAAAACAACTGCAAAAAAAATGGACCAGACCATCTACCAATTTAAAGTCGAAGATTTGTACGGAAAGACCTTTAACTTCGCCACGCTTAAGGGTAAAAAAATATTGATCGTAAACACTGCCTCGAAATGCGGACTTACCCCGCAATACAAGGATTTAGAAAAAATCTACAAAGAGTATAAGTCTAAAGGATTTGTGGTCGTTGGATTCCCGTCTAATGATTTCGCGTCGCAAGAACCCGGAACCAACCAGGAAATAGGCGCTTTCTGCGAAAAAAATTACGGGGTTACTTTCCCCATGATGAGCAAGGTTGACGTTAAAGGCAGCACCACCGCACCGATCTACCAATTCCTTACCCAAAAATCCAAAAATGGATTGCAGGATTCACAGGTAGAATGGAATTTCCAGAAATACCTCATTGATGAATCGGGCAAACTCGTAAAAGTGGTTAAACCCCAAGTTGTTCCTACCGATCCCGAAATCGTTTCCTGGCTGAAGGGCTAATGAAAAACAAGGAAAATTTTCCGCACATCCTCAACACCTCGGCTACTTTGCTCGGGTTGTGTTTTGTAGTGCTCACCTCGCTCAAGGGCAGTAAATTCAATGAAGTTTCTGTTATTGATGAATTTACTGCTTTTGCGATCCTGATGTTTTTAACCAGCAGCATCTTATCGTACCTTTCTATGCGCAGTGAAAATGACGCCAAGCCTTCTTATGAAAGGGTAGCAGATGCGGTGTTTCTTGGCGGGTTGTTTTTTTTATTCGTAACGACGATTTTGATAGTGATGGATGTCATCCGCTAGCCGGGTTTTATTCTAAAATTAATAGAGGGAATCAATCAAGGAACCTGAACAGGCTTTTTTAAATAGCGTTAAACCTTACCTAGATATTCCCGCCGACAGCTTGATTGTGTTAGCTTCAACTATTTTTAAATTCATCCGAAAGAGCCGTTTTAACCTTCACAACGATAGCGAGACATAAAAAAGTACAATCGCAAAGTAAATTAACTTAAAAAAACAAATATGAATTTTAACCCTTGGCATCACGTAAGTTTTGGAGAAAGTGCACCAAAAGTAATTAACGGTATCATAGAGATTCCTAAAGGCAATCGCGCAAAATACGAGCTTGACAAAGAAAGTGGCATGCTCAAATTAGACAGAGTCTTGTTTTCATCGGTTTATTATCCAGCCAATTACGGGTTCATTCCAAGAACCTATTGCGACGATAACGATCCTTTAGACATCTTAATATTGTCGCAAATTGATATTGTCCCAATGTGTATGGTCTCGGCAAAAGTGATTGGGGTGATGCGCATGGTTGACGGCGGCGAAGCAGATGACAAAATAATCGCGGTTGCCGAAGGCGACACCAGTGTAAATCATATCAATGATATTTCTGAGTTGCCTGCTCATTTTATTTCAGAGTTGAAAAGTTTTTTTGAAGATTACAAAAAATTGGAGAAAAAGGAGGTGATTGTAGAACAATTTCAAAGCCGCGAGATTGCCCAAGAGATTTTGCTTAAAGCCATTGAGGATTATAAAGATAAGTTTGGCGAATGAATCCAGGCGGACAGAACTACCGTAACACATTGACGTTTTTTGTTCGATGAATTTCGATGGAAAAAAATACCGTCTGGCCCAGCCAACAAAACTTACGATACCTACGCAAACCAGCGGCTTATTCCAATATCAACTGCATAAACATCAAATCAAGCCAACGCCCGAATTTGAAACCGGCTTCCCTGATCACGCCATTTTCTACAAACCCATATCGTTTGTGAAAGGCGATGCTGCCCGAATTGTCGGCATCGATGCCACCCACCATAACGTGATAGCCTTCGCTTTTGGCCAGTTCTATCAGCGCTTCCAATAATTTCCCTCCGATACCTTGACCAACATAATCTTGCGCCACATACACCGAATGTTCTACGGTGTATTGGTACCCGATTTTTTCCCTAAACATTCCATAAGTTCCAAATCCCACCGTTTGGCCGTTGTGTTCGGCCACGATGACCGGGTAATTCCTGGCCTGTTTGTCGGCAAACCATTGCAACTGTGTTTCAAGCGACAGGATGTCGTAATTGTAATTGGCCGTGGTGTGCAGGATAGAATAGTTGACAATGTCGAGTATCGCCGGCACATCTTCAATGCAGGCGGGGCGGATGCTGATTACAGTATGGCTCATTTTTGGGTGAGTTGCAGGATGATTTCGTCGGCTTCTTTGGTGTTGAATCCCAAATCGGCATTTCTTTTTCTGGCGCGTTCGGCGTAGGCCAAGGCTTGTTTTTTGTCGTTGATTTTTCGGTAGAGTTTGGCCATCGCAATTGCGCCATCGTACGAGTCGTTTTTTTCGAGCGAGCGATCGAGCAACTTTACGGCAAAGACTAAATCCTCTATATCTACAATGTTTTTGGTGTATGCCATAGCGATGTCCTTGAGCAGGTTGGCATCATTCCATGCATATTTTTGGGCAAGCTCGCGGTTGATTTTGGCGTACCATTTCCAGTCGTTTTTTTTCTGGGAAATTTGCAGGTCGTAGCGATAAATAATCGAGTCGGTTCTGGTAGTGTTCAACGATTTGGCCATGCTGCGCTTCTTGAAATAATTTACGGTATCTAAGGACTCCACATACGGATTAAGCGATTCAGAAACGATATTGTCTAATTTTTTCTGTACGCGTTTGGGCGAAGCAATTTTCTCAAATTCGGCCTTGTGCTGCAGGACATATTGAAAAGGACGCGATTCGATATCCGAAACGCCGTTGGCGATAATGCGCCAGTTGATCTCACTAAGCATTTGCGCATCCGACTGCGTGGCAAAGTACTGTTGCGCCTGCGCGTTGATCTGGGATCGTTCCAGACTTTTCTTGAGTGTCGCCAGATATTCCAGGCATTTTTTGCCGTTCGACGGATCGTCCCTGAATTGCTTTTCAAGATAAGGCAGTTGTTTTTCGGGGACTTGCGCGAGTTTGATTTCAGCGAGGAAATCATCGGCTTGCCATTCACCATTAAAAGCGTAAAGGAGTTGGCCGTTGGCGTCGAGTACCAGAAAAGTAGGGTAGGCGTTGGCCTTGAATTGTTGTTTCATCGCAGCGCCTTGTCCTTTTTCTACATCCTGCCAGGCACAGACAAAATTAGTATTGAGGTATTGGGACACTTTTTCCTCTTTGAAAACATCTTGCTTCATTTTGTTGCAATGGCTGCACCAATTTGCGTACAGCATATAGAAAATATTCTTATGCTCGTCTTTAGAACGTTGCAACACCGATTGGTAACTGCCGTCGTCAAAATTGATTGCCGGTTGAGACCACGATAAGGTAACGATAAGCAGTAGCGACGCAAAGGCAGATTTTCTGAACGATGGCTTCATAACACGTGTGTACAAAAGGTTCGACGCCTACAAATATATTCTGTTTTTGCGCGTGTCGCCCGAATAATTCGTTAAAATATGTAACTTTGGAACTCCTAAAAACAAAGCATGCTTTATCCTAAAATTCCTTTAGCCCAAAGTATTATCCAGATTTGCCTGGCTAAAGGCGTGACGCAGATTGTAATCTCGCCGGGATCGCGCAATGCGCCGCTTACTATTGGTTTTGCCAACAACCCGAAGTTTAGGTGTTACAGCATCGCAGACGAGCGCTGCGCCGGTTTTTTCGCATTGGGGATCGCCCAACAGACAGGAAAACCCGTGGCTTTGGTTTGTACGTCTGGTTCGGCGCTTCTCAATTATTATCCGGCAGTTGCCGAGGCTTTTTACAGCCAGATTCCGCTGATTGTCATTTCGGCCGACCGACCTTTAGAGAAGATAGACATCGGCGACGGCCAAACCATCCGCCAGATGAATGTGTTTGCTAACCATTCGCTCTACAATGCCAACCTTACCGAAGGCGAATCGGATGAGAATGACTATAAAATCAACGAAGCCATCAACAAGGCCTACCAGCAAAAAGGCCCAACGCATATCAACGCGCCGTTTGAAGAACCTTTGTACCAGACGGTAAGGTCGATGACAGTCGACCCGAAAATTTCGGCTTTTGCCAAAGTGTTCAAGAACATTTCAATCGAGGATATCATCGCTTGCACCAACATCTGGAATTCTACCAAAAGGAAACTGATCCTGATTGGCGCGAATGAACCTTTTGAAATCGACCCGGAAACGATAGAAATCCTCGCCAACGACCCGTCTATCGTAGTGATGACCGAGGTTACGTCGAACGCATACCATCCCACGTTTTTGAGCGCCATCGACACCATCATCACGCCGTTTAAAGACAAGGACTTTAAAGCTTTCCAACCCGAAATCCTGATTACCTTTGGCGGCATGATTGTCTCCAAGAGGGTCAAGGCATTTTTGAGGAAATACAAGGCCGAGCACTATTGGCACATTGACCCGTTGCGAGCCTATAATACTTTTGGCAATCTGGCGCACCATTTTGAGGCCAACCCGAATGACTTTTTTCGTCAAATCCTGCCATTTACCAAACCGGTAACGAGTGATTATTTCAGGAAAGCGCAAACCATCAAGAAAGCGCGCGCGGTGAAACACAAACAATACCTTACCACTATCCCGTTTTCAGACCTTAAGGCTTTTGAATTGATTTTACCCAGCTTGCCTAAGGATTCGATGTTGCAGGTGAGCAATAGCGCCGCCATCCGCTATGCGCAGTTGTTTGACATCGACGCCTCAATTGCCGTTTTCTGTAACCGCGGAACCAGCGGAATCGACGGCAGTACGTCTACGGCAATCGGCGCGGCAGTGGCCAGCAAAATGCCCACGGTGTTGATTACAGGCGACATCGGCTTTCTATACGACAGCAACGCTTTATGGAACCAATACATCCCCAAAAATTTCAAGATTATATTGATCAATAACGGCGGAGGCGGCATCTTTAGGATACTTCCGGGACATGAGGAGAATGCGGTATTCAATACTTTTTTTGAGACTTCGCATTGTTTCACAGCCGAGCACCTGGCCAAGATGTACGGGTTGGAATACCTGACGGCGAGCAACGAGCCTACGCTCAACATGGGTTTAAAGAAACTCTACAAACAAAACGAAAAGCCCGTCCTGCTTGAAGTCTTTACACCAACCAAGGACAATGATAAAATCCTCAACGGCTATTTCAAGTCGCTTGTTTAAAGCAAATCAATTATGAATAGAATTTTGTTTTCATGGATGGCAATCCTTGTTGGTTTTGCCGGTATCGCACAGCCCAATAGTAACAAAAATGAATCGGCAGTGCTCAAGTTGGGGATTGTAGACAAAATCCAATCGTCAACATTGGGTGAAAAACGCACGTTGAACATTTACCTTCCTGATGGTTACCGCGAAAATCCATCGGCCGAATATCCGGTTATTTATCTGCTTGACGGATCAGAAAATGAAGACCTGTTGCACATCGTGGGTTTGGTGCAATTCCTATCGATGATTGAAAAAATGCCCCAGTCGATTGTTGTTGGCATCGCCAATGTAGACCGCAAAAGGGATTTTACATTCCCAACGAATAATGCCAAGGACAAAAAAGATTTTCCGACAACAGGCAGTTCAGAAAAATTCATCGACTTTATCGAGAAGGAATTGCAACCTCATATTCAACGGAACTACAGGACGGGCGGCTCAAAAACTATCGTAGGGCAATCCCTCGGCGCACTGCTTGCTACAGAGATTTTGCTCAAAAAACCACAGCTATTTGACCAATACCTTATCGTGAGCCCGAGTTTGTGGTGGGATGATGAAAGCTTGCTGGCATCGATTCCCAACCTGGCTGCCAAACAACCCAAAGCAAAAGTCTACATTGCTGTAGGTACAGAAGGCAAGGTGATGGAAACCGACGCCAAAGCCCTAGCCGATAAACTACTGGCGTTGAACCTTCCCGACCTGAAAATCACGTTTGGCCCGATGCCCGAAGAAAGCCATTTGACTATTTTACACAATGCGGCGTATAAAGGATTGCAGAATCTTAACATAAAATAAATAGTATGTCTTATATTGCAGCTTACTAGCGCTTCAATATGGGAAAAGTTACACGCAATTTATTGTTAACCGTTTTTTTGCTGGTCGGTTGCTCCCAAGGGATGTTCGCGCAGTTATCGAACTTTTCGCTCACTGTAACCAAAACCAACGAAACCTGCACCGCGAATGGCAGCCTCACCTTCAATGTTTCGGGAACGACGGCGGGTTCAACAATACTCTACAGTATTTATCGATTGCCCGATGTGACAACGCCGATTGCGGTTTTGTCGGCCAATACCTTTACCGGACTTGTGGCAGGAAACTATAGGGTTGTGGCTACGCAATCGCTTGGCGGCGAATCCGGAACCCAATCGCAAGACATTACCATCCTCAATCAAATTACCCTGTTGACTTACCAATTGGTCAAGGCCAATGTGGTCTGCGGGCTCGACGGGAGCATTACCGTGAACACCACGAACGGGACGGGTATCGTATGAAATTTTTGCAGGTCCTGTCATACGGCCGCTGCAAACCTCGAATGTTTTTACGGGATTGCCGTCGGGACAATACAGCGTCAGGGTTTTTGACGCTTGCGGCGAAGGCGTGGTGCAGGCTGTCACGGTAAGCGACTCTACAACCAATCTTTCATTCAGCGTGGGCATTTTTAGATTGGTCAGTTGTGAATCCATTAATACTTTTAATACACTTGGTGCGGTAACGGCCAATGATGCAATCGCGTATCCGTTGACCGTTGAATACGCGGTCGTACCGCCATCCGGGGCCTCTCTGAATTTCACACAAGTCATTCCTTCGGGGGCTCCAGATAACCGCCTGTTGCAGCAGGTTATCCCGTTTTACTATGACCAGGCTTATTCTTACACAATTACCGTAACCAATGCGTGCGGACGCGTTTATACTGTTACACGCCAAATTAATGCAAAACTCAAAGTATCATTGTATCTGTTATCGGAAGGTTGTGGTAAGAAACTCTCTATTGTTCCTCAAAATTTTTTTGGCCCATATAACATTACATTTCTCCAGGCGCCGGCAGGATTTGACCCAGTCGTTTTCAATGTCGCACATCCCGGTCCTTTTACAGAAACAAGCGGACCAGAGTATTACAATGCCACTGTGCCGTTGCCATCAGGAACCTATATTGTTGAAATCACAGATTCTTGCGGAAGAACCGCCACAAGTACAATTAACGTGAATGTTTCGCCTCCGCAACAGCCTACACTGCAGACAGATACAGGTTGTGAAGTGGGGCAGGGTGGTTTTTACATTTTTTCACAATTTTATAAACTGAGCACCTTGACGATCACCACTGCGCCGCCCGGATTTCAGTACGTTTTGCCGTACACTACCAATGAATTCAGGATGGGATCGCTGCCGGCGGGAAATTATCATTTTGCTATTACCAGTGTCTGTGGCTTTGTGTATCAGCTCAACGCGACCATTCAAGGTTACCAGGAAACCAATGTCATCACAATCAAGGAAAATTGCGGTGCGTTTGATATCGATATGCACCACACGGCCAATAATACAGGCTATACCAAATTTTACCTTCAGAAATGGAACCCGCTCACAAACCAATGGACGCATCCGCTCACCGGAATCCCATATACAGATGGTACAGAGCCCACCACGTTAACCGCAATACAGCTGACCAACAATACTTAAAACTTTAATTTTGCTTATACCGGACATTTCAGAGTCATTAAGCTGATGCGGGTAAACGGCAGTCAGAATCCGCCTCATTGTATCAAAGTACTCAAAGAATTCGATTTTACAGGTCAACCCAAAATCAATGACGTGTATTCATTTTCCTGCAATAACGGCACTTACGACGCCATCGTGGATGCCGTGGGCGTGCTTCCGTTGATCTATCGGATTACCGAAAAAGACGGCCAGCCGTTTGCATTAGAGAACGGCAATTCGAGCGTTTTCCTCGGATTGGCCGCGGGCAATTACAACTTTCAGGTCGAGGATGCTTGTGGCAATATCCTCAATAGTGATTTTGACGTACCGTCGCCATTTGTTTTTACCATTACACCCACCACTTTTTGCGTGGGTCAACCCGGCTCACTTACCGTTCCCGACTTCGCTTTGCTACAATACAGCTGGTGGAAACAATGACCAATCGAATATTTTGAGTACTGGCAATGCATTGGATTTCGCCTCTCTGACCCAACAGGATTCGGGGACCTACCACTTGCGCGTCCAATACACCGGAAATCCTGATTCTTGTATCGATTTTACTTTAGATTATACGATCGATACTGTTGCAAACACACCTTCGGCAGGGCAGGATGGTGCGGTTTCTTATTGCGGCGGGCAAGGTATCGTTGATTTGTTTACGCTTTTACATGGCACTTTTGATACAGGCGGGACTTGGCAGGAAGTTACCAACAGTGGCACATTGTCGGCGAACCTTTGGGATTCGGCAACGGTCGCAGCGGGTGCATACCGATTCAAGTATCGGGTAGATGGTTCCTGCAACGCCTTTGACGAATCTTTTGTGGATGTGGTAATCAACTTGCAACCCGCCACGCCAATTGCCTCGGCAAATCCTGCGGCTTGTGAAAACGCGACGATTGAATTATTCGCTACTGCTGTTTCGGGGACTTATGCCTGGAGTGGCCCTAACGGATTCACCTCGGCGGCACAGAATCCTGTGATTGCATCGGCAACAGCCGCCAACCAAGGTACGTATTCGGTGAACATAACCGAGAATGGTTGCAGTTCTCAGACATCTTCTGTAGAAGTTGCAGTTGGGATTGTACCGGTTTTTACGATTACCGGTGGTTGCACCAACTCTAATTATACGCTCACGGCAGCGCCTAACAATGGGCAGTGGCAATATCGTTGGGATGGCCCGGATAACTTCCGCGGCGACGGCAATCCGCTGGTACTTTCTAACGCCGGTAGCGGAAATTATACATTGACGGTTACCGATGCTTTGGGTTGTTCGGCCTCGCGCTCGATCAATGTACCCAACACGATTTGTTCTATTGCCAATATAATCACACCCAATAACGACCAGACCAACGATGCTTTTGACCTCTCTGGGTTGGATGTTTTAAGGCTTGAAATTTACAACCGCTGGGGCAAACGGGTTTATGAAAAAGACAACTACCGAGACGAATGGCACTGACAAAACACGCACGATGGCGACTTACCCGACGGGACGTATTTCTACCTGCTTTCCCTCAAGTCGGGTACCGAACAGCAAGGTTGGGTGTTTTTGTCGAAAGGATAATCCAGCCCGCATAATAATTGGACAAACTTTGCATTTGTCTTCGTACCTTTGCGGGAGCATTGCCAATTACCATGATCGAGATAGGGAAATACAACACGTTTGAAATATTGCGCACGACCAAAGTCGGGCTTTTTTTGGGTTCTGAAGACGGGAAAGATGAGATTTTGCTCCCCAATAAATATGTACCCGGAAAGTTTGAGATTGGTGATCAATTGCGCGCCTTTGTGTACCTCGATCACGAGGAACGCCCGATTGCTACTACGCTCGAGCCGTACATCCTGCTCAATGAATTTGCACTGTTGCGCGTGAATTACATCAATCAGTTTGGTGCGTTCATGGATTGGGGACTCGAGAAAGATCTTTTTGTACCGTTCAAGGAACAGGCGCGCCCGATGGAAAAAGGCAAACGTTACCTCGTGTATTTGTACCTCGATGAACAAACGAACCGATTGGTAGCATCCAGCAAAACCAACCAATTTCTCAACAATGACACGCTTACCGTCGAAGTGGGCGAAGAAGTCGACTTGCTCGTCTCACATATTACAGAACTCGGCATCAACGTCATTATCAACGGTAAGCACAAAGGGTTGATTTATAAGGATGAAGTATATGATGATGCTATCCGCACCGGCGATAAGACGCGTGGATTCATTAAAACCATCCGTCCCGACAACAAAATCGATGTCGCCTTGCAGAAACAAGGTTATGAAAGTATCGAGCCCAGTGCACAAATCATCCTCGACGAACTCAAGGCCAGTCGCGGTTTTCTTAGGTTGCATGACAACAGTCATCCCGAGGATATTCGCACTGTGCTTAAGATGAGCAAGAAGACCTTTAAGAAAGCCATCGGACTTTTGTTCAAACAACAGCTCATCGATATCAAAGATGACGGTATTTACCTGTTGTAGTTCCTGTTAATTTTATCGAAACATTGTTGATACTCTAAAATTAAATTTATATTTGTATATACAAATGTTTGATTTTGGATAGAGCAACTTTCATTAAAACGCTAATAGGAGGAACCGTCATGGCATCACTAGACCCATTTTACCATTGGACCAAAAATCTTACACAGGAGGATACGCAACATCCGGTATTGTTTATCGGCCACGGTTCGCCCATGAATGGCATCGAGGATAACGCTTTCTCTCAGACCTGGGCGCAGTTTGGACGCAATATTCCAAAACCCAAGGCGGTGATTGTGGTGTCGGCGCATTGGCTAACGAGCGGTACACACATCACGGCGATGAACCATCCAAAAACCATCCACGATTTTGGTGGATTCCCGCAAGCGTTGTTCGACGTAGAATATCCCGCCAAGGGCAGTCCTGAATTGGCCAGGGCGACCGCTTCATTGGTTGAGTCTACAAATGTCGGCCTCGACCACGATTGGGGCTTAGACCACGGAACCTGGACGGTTGTCAGGCATATGTACCCCGAGGCCGATATTCCCGTGCTGCAACTCAGCATAGACTATAACAAGCCGGCACGGTATCATTTTGAATTGGCAGCGCAGCTCAAAGCATTGCGAAAAAAAGGCGTACTGGTAATCGGGAGCGGGAATATGGTACACAACCTGCGTATGGTGGCGTGGGACAAATTACAGGAAAGCAATTACGGTTTTGATTGGGCTATTGAAATGAATGCCATTTTCAAGGAAAAAATAGCCGCTCGCGATTTCAAGTCCTTAATTGATTACGAAAAACTCGGAAGCGCTGCCAAGCTCGCCATTCCGACTCCCGATCATTACTATCCATTGATTTACACTTTGGGTTTGCAGGATGATAAAGATGAGATTGCCTTTTTCAACGACACACTTGTAGGCGGATCGCTCAATATGACATCGGTAAAATTTGGTTAACTAGCTTACGATTTCGATCTTGGGGTTGATCTTGAGCAATTCCTGAAGGAAAATATCGCTTTTTTGTGGCGACACATAGACATCATCGTAGTTGTTGTAAGTGATGATAAAACCTTTGGTGTCTAAAGCCGGTTTCATGGTCACTGGTACAAACATTCCAGAAAAATACTTGACTTTTTTGATTTTGGCGATATCAATACGCCCTCTAAATGGGCCAGATCGGTACAACAAAAAATGCTCTTTGATTACATAACGGGTATCCAGTAGTACCCAAGCCACCATGGCAATCACCACCGAAATTATCCCAATGGGCAATAAAGTTAAATGTTGTTCGCGCAAACCCATGTACAAAAGCACGAGCATGAGCAGCACAATGCTCCAAAGGATTGCGATGGTAAACGTATTTTTGGTAGAGAGATAACGTTTCATTCTGGCCTGTATAAAGTGTCGATAACTAATTGGAACGAATCCCGGAAAAGGATAAAAAATCGTATATTTTTACGCTAAATTAATACAAATTGCGATATGATTGACTGGAAAACAGCAAAAGATTTTGAAGACATCACGTATAAGAAATGTAATGGCGTAGCGCGGATTGCATTCAATCGGCCTGAGGTGCGAAACGCCTTCAGGCCCAAAACCACCTCCGAATTGTACCAGGCTTTTTACGACGCGCAAGAAGACACCTCGATAGGTGTAGTTTTGCTGTCGGCCGAAGGACCATCGGCTAAAGACGGCATATATTCTTTTTGCAGCGGCGGCGACCAAAATGCACGAGGCCATCAAGGTTACATAGGCGACGACGGTCAACACCGATTGAATATTCTTGAAGTTCAGCGGTTGATTCGTTTCATGCCCAAAGTCGTAATTGCCGTGGTTCCGGGTTGGGCAGTGGGCGGCGGACATAGTTTGCACGTAGTTTGCGACCTGACACTGGCCAGTAAGGAACATGCCATCTTTAAACAAACCGATGCCGATGTTACGAGTTTTGACGGCGGCTACGGTTCGGCTTATCTTGCCAAAATGGTAGGACAAAAGAAAGCACGCGAAATTTTCTTCCTCGGACGCAACTATTCGGCACAAGACGCTATGGATATGGGAATGGTCAACGCCGTAATCCCACACGATGAACTCGAAGATACCGCTTACCAATGGGCGCAGGAAATCCTTCAAAAATCACCAACCTCGATCAAAATGCTCAAGTTTGCCATGAACCTCACCGACGACGGTATGGTAGGGCAACAGGTTTTTGCCGGCGAAGCGACGCGTTTGGCTTATATGACCGAGGAGGCCAAAGAGGGCAGGAATGCTTTCTTAGAAAAACGCAAGCCCGATTTTGGTCAGAATAAATGGATTCCTTAAATTTCAGGAATTCAAAAGAAATCAGGGCTTTGAGCCTTTGCCAAAACACTTGCCTATGGAGAACTTTACCAATGAAACAATAGACACTACGCAGCTTCCGAGGTTTGAATACGTGCCATACAGCCCTTTACATCCGGCGTATTGGAAAGTGTTACTCATCAATATTGGAGTGCTGATGTTGGTTTGCGCCATTGGTGTGGGCGTGTTTTTTTTCAATGCCCCGGAATGGTCCGGCTATGAGACTAAAGTTGTGGGCGGGCTGCTGATTTTGTTTGCCCTAATCCTCTTTTTTGTCCGCTTGGGTTTTTCTAAAAAAGGCTTTGCTTTCAGGACCCACGACGTCCTATTCAGGCAAGGGATTATTGCAACCAACACCATGGTTATTCCTTATAACAGGATCCAACACGTGGCTTTGCATGAAGGGCTCATTTCGCGCTTGTTTGGCTTGGCCAAGATTGAAATCTTTACTGCTGGTGGCAGTGCAAGCGATCTTGAAATACCGGGAATCAAAAAAGAACACGCCGAGAACATCAAACAATTGCTCATGGGCAAAATACAAAAAGAGCTCTAATGGAAGGTCTCTTCAAAGAACCACAAAAACAGTCGCCCATTGGTGTTTTGGTGATGTTCCTGGACACCATGCGGCATTATGCGCGTGCGTTTTGGCCTGTTTTGTTGGTTTGGGTGTTTCGGTTCAACGATGTCAGTAAGGTTTGGCTTTACTCCGGGATAGCTGCTCTATTTGTCATTGTTGGTGTTGTGGCTTATCTGAAATACATCAATTTTACGTTTTACCTCGACTATGAAAATGACGAATTCATCATCAGCGAAGGCATTTTCAACAAGTCAAAAACGGCCATCCAGCTAGATAAGATCCAGCAGGTCAACATCAATCAATCGTTATTGCAGAAAATAATAGGTGTGTACGCGCTTGATGTGGATACCGCGGGAAGCAACCATAAGGAGGGAGAAATCAAGGCGATTTCGCATCCGCTAGCCTTAGCACTCAAATCCAGGCTTCTGGATAACACCAAAAGGCCCCGGGTGTCGCCCGACATTTCTACTGCAGGAGATCCGGACGATGCAAAAGATCTAGATGCCCGGCCACCGTTTGTCAAGATTGGTTTGCCGAGCCTGATTAAAGTAGGCATCACATCAAATTACATCCGTAGTTTTTCATTGTTGTTGCTGTTTTTCTTTACCCTATCAGACAATATCCACAAAATTACCGGCCGCGATGTGTTTCACGATGAAGACATTGAAAACTATGTGGATGGCAAACGCATGCTTCAGGTTTTCCTTGTAGGCGTTTCGTTTTTGTTTTTAGTTGTACTCGCGATCAATTTGGTACGGATTATTTTTAAATACTTCGACTACAAGATTACCAGGCAAAAAGGCTCGCTGTTGTTGTCGTTTGGATTGCTCCATACTAAAAGCACCATACTTAAACCCGAGAAAGTCCAGATGGTGTCGGCCTCGCGTAACTATTTTCAAAAGAAAATGGACATCCTCAACCTCAAGATCAAACAGGCCAAAAGCGATGACCACGAAGAACGCAATGCCGCCATCGAAGTGCCTGGCTGCAATGAAACCGAGCGCGATGCCATTCTCAAACTGCTTTTTGGCCGAATTCCCGAGAAAGGACTGATGCTCAAACCCAATTTCCGCAAACTGGTTTTTGCGTTGTTCCTTACGGTGGGCTTGCCGCTCGCCGCGTTTTACACCTTTGGCTATTACTATCCGCGATCGTTGTATCCTGCAGGCTATCTGGTTCCGGTTTACGTGTTGTTTGTAAGTATGTTGCAGTTTTTCAAATTCAATAACAACCGGCTGTTTATCCATGACGATTTCATCATCAAACAAAGCGGTGCCTGGGATATCTGCCATGAAATCATCGAGCCCAAACGCATACAAGCCATAACCACCTCGCAGCTTTTCTGGCACAAAAGTCTCGGTATCGGATCGTTGACCCTGCATACCGCAGGCGGGAAAATTGCTTTCCAGCTCGGCGATTTTGAAACCATCAAACAACATGTAAACCTCTGGTTGTACGAGATAGAAACCTCAGACAGCAATTGGATGTAATTTTTAACCATTGAAATAAACTATGAAAAAACTAATGATTTGCCTTGCCTTGGAGTATGTCATGGTTGGCTTCGGCTTTCATTTTTAATAATTATTTATTGATAAATAACAATCAATAATTAAGAGGCAAGTCGTAAATTTGAAAGCAATATTTTACAACAGCTTGGCATTGTCAACTATCAATTCTCAATTAAAACATGAAACACTGGATAGAAGCCGCGCGGGTACGCACCCTGCCACTCTCGGTATCAGGAATCATCTTAGGCTGTTTTTACGCCATGTCACAAGCCCGGCCCAACTGGAAAATCTTCGCTTTCGCAATGAGCACTACTTTGCTGCTGCAAATCCTGTCCAATTTTGCCAACGACTACGGCGACGGGGTCAAAGGAACCGACAATGAAGACCGTGTCGGGCCCAAACGCGCCCTGCAAAGCGGCGTAATTTCGGCAGCGGCCATGAAACGCGCCATGGTCATTACCTCAATCCTTACGATGCTTTCGGCGGTGACGCTGATTTACTTTTCATTTAAGAAAACCAATCCGGTGTACTCGTTGTTCTTCCTGACGTTGGGTGCTTTGGCGGTAGCGTCGGCCATCCGATATACGGTAGGCAACACCGCCTATGGTTATCGTGGTTACGGCGACGTGTTCGTGTTTGTATTCTTCGGGCTTGTGAGCACGCTGGGTGTAAGTTTCATGTACCTCAAGGAGATCGACCCTTTACTCATTTTGCCCGCCGCCGCTATTGGTTTGCTCAGCGTAGGTGTCCTCAATCTCAACAATATGCGCGATGAGGCTTCCGACAGGAAAGCAGGCAAGAACACCATCGTCGTAAAAATCGGCGGCGCCAAAGCCAAAGCCTACCATTATTTCCTGGTCGTCACGGCCATGATTGCCATGCTCGTGTTTGCATTCCTTTTTGACTGGTACAAAGACAGCGATCCGGGTTACATCAACTTCGATATTTACTTGTTCGTGATTGCCTATATTCCGCTCATCAAACATTTGCGTACGGTTTACAACAACAAGGAGCCGCGATTGCTCGATCCCGAACTCAAGAAACTCGCCATCAGCACCTTTCTTATTTCGGTACTGTTGTCGCTGTCGCTGATTTATTTCTTTACCGATATCATCGTCCAGGTGGTCAACGCCACCATCAACCATTTCAACTAACAGTTATGAAAATTACTTTTTATGGGCACGCCGCGCTCGGCATTGAAATCAGCGGGAAATCCATCCTCGTTGACCCGTTCATTTCTGCCAACCCAAAAGCCGCGCACATCAACATCAATGCATTCCGCGTCGATTATATCATGCTCACCCACGCGCACCAGGACCACACGCTCGATGTAGAGCACATCCTGCAATTCAATCCCGACGCCGTGATTATCTCCAACGCAGAAATTGCCACCCATTACATGCAGAAAGGCTTCAAAGCCCACATGATGAACCATGGCGGCAGCTGGAAATTCGATTTCGGTACCGTCAAATACGTCAATGCCATCCATTCCAGTTCCTTTGCCGATGGCACTTACGGCGGCAATCCCGGCGGTTTTGTCATCGAAGGTGAACACAAAAACATCTACATTTCGGGAGACACCGCACTTACGATGGACATGAAACTCATCCCGATGCGCACCAAACTAGACCTCGCCATCCTTTGTATCGGCAGTAATTTCACGATGGATGTAGACGATGCCATCATCGCGTCGGATTTCGTAGAATGCGACAAGGTTTTGGGTTACCATTTCGACACGTTCGGCTACATCGAAATCAACCACGAGGAGGCCATCCGCAAGTTTTTCAACAAGGGCAAGGATTTGATGCTGCTGGACATTGGGCAGAGTAT
>JAKQJQ010000264.1 GCA_029561105.1 Bacteroidota bacterium
AACCAAAAGTGTGGGCCGACCTCACAACCAAAGAGCGGAACGGGCTATGCCAGGCAAATATCGACGCGGGCGAAAAACGCATTTCAAAATCAGGCAAGCGCATCCGTTTAGGCGATGATCGTATCGAAAGGTTTCTGAGCAAGTACGCACCGGGCAAATACGAGTTTCACCGGCAGATTGAAGTTCACATGAAATAAATGTCTACATTCATATATAGGTCTGCGCGGGCAATTGGCGGCAACTGCGACTAAACAGAAAAGCGGGTTCGATTCCCGCCCACGCAGCAAACTTTGCATTGTCATATAGTGGGTTTATTTTGCCCGCCACGCATGAACGTGGCGGGCTTTTTATTGCCCAAAACATTGATTTTCTACCCTTTGCGTTTTCGTGTGAAAATATTTTCAAAATATATTGGTAATTGCTTGCACGGTATTAAAACACCCCGTACATTTGACCTATCATTCACACAAAAAAGAAGATCATGCCGCCATTTTCTATTGAAAGGATTGCTAACCAATTTGGCGTTTCTGTGGAGCAATTGAAAAAGCAATACTTCAACAACGCCTTACAACTTGAAAAAATGTACAAAAAGGCAATTGCAACAGGTAAAAAAGTAAATGGATTTACCGCCGATCAATTAAAAGCATATTGCACCGAATACTACAATAAGGCAAAATGAAAATAATACTTGGCTGCGAAGAAAGTCAGATCGTTTGCATTGCCCTTAGAAACATGGGGCACGAAGCGTATAGTTGCGACCTGAAGCCGTGTTCCGGCGGGCATCATGAATGGCATCTGCAAATGGATGTTTTTGCGGCAATAGAAATGTATGATTGGGATATGGGTATTTTCTTCCCTGACTGCACCTACCTGACGTGTTCCGCCGAATGGGCATACAAAGCCGGACCTTGCCATCAAAAAGTAAAACCGGGGACCCTTGTCGGTGACGACAGAAAAGCGGCACGGGTAAAGGCTGCAAATTTTTTCATGGCGCTTTACAACTGCAAAATAAAAAGAGTGGCAATCGAAAACCCGGTTGGCGTAATGAGTAGCATTTTCAAAAAGCCCGATCAAATTTTCAACCCGTACAACTTTGGCGACGATGCCAGTAAAAAAACCTGCCTTTGGTTAAAGGATTTGCCGCCATTGATTCACACAGGATATTGCGCCCCCAGAATGGTTAACGGGCGGCCTCGCTGGTCAAACCAGACGGACAGCGGGCAAAATAATCTATCACCATCTGAAAACCGTGCCGAATTACGATCAAAAACATATCCCGGAATTGCACGGGCAATGGCAAGCCAGTGGGGTTCGGCAAAATAAAAACGACCAATCATGCAACACTCTTTCCTTCACACCGCCGAACTCGAAACGCACACTTTCCAAACGCGCGAAGTAGAGTTAACTATCACCTACCAATATACCCCGCCCTCACGCGGTTCACGCGGCACGCACGGCGAACCGCTGGAGCCGGACGAACAAGCAGAGATCGAAATTCTTTCCATCGTGGACACGAACGGCAAAGATTACGAACCGGAGGAAATCGAAAACATTCATTCCCATTGCTGGGATCACTTTGAAAATAA
>JAKQJQ010000320.1 GCA_029561105.1 Bacteroidota bacterium
AAAGTAAACACGTCAATCGACGGATTATCTTGGAGCGGGTTCAATGTTGGTATGTACGAGGTGATGACCTACGAGGCTGCAACAGGATCTACAAAGGCGCAAGTTAAGGTTATGTACCAAATCACCGACCTAGACGGTTACGCGTCAAGAGGCGGTTACTTGTACAATTTGGATTTCAATCCAAACACTGACATCAATAACGTGACTGGCGTGAAAATGACAGGCCGTGCTGATGTTTCTGAAGGTAAGATTTATGTAAAACCAACTTGGATGCAAAACGACCTAACGCCAATTTTAGGCTTGGACGTTGCGCAATTCAGGGCAAGGTTGAATGGGGTTGCAGACACTATCACTTTATCAGCTTTTAATCCCTCGACGGGTGAGTACGCGCTAACACCAACCACCACGCTCTCAACCAGCTCTCAAAGTTGGGTAGTTGACCTTTACGACGCTACGGCCTCGCCAGCGGTCGCGGTTGCAAAACTCGGAACAACCAAGCCGAAGTTTTACGCAGGAACCACGGCAGCTATTACGCCGGTTGCTTAAAATAGTTTCATGATTGGGTGAAAAGCGGTATGGGTATTGAATTATCGTACCGCTTTTTTATTAACTTTAAAGAAAAATAAAATGCAGATATTCAATATTGAAATCTTCGGAGAAACAGCTGACAAGTTCATGGCTATGTCGTGCGCCGACAAAAAGAAATTCATCAAAGAAAACAGCAACCAACAAAGCGATGAATTGATTGAACAGTTTTTAAAATCAGTTAATCGCGGCAACGATGAAGAATGCCACGGTTGTAAAAAAGCGAAAAATGAGCAGCCCAAAACAAATACACCAGAGGTTACAGCCGCTATTGAACCTGTCGACGTTGCAGGGAATGGTTCGGGAGCTAGTAATAAAAGAAGAGACAAACCTGCTGGGAATTAAGGAGGATGAATTTACGCGCGGTGAGCGGCCTGATGGTAGTAGGATTGGGTATTACCGCAGCGAAATATACCGACTTAACAAAATTAGGACTAATCCGCTTGCTGGCGGTCGCGTCGATTTGATAAAGGAGCGAAAGTTTGTAAATAGTGCGTACCTAATGACTAATCGACCTGGTATATTTGGGATTGGTTTCTCGGACAGCAAAACCGCGATGCTTTTAGAAAAATACAATTCAAACAGCAAAGGCCAAAAATCAATCCAAAACATCAACCAAGGTTCGTGGGAGCGTTTTCAAAAAGAAGTGATCGCGCCACGGTTCCTAAGAAAAATAAAAAACCAACTTGGACAACGCTAAATGTAAATATCATTCATTCGACACCT
>JAKQJQ010000326.1 GCA_029561105.1 Bacteroidota bacterium
TTCCTATCGGGCTTGTTGCCAGTGGATTATTGTCTGACACGGTAGAGCTAGAATGGCAAGGAGTATGTAGCCAAACCGACTGGGATTTGCACATCACTCCAGTTGGCGGCGGTGTGCCCACAGGCGTACCGTCTAATCCAAATGTGAATTCGCAGGTCGCCATTGCCGGCTTAGAGGCGGGAACAACATACGAAGCGTACGTAAGAGCCGATTGTGGAGTGAACGGATATAGCAATTGGTCGGCACCGGTAATATTTACAACCTTGGCACCAGCTCCTTTGAACGACGATTGCGACGGCGCTGTAACCTTGACTCCAGGTACCGCTTTTGAAGAATATCCAGTTGTAGGAACCAATGTCAGCGCTACAAAGACGACCGGAGTTCCCGGGCCTTCGTGCGCGACATTTGGATTTGGCGGGGACGTTTGGTACAACGCGGTCGTTCCTGCCGACGGAAACATCACTATAGAAGTACAACCCAATCCGGGATCGGCACTCAATGATACCGTACTCATGGCTTTTACAGGAGACTGCAGCAATCTCAACGTGATAGGATGCAATGACGATGATGGCGTAGGCGCTTTTTCAAAACTCTCACTCACAGGATTAATGCCAGGCGAAATAATCTATGCACGGGTTTGGGAATACGGCAATGACGTATACGGAACTTTCCAGGTTGCAGCATGGAGTCCGACTTTGACTACTGCCGATTTTGATGATCGTTCGTTCAAAGCTTACCCGAATCCGGTAAAGGACGTTTTGGAAGTTTCAGCTAAGCAAAACATCAAAAATCTAGAAATCTACAATTTAATCGGGCAACAGGTAATGACGGTTCCATCGGATGGCGACCATGTAAAAGTTGACCTACGCTTGTTATCGCAAGGCACCTACATCGTTAAGGTGACAACGCAAGACCGGATCAAAACACTCAAAGTGATTAAAGAATAATGACACTATTCAGGGCCACCCAAAAGGGTGGTTTTGTTTTTATAAAGCTTATATTTGTTAAAAAAAGAATATGTTTTTGTCATTGGTGATTCCCGTCTACAATCGTCCGGATGAAGTAGCCGACTTTCTGGAAAGCCTTTCCAAACAAGATTACAGCGGGGAATTTGAAGTGGTAATTGTTGAAGACGGATCTGCCAATACTTGCGAATCTGTAGTTTTACAATATCGCAACCAACTCGATATATCTTACTATTTCAAGGAAAACTCCGGCCCTGGTGATTCGCGAAATTTTGGGATGCAAAAAGCAAAAGGCGATTATTTCATTATTTTTGATTCGGACTGTATCATTCCGAGCGAATACCTCACCGCTGTCGCTTTTCAACTCGAGCACGATTATGTAGATTGTTTTGGCGGTCCAGACAAAGCGCTTGATTCGTTTTCTGACATCCAGAAAGCAATTAATTTTGCAATGACTTCGTTTTTGACAACCGGAGGCATTCGCGGAGGGTCCGAAAAAATAAGCAAATTCCAGCCGCGCAGTTTTAATATGGGATTGTCCAGGAAAGCGTTTGAGGCTTCGGGCGGTTTTGGCAACATCCATCCTGGCGAGGATCCCGATTTATCCATCCGGCTTTGGAATCTCGGATTCGAAACCAAATTGTACGCTTCGGCCTACGTGTACCACAAGCGGCGTATAGATTGGGACAAGTTTTCTATTCAGGTCAATAAATTCGGAAAGGCGCGCCCCATTTTAAACCATTGGCACCCGCAATACGGTAAGCTCACCTATTTTTTCCCGTCGTTTTTTATTATCGGACTTGCCCTGTCGGTTTTACTGGTGTTTTTCAGGATCGATTTTTTCTTCAAAATGTACTGCCTCTATTTTGTGGTATTGTTCGTGGTGGCGTCTGTCCAGAATAAAAGCCTTAAGATTGGGTGGCTTTCGCTAGTGGCGGTTTGGAAGCAATTTTTTGGATATGGTTCTGGTTTTATTGCCTCCTTCTGCCGAATCAATATTCTCAAACAGAAACCACAGGAAGCGTTTCCTGAATTATTCTTTTCCAAATGACAAAAATCATTGGCCTGACAGGTGGAATCGGAAGCGGTAAATCAACAATCGCCAGCTACTTTAAGTCGCTCGGGATTCCTGTTTACATTGCCGACGATGCGTCGAGAAATGTCACCGCATTACCAAAAGTCCGCAAACAAATCAAAAATCAATTCGGGGCAGACGTTTTTAACGGTAGTGGATTGAATCGCCAAAAACTAGCGCAACTCGTATTTTCGGATCCCGAAAAATTAAAACAACTCAATGCCATTATCCATCCTGCGGTAAAAGCTGATTTTGATTTATGGCTGACCCAACATGCCAATGCACCCATCGTAATTAAAGAAGCGGCGATACTTTTTGAATCCGGAAGTTACAAAAACTGTGATGCCATAATTACCATTACCGCTCCCGAGGAAATCAGGATAGCGCGGGTGATAAAAAGGGATGGCGTTACGCGCGACGAAGTCTTAAGGCGGATTGCCAACCAATGGACCGATGCCCAACGTATCGCAAAAAGCGATTATGTAATCGACAATACAAATGGGGACGAAGCCAAAGCACAAGCAGGCAAAATATTAAAAAAACTGACAATTCGCTAAAATTCGGTTTAGATGTTAATCTTTGGTTAATGTATTAAAGGTACAAATGTTAAAATGATAACTTTGTTAAGATGAATAAATTGTTTTTCCGATTGCTTGTCTTACTCATGAGTTTGTCCTTAATCGGGATAATTTTAGTACAGGTTTATTGGTTCAACACGTCTTTTAAGAATAACGAAGAGCAGTTCCGATTTCACGTCAAACAGGTAATAGGCAACGTCGCCGATAAGCTTGAAAAAGAAGAAGCGTACAGCTTTATCGACAAATATAAAAAACTAAAAGACAGTATCGGGAAAGAACCTCAAAAGAGTGATTTCCTTGAATTCGGTTATTATCAGAGAGATTCGCGTACCAACGAAACCATTATTTATTCTAATAATATTATCTCTGAGGATTACAATATTTCATCCTCGTTCTTTGATAAAAAAATTGACAGCCTCAAGCTTAAGAATTTTTCGTCCAAGCGGGTGACCGAAGTCTACAACAATGCCAGCATCGATAATTCGAACGTACAACATAAAGTCACGCCCGACGTAAAGACTCAAAAAAATGTGAAGCTCGACATCCTCGATAATGCGCAATTTGAGATTTTTTTTAAAGATATAGCTGCAGCCAAGCCTTTGCAGGAAAGAATTACTAAAGAAAACCTGCAAAAGCTATTGTACAACGAGCTTAACGAATACGGTGTTAAAACTCCTTTTCAGTACGCGGTCTACAGCAATGGTCTGGCTACAAAAGTCCAATCAGATAAGTTCAGGTACGAAAAGAATGATACTTATACCATACCCATATTTACCGACAACGAGGGCAATAATAAATACCAGTTGTTGGTTTGTTTTCCGCAGAAAGAAAAATTTCTTTTCTCAGATCTGGTAGGGATAACCATACTCTCGATTGTTTTTACGTTGATCATCATCATTGCTTACTCAAGTGCGCTCAACCAATTGATCAGGCAACGACAGATTTCAGAAATCAAAACCGATTTTATCAACAACATGACGCATGAGTTCAAGACGCCGATTGCCACAATCAACCTCGCGCTCGACGCGATCAAGAACCCAAAGGTGATTGAAGATAAAGACAAAGTGCACCGTTACCTGCAAATGATTCGTGATGAAAACAAACGCATGCACGCGCAGGTAGAGAACGTATTGCGCATATCCAAACTTGAGAAAAAAGAACTCGAGATCAGTAAGGAATCAAACAACATTCACGAAGTGATTGAGGAAGCCATTGAGCATGTCAATTTAATAATAGAAGACCGTCAAGGTACGATTACGACACATTTCAATGCCAACAGGACAACGGTATTGCTCAATGACGTACATTTTACAAATGTCATTGTAAATGTTCTTGACAACGCCATCAAATACTCGCCCGAAGCGCCTGTGATTGACATCTATACAGAAAACGTAAAAGATTTCGTCATCGTAAAAGTCAAAGACCAAGGCGCCGGAATGAGCAAAGTGGCACAAAAAAGAATTTTTGAAAAATTCTACCGCGAACACACCGGTGATTTGCACAACGTAAAAGGCCATGGATTAGGACTCGCCTACGTTAAAAGGATTATCGACGACCACAACGGTCAGATATTCGTGGAAAGCGAGAAAGGAAAAGGAAGTACATTTATTATCAAAATACCACTCATCAATTAAAAAAAAGCATATGGAAACTGAAAACAAAAAAATTCTTTTGGTAGAAGATGACCAGAATTTCGGGGCGATCCTGAAAGACTACTTGACGTTGAATGACTTCGATGTCACTTTGGCCAAAAACGGAATGGAAGGTTTCGAAAAATTCAAAAAGGACACTTACGATCTCTGCATACTCGACGTAATGATGCCGTACAAAGACGGTTACACATTGGCCAAGGAAATCCGCGAGAAAAACAAGGAAGTGCCCATTATTTTCCTAACCGCCAAATCGATGAAGGAAGATGTACTTAAAGGATACAAAGTAGGTGCCGATGATTATCTCAACAAACCTTTCGATTCAGAAGTGTTGCTCATGAAAATCAAGGCCATCATCCAACGCAAAGCCTCAGATGTCAAGACCGACCACGTGAAATTCGAGTTCCAAATCGGCAATTTCCACCTCAATTCAAAGCTACGTTTCCTAACGTACAAGAATGATGAGCCCATTAAATTGTCGCCAAAAGAAAACGAATTGCTAAAAATGCTCGCCGTTTACGAAAACGACCTCATGCCGCGTGAATTGGCGCTTACCAAAATCTGGAGAGACGACAACTACTTTACTTCAAGGAGTATGGATGTTTACATCGCCAAACTGCGTAAGTACCTCAAAGCCGATGAAGACGTAGAAATCCTCAACATCCACGGCGAAGGTTTCAGGCTCGTCGTCAAGAACAAAGTATCAGAATAAATAAAAGCCTCGAATTTTCGGGGCTTTTTTGTTTTTTGTCAGGAGCTAATCCGGCTTTCCGCTGTATCTTTTCCTGGCTAAAGAAGCCAGAAAAAGGATGCCGCTGCAATCCGGGCTAGTGCATCCCACTTCAAAGTTCATTATTCGTTGTTCGATATTCAATATTAAAAGAAAGGTTGAATGTTGAATAACGAATTTTGAATATTGAATTACGACCACTCCAATTCCAAAGCAAAACAACTCTTCCCGTCTTTTTCAACCCTAAAAAACTCAGGTTTTTTAATACCCGAACTTTGTATCGCAACCAAATCGTCCAAATTCAATTCCCGCATGAAATTCATTTCAAGCGCCTTGATTTGCTGTTTTAAAATGGCTTTCGGCTGCAAAGTATCTAGGCACCATTCCAAATATTTCACATTGTTTACGTGGTTCACGATATCCAAATCCGAAAGCACCACGCGATGTTCCTTTACCAATTCCGTTTCACGCGCTAAGTCAATTTTTGAAAACCCTTTTTCGGTCGCGTGCCAATTAGGGAATTTCTCAAAGTGTTCATGCGGCAGGGCAAGCGCCTCGGCCTTTCGCAATTGCGTATTGAAAACGGCCCAATAGGTAGTAGCGCCTACAATTTTTTTTCCGTCAAGGTACATCTCAATATTCCGCACCGACCGGGCGCCATGCAAGTCCTCAATCCAGGTTTTAACTGTAACCTTGTCCTGCCATTTGGGCAATGCGGTAATCTCTACACGGATTCTGCTGAGTACCCAAGCCTGGTGAAACACCTGCATATCATTGAAACTCAATCCGCCCAAAATCGAATGTTCGGCTGCGGTGAGTTGCAAGAGGTTGCACAAATCCACATACTTTAGATAGGCGTTGGGCGCACATTGGGTGAAATTGATTTCCCATTCATGGGAATAAACAGATGTAAAATTTTCAGCTATTGGCATCGTATTGATTGTATAATCGTTTCGCTATCAGTTTTAAAGTCAAACCATCGAACGTTTTCGTTGCGTTTGAACCACGTCAACTGCCTTTTGGCAAAACGGCGCGTATTTTTTTTGATTTCATCGATGGCGGTCTCGAGGCTTGTTTTTCCCTCAAAATAATCAAACAACTCCCGATAACCCACGGTTTGCAGGGCATTCAATTGCCTATTGGGATACAGTTGCCGCGCTTCCTCCACCAAACCGGCATTGACCATCAGATCAACACGGCGGTTGATCCGGTCATACATTACGTCGCGACTGGCATCCAACCCAATCAAAATAGGAGTGAAGCGGCGCTCGTTTTTCTTTTGGTCAAGAAATGACGAATACGATTTTCCGGTTCCCAGGCACACTTCTACAAAACGCATGAGCCGTTGCGGATTCATCAAAGTCTGGGGGTTTTCGGCTTGTATTTTCGCGTAATAAGCCGAATCGAATTCCTGCAATTGCTGTTGCAGCCAACCAATTCCACGTTCGTTATAGTTTTTAGAAACCGACTCGCGTACCGATGCATCAATAGCGGGGAAATTGTCAAAGCCCTTCAACACGGCGTCCACATACAAACCTGATCCGCCTACCAGAACGGCGAAATCGTTGGTCCCGAACAATTCGTCGAGTTTAGCAATCGCTTCTTTTTCATAATCGCCCACCGTATAATGCTCAAAAATCGATTTGTTCTGGATGAAATGGTGCGGCGCTGCGGCAAGTTCATTACCGTCGGGAACAGCAGTGCCAATGCGCATTTCGCTAAAGAACTGCCGACTGTCGCAAGACACGATTTCACAGTTAAAATGCTGCGCGAGCTTAATCGATAAGGCGGTTTTTCCTATGGCAGTGGGTCCTACAACCGTAATTAAAGTCTTCATTTTTTGTCGAGTTCATGTCCGCAATTGTAGCAAAATTTAGCGTTGTCACGGTGATGGTAAACACTGCAGTTCGGGCAGGATTGGGTATTGGTATCTGGTTCGGTGCGGCTTGACATGAATTGCGCGGTGACCAAGCCCGTGGGCACGGCTATAATCCCGTACCCCAAAATCATGATCAGCACAGAAATGAATTGCCCCAGTGGTGTTTGTGGTGTAATATCGCCAAAGCCTACGGTGGTTAAGGTAACAATCGTCCAGTACACGCTGATTGGGATGCTTGAAAATCCATTCTCGGGGCCTTCTACCATATACATGATCGTTCCCAGGATGATGCAAAGCACCACCACCGTATACAGGAAAACAGCAATCTTGCTTTTGCTCTTGTTGAGTGCCTCAATAAGCGCGTTCCCTGCACCCACAAAATGCACCAATTTCAATATCCTGAAAACGCGCAACAGCCTAATCGCGCGTAGCGAGAGTAGAAAATGCATCCCCGGAAACAATAGGTCTATATAAGCCGGAAGCATCGCCAACAAATCTATGATGCCATAAAAACTAAAGATGTATTTGAGCGGCTTGCCCACAGAAAGAACGCGCCCGACGTATTCTATCGTAAAAAAAACCGTAATCACCCACTCAATGATTTCAAGCAGATTACCGTATTTGAGCCTGATTTCGGCTACGCTTTCGAGCATTACGGTAACGATACTGATAATAATCAGCAGCAGCAATACCAAATCGAAAATCTTGCCCGCTGGCGTATCGGCCTCGTAGATGACCTGATGGAATTTTCGACGCAATCGATTTGAAGTAATGGGACGCAAGGGTTTCATTTTAGTACTTACCCAAAAATAAGCAAACTTCGCGAAAGCGTTGCCGCAAAAATGGTTTTATAATGTCACGATTTTGACGTGTTTGCTTTTCCTGATATGGTTTTGGATGATGCTGCGCGTATCGCGGTTATCGGCCATCGGCACCAGTATTTTATACAGAATGTCAATATTGTGGATCTGGTAATTGAGGTCGTAAAAAGCATACCCTTTGTAAACGCCCGCTTCAAGTAAAATAGCGCTGCGTTCGTTCACGTTCCGGCCGCGGTCAAGCAGTACAAGCGTTTTGTTACCGAACCTGGTTTTATCGACAAATTCCTCGACACGCAAATTGTAAACTTCTGTACCGATTTCACCCAAACAAGCGCCATCACAAGCCGCTACCGAATGTGCAAAGCACGCACCGTCGCCTTCCCAAAGCCCATTGATTTTCTGGCATAGCGCATAGTCTGTGGTGGTTTTGAACAGGAAATTCTTTGCTTCCAGGAAGCTTGCAAAAGAGGCGAGTTCGTTTTGTTTGGTATCGATTTTTTTAACCAACAATTGAAGGTAACCGTTTGGGTTTTCCTGCAAGTACAATCCCCAAGGAA
Source organism: Bacteroidota bacterium (assembly GCA_029561105.1). GTDB lineage: Bacteria > Bacteroidota > Bacteroidia > Flavobacteriales > Flavobacteriaceae > Flavobacterium. The sequence goes on from JAKQJQ010000326.1 coordinate 8,255, forward strand.
AAACCGTCTTGCGTTGCGAGCGGTTGTATACGGGTTGGTTGCGCTTGATTTCTTCGCTTTCTTTTAGCAATGCGATGAGTTCGCTACCGGTTTCCTCAAAAGTCACCCTAAATACCTCACGCTGGATTTTTTTGCATTTGCTCGTGGTGCCCGTAAAATGCTGGTTGACGCGTTTCTTGATGTTCCGGCTCTTGCCAATGTAGATGATCTGGCCGTCTTCGCGATGGATGTAATAAACACCGGTTCTCGAAGGTAAATTGTCTACAATATCCAGTAATTTTGGTGCCAATCCTTTGACCACTTCGGTTTGGATGAGCCCTTTTACGATTACTTTCTCGAGGTCTTTGTCCAGTAACATCTTAAACAGTTTCACAGTCGCCATCGCATCGCCGCTGGCTCGGTGTCGGTCGGCCATCGGGATGCCCAGCGCGCGGACGAGTTTGCCCAGACTATGCGATTCCTGTTCTGGCATGAGCACTTTTGCGAGCTCCACCGTACAAAGGGTTTGCGCTTCAAAGGTGTAACCCAAACGCCTGAATTCGGTGCGCAGGATGCGGTAATCAAAAACCGCATTGTGTGCCACGATGATGCAACCTTGGGTGATTTCAATGATGCGTTTGGCCACCTCAAAAAACTTGGGTGCCGATTGCAGCATGGTGTTATTGATGCCGGTGAGTTTAACCACAAAGGGTTGGATTGGGATTTCGGGGTTGACCAGGCTGATGAACTGGTCTACGATTTCGTGGCCGTCGAATTTATAGATGGCAATTTCGGTAATGCCTTCTTCGTTGTATTGTCCACCGGTGGTTTCTATGTCAAGTATTGCGTACAAATGCTGTAGGTTTTGGAGCTAAAAATGGGGCGGTTGTCTTATCGGGAACCAAAAATACTGCTGCCAATCCTAACCATATTACTTCCGCTGGATATCGCGATTTGATAATCGCCAGACATGCCCATGGAGAGGGTATCGAATTGGTATTCGGTTGCAAAGGTATCAAAAACCGCTTTCAGATGGTCGAATTCTTTGCGAATCTGTTGTTGGTTTGTTGTAAAGGTTGCCATGCCCATGAGACCTCGAATCCTGACGTGTTTCAGCGAACAGAATTCATCCGAAGACAACAATTCCTGCAATTCATCGTCGTCGAGACCAAATTTCGTATCTTCTTCTGCGATATACACCTGTAAGAGGCAATCAATCACACGATTATTTTTCTGCGCCTGCCTGTTGATTTCAGAAAGCAATTTCAGACTGTCAACGCCGTGAACCAAAGCGACATAAGGTGTCATGTATTTGACCTTATTGCTCTGCACGTGCCCAATCATATGCCAGTTAATATCCTTTGGCATTTGCTCAAACTTGTCGGTCATTTCCTGGATTTTGTTCTCGCCAAATACGCGTTGGCCCGCGTCATAAGCCTGCATCAGGTCGGCGACGGGTTTGGTTTTGGAAACCGCCACAAGAGTGACGTGCTCGGGCAATTGCGACTTGATGGATTGTAGGTTTTGGGCGATAGACATGCGTAGGTATTTTAGATTTCGTAAATCACGAGCCCGCTGCGAAACTTGGGCTCGATGTACGTGCTTTTGGGCGGCATGATCAGGTGATTGTCGGCCAGCGCCGTGATTTCGCCGATTTCGGCCGGGAACAGCATGAATCCTACCTCGAATTCACCTTCATCAACCACTTCCTTGATGGTCATAATCGATTGGTTGCCGGGAATGTAATCGATGCGTTCATCGTTGCGCAAATCGGCAATGCCCAAAATCGGGTGCAGTACTTTTTCGTAAAGGATTTGAGCGTCGAGGCTTTCGAGTGCCGAATGGAAATTGTTTTCATCCTTAAGAGTGAGCGCGTAGAAATCGCCATCGAGATACATCCCAAATTCAAACTTACGTGTGGGTTTCCACAATTCCTGCGCCTTGTTTTTGATCCAGAAGCGCTCCGACAATTCGGCAAGGAAACTTTCCTTAGTATGCTCGTTCAGATCCCGGATGATGCGGTTGTATTCATAAATTTTTACGTTGCTCTCGGCAATCAAAAAACTCATGAAATAATCAAGGTGTGCATTGCCCGAAGCTTTGTCCTGCTCGTAAAGCAACTCTGCCGAAGCCGATCGGTGGTGACCATCGGCGATGTACAAATCCCCGATGTTTTCAAATTGGTTTTTAAGCCATTCGATATCGGCTTCAGAATCAATCCTCCAAAGAATGTGTTTTTCTTTCCTAGTAGTCGAAAATTCATATAATGAAGGACTTAGCTTTTTTTGGCTAATCCAATCATTCAGATTTTTATTGTCGGCATAAGTTATCAAAACCGGTTCGGTATTGAATCCCGTCTGGTGTAAATAGTCCTTGAACAATTCTACGCGGTACTGCAAAGTATCCTCGTGCCTTTTGATGACATTATTCTGGTAATCGGCAACAGACGTTCCTGCAATGATACCTGTATAAGTCTGGGTTTTCGCCTGGATCTCATAAAGGTAAAACACCTCTTTTTCTTCCTGCACCAATATGTCTTCTGACCTGAAATCGTGGTATTTTTGGGCGACCAATTTAAAGCGTTTCTCGAGACCAATCTTTTGTTGGTTCACATAAGCCGGGTTCAGGACGTGCAAAAACGAAAACGGATTGAAGTCGAGTTGCGAGGCCAATTCGGCAGCCGAATATTCGTCGTACGAACGCGACGTTACGAGGCTGACTTTGTCTGGCGCCGGACGAACCGCTCTGAAAGGGATGATTGTTGCCAAAGTAAATTGATAATTGATAATTGACAATTGATAATGTTCGTTGTTGGTAATTATCAATTATCCATTATCCATTGTTGGTTATAAAAACATTTTCGCGATCTTCTCTGCTTTTTTACTCTCAGAATAATCATAAAAACCTTCTCCCGATTTCACTCCGAGTTTCCCCGCACGAACCATATTCACAAGCAACGGGCACGGCGCGTATTTTGGGTTTTTGAAACCGTCGTGCATTACGTTTAAGATGGCAAGGCAAACGTCGAGCCCAATAAAATCGGCGAGTTGCAAAGGCCCCATGGGTTGGCCCATACCCAATTTCATCACGGTGTCTATTTCGTAAACGCCGGCGACTTTGTTGTAGAGGGTTTCGATCGCTTCATTGATCATTGGCATGAGGATTCTGTTGGCCACAAAACCAGGGTAATCATTGACTTCAACAGGAACTTTGTTGAGTTTTACCGATAATTCCATGATGGCCTTGGTGACTTCGGATGACGTATTGTAACCGCGGATGATCTCCACGAGTTTCATAATCGGCACCGGATTCATAAAGTGCATGCCAATTACCCTTTCCGGATGCGTGACAACCGCTGCAATCTGCGTGATTGAAATAGAAGAAGTGTTGGTAGCCAGAATAGTACTATGCGAGCAGTATTCGTTGAGCTGCTTAAAGATATTGAGTTTGAGGTCAACGTTTTCGGTAGCCGCTTCTACGACCACATCGGCGCCCACGACACCGTCCTTCAGATCAGTGTAAGTGATGATGTTGCCAATCGTTTTAAGTTTGTCTTCTTCGGAAATGGTTCCTTTAGACACCATTCTATCTAGGTTGGCGGCAATGGTTGCCATGCCTTTATCCAAAGATTTTTCTGAAACGTCAATCAGTTTTACGGTGTATCCGCTTTGGGCGAAAGTGTGCGCGATTCCGTTACCCATCGTACCGGCACCGATTACAGCTATGTTTTTCATTTTTAAATGTTATAATTAGTGTTTAGTGTTCTTGTCATTCCGACGAAGGAGGAATCTGTTTATTTTTTAAAGCAATCGATGATCTGATAAGCCACACGCAAAGCCTCAGTGCCGTCTTGAAGCGTTACGACCGGAGTGGTGTTATTGGTGATCGCTTCGGCAAAGGTTTCGAGCTCGTCGAGGATCGCGTTATTTTGCTCTACATCGGGATTGGCGAAATAGATTTGTTTCTTGACGCCCTCGGCATTTTGCAGGATCATGTCAAAATCGCCCGGCGTTTCTGGCGCGTCCTTCATCTTCACTACCTCGCATTTTTTCTCGAGGAAGTCAACAGAAATATAAGCATCCTTTTGGAAGAAACGCGATTTGCGCATATTCTTGAGTGAAATACGGCTTGCCGTTAGATTGGCCACGCAGCCGTTCTCGAATTCAATACGTGCGTTGGCGATATCCGGCGTGTCTGAAATGACCGAGACACCACTCGCATTGATGTGTTTGACTTTAGAACCAACCACACTAAGGATGGCGTCGATATCGTGAATCATCAGGTCCAACACCACGGGAACATCGGTGCCGCGCGGATTGAACTCCGCCAGGCGGTGCGTTTCTATGAACATCGGGTTTTTGATTGAGTCTTTGACGGCGATGAACGCAGGATTGAACCTTTCTACATGGCCCACTTGTCCTTTGACGTTGTATTCGTTAGCAAGCGCGATGATTTCCTCAGCTTCTGCAACGGTATTAGAGATGGGTTTTTCGATAAAAACGTGCTTGCCCGACTTGATGGCGACCTTGGCGCATTTGTAATGCGAAAGCGTCGGGGTGACGATATCGATCACATCCACGGCATGAATCAACGTGGCAATGGTATGGAATTGCTTGTAGCCGAATTCTTTTTCGATCTTCGCGCCGTTCTCAAGGTTCTCATCGTAGAAACCAACGAGTTCAAATTTATCGGATTGCTGCAACAAACGCAGGTGGATTTTCCCAAGATGCCCGGCACCTAAAACGCCAACTTTTAGCATAAGTGTATTTTTTATTTCGTAACGGTTTGGCCCTTGGACCAGAGAGGAACAAAAATAGGAATTTTGGTTTACCAATGTTGAATTTTGGATGATGAATTTTGAATTTGTACGAAAGCCCTAGCCCCGATAGCAGCGGCATCCTTTTTTTGGAGGGACGAAAAAAAAAGATACAGCGGATAGCGGGATAAAGCTTCAAAAAATTATATTTGCGACAGCCATTTTTACAAGAATAAAATCCCCAATATTTTGAAAGATACCGCCAAACATCAAGGCTTACGCAACCAACTCGCGGCGCTGCTGCTGGAGAAAGGCATCACCGATAAAAACGTGTTGGAGGCCATTAAAAAGATCCCACGGCACTTGTTCCTGAATTCGGGTTTTGAAGACTACGCCTATCAGGACAAGGCGTTCCCGATTGGTGCCGGACAAACCATTTCGCAGCCGTATACCGTGGCGTTCCAGAGTCAGTTGCTCGAGGTGAAAAAGGACGATAAAATTTTGGAAATAGGAACAGGTTCGGGTTACCAGACTGCGGTTTTGTGTACGATGGGCGCCAAGGTGTACAGCGTAGAACGACAGAATGAACTTTTCAAACAAACCTCCATTTTGCTCCCAAAACTCGGCATCCGCCCAAAGCATTTGTCGTTTGGCGACGGTTACAAAGGCTTGCCCAATCATGCGCCGTTTGACAGTATTATTGTCACCGCCGGCGCGCCGATTATCCCAAAACCGCTCATGGCACAACTCAAGATAGGAGGAAGGCTAGTGATTCCGCTTGGCGAAGACCACCAGATCATGACCATGCTCATCAGAAAAAATGAGACACAGTTTGAGAAACATGAATTTGGCGAATTTCGTTTTGTACCTTTATTGGAAAACAAAAACTAGAAATGAAGAAAATACTAATAGTTTTACTGTTCCCGGTTTCGCTTTTGGCGCAGGGCTATACGAGTTATTTCACCGGAAACGCTACCGACGTCACCACCAGTCCCCAGCCCGGAATCTGTCTTATGGGCGGCGCCACCGAGCACGACAATGCCATGCGTTGGCTTTTACAGAAAGCAAATGGCGGCGATATCGTGGTGTTGCGCAGCTCGGGAAGCAATGGGTACAATGATTATTTGTATTCGGAATTGGGCGTACAGGTGAATTCGGTCGAGACTTTGGTAATCACTTCGGTCGCCGGTGCTACAAATCCTTATGTTTTGAATAAGGTGGCCAATGCCGAGATGATTTGGTTTGCGGGCGGCGACCAATACAATTACGTTTCCTATTTCAAAAACAATGCGCTCGAGGACTTAATCAACGCGCACGTCAATGTCAAGCATGCCCCGATTGGTGGGACGAGCGCGGGTATGGCTATTTTATGCGGGCGGTATTTCTCAGCGCAGAATGGCACAATTACTTCGTCGACTGCATTATCAAATCCGTATAACGCTGCAGTTACGCTAGACAATAACGATTTCCTTACTATTCCTTTCCTGCAAAACGTGACAACCGATACGCATTTTGACAACCCCGACCGCAGAGGAAGATTAATGACTTTTATGGGGCGGATTGCAAGCGAGAGCGGCATGCGCTCGTTTGGAATTGCCGCGAATGAATATGTGGCAATCTGCATCGATGAAAATGGAAAGGCCTCGGTGTATGGCGACTACCCGAATTACGAGGAGTATGCTTACTTTGTGCAAGCCAATTGCACGACCGAGTTTTTACCTGAAACCTGTAGCCCGAATCAACCTTTGGTTTGGAATAGGGACGGAGAAGCGGTAAAAGCCTACATGGTTCCAGGCACTATGAATGGATCGAATTATTTTGAACTGTCAAACTGGGAAACGGGATCGGGTGGCTTTTGGAGACATTGGTGGACTACGGGTAGCGGCAGTGCATATGTTCCCGGAACGGCCTTGACCTGCACACTCGCTTCTGCTGATTTTGAAAAGCAAACGGTACAAATTGCACCAGTTCCGTTTGATGATGAAATTTCTATAAATGGATTCAAAACTGGAAATATCAAAGTGTATGACTCGAGTTCAAGATTGATTTTGGAACAATTAATCTATGGCGAAACCAAAATCAATACCGCTGATTTTGCTTCGGGTATTTATACAGTAAGTATCGAATCGGGGAGCGTGAAAATCGCAAAAAAAATAATCAAATAATAAAAAGCTGAAGTAATTCAGCTCTTTTCTTTTATTTCTTTGTCCCAATTTCAGGTTGGCCTTAGCAGCGCACCGGTATCGGAATACGCTAGCCATGACTGTCTCGCAGGCTTTCTATTTTGGTTTTGAGTGCGTCCATTTCTTCAAACAACGCATCGATTGCGGCAGCTTGTGGTTTGGTCTGGCTTGGCTGGATTTCGTTTTGGGCGGCTATGAGCGCCTGGGTTCCTAACGGTTCGCCTTCTATTGCCCGCAATATTTTTTCCTTGAGCCACAACAACGTGAGTTCGTCCAGATCAATCGCATAAAGTGCTGCAAATTGCTGGAGTTGCTTTTTGGTGGGATTGCGCTGGCCACTTTCAAACTTGCTCACAAGCGCTGCGTCGATCTTAAGCAATTTAGCCACCTCACGTGTACCGAGACCTTTGTTTTCACGCGCATTCCTAAGCAAAGATTTCATTTTTAGTTGTAGGCTTTTTTGATGCGGTCGAGATCTCTTTTGGTGTCCTGTTCCTTGAGCGATTCGCGTTTGTCGTAGGTTTTCTTTCCACGACAAAGACCAATATCCAGCTTGGCCAAGCCTTTTTCATTGGTGTGGAGTTTGAGCGGCACAATGGTAAGTCCTTTGGTTTGCACGCTTTTCGCAAGGCTTTTGAGTTCACGTTTGTTGAGCAGCAACTTGCGTTCGTTGCGCGCCTTGTGGTTGAACTGGTTGCCAAACGCGTACTCTTCTATATAAGTATTGATGGCGAAAAGCTCATTGCCTTCATTGAACTCGCAGAAACTTTCGGTGATGTTGGCTTTGCCTACGCGTATTGATTTGATTTCGGTGCCGGTAAGCACGACGCCTGCAGTATAAGTCTCGAGCACCTCGTAATCAAATTTAGCCCGCTTGTTAAGAATGTTGACTGTTTTTACCATGATGCTGCAAATGTAAGACAAAATGCGGGTCGTAAAAAGCGCAAAAGGCCAAAATTATCTTGAAAAAAAAATAGTGTGGTATATGATTTTTATCAGTTTTTGCATACAAAGTTGCCTGTAATTTTGACCTGTAATTTAAAACCAAAACAAATGAAAAAATTATTTTTAGCCGCTGGAGTTTTAATGTTAGGACTAACAGCTCAAGCACAGGAAAAGGTTGCAGATAAAGGATTACAAGGAACCTGGTGGGTTGCCGGACAAGTGTCGTTCTCAAGCGAAAAAACCGGAGATGCCAAAACCGATTCTAACATGATCCTACCAATTGTGGGTGTTTTTGTTGCCCCATCTGTAACCGTTGGTTTAGGAGTTGGGAACATCGCTTCCTCAACCGACAATAATTTAGGGGTAACCACTTCAGACAAAAGCACTTTCGTGGTAAAACCATTGGTGCGTAAGTACTGGAACATCAAAGGCGGTTTCTTTTTCTACGGACAAGCAGCAGTGCCAGTAATGTTCGGTAAGGAGAAAGTGGCCGATTCTAAAACGATGTCGGTAAACCTTGAATTGGCTCCTGGTTTCGACTATGTAATAAACAAATGGATGACGGTAGAAACGTCTTTCTCTATACTTAATGTTGGTTATTCAAGTTCAACGCCAAACGTGGGAGACAAGACTACCAAGTTTGGTTTCACCGCCAATCCTATGAATTCGGTGGCAGACCGTTTACTGGGTAACCTTCAGGTTGGTGTCAAGTTCTTATTTTAGTTTCATACTTTAAGGATCCCTGGATTAGGGAAGAACAATAGTCATTGTGGCAACGCAATGGCTATTTTCTTTTTATGGCTGTTTTGGTGATGCGATTCAATATTTGGTTATATTCGTTTGTCAAACCAACAAAACAAACCAATATGTCAAGTAAATTGCTAAAATTGTCGATTCTATTCGTTTTGATTTTTGTCTCGTGTTCTAAGGACGATACGATACAGCAAGACACGATTGCTATTCCTGTTGCTCAAAAAGAACCACTGACCGCCAAGCAAGTCAATGCCCAGATAGACGAAGCGTTGTCACGAGGCGGTTTCAACTGGAAGAACGCCTCCAACCATTTGCTGTGGAGCGCTTCGGTCAACGGGCAAAATCTCATAACCATTGGTTTCGGGAACTCCAAAAATGATTTTGAGCGCGCCAAATCGGCCAACAACGCGCAGATCCAACAAAGTCTGCTTACGCTGATTATGCAATACGAAGACAGCACCTTAGAAAAAACGCTCGTTTCTGCCGATCCTTACCTCAATCTCATCGATGTCGTAATCACCAGACAGGAAACCCTCATCGCCTTGCGCAAAAGCAACCTGATCCGTTACATTGAACCAGCCGATTATCGCTATTTCGCGGTACAAAATTCGTAGGAACGCACTGCGTCGAGCTCGGGATCTTCTGGTTGCGGGTTCGAATCCACGGCCTTAAGTGCCGCCGACTATACCACCATCACGCCCAATGCCAAAGCACCCTGGACGTTTTACCAACACAACATCCCATCGGCCTGGAACTACAGTACCGGAGCAGGCGTTACCATTGGGATTGTAGATACCGGTGTTTCGCCCAACCAAAGCCTGCTCAATGCCAGTTTCAATGACGGGTTTTCTATTGGTAGGACCATCCAGAAGTATGGTGCCTATGTCGATTCGATTTGGCCTTGGAGCACCACAACCGACGGCCCGAACGACCAATGCGGCCACGGTACAAGCATGTCGTCTGTGGCGTGCGCGCCGCGAAACGACAATGGGCTTCCGGTTGGCGTGGCTTACAGTGCGAATCTGGTAGTTTACCGCGCCGCATCGAACGTGGTGCTCGACAGTTACCACGAGCAAAACGGAGTCAAGAATGCTTTTACCGCTTTAGGAAACAACACCAATGTGAAAATCATCTCCATGTCTATGGGACATATTTTCTCGGTGGGTAAAATCGAGGATGGTGTGAGATACGCTTATGGTAAAGGAAAATTGATCTTCTGTGCCGGCGGAACCTCTACGAGTTTTACAACGTTCGTTGGAGTAATATTTCCTGCGTCGATGACCGAATGTGTAGCCGTTACCGGAGTCAAGGAAGGTGCCGCGATTCAAAAATGCGACGATTGTCATTCGGGCAGTAAGATCGATTTTACGGTTGTTATGCAAAGGGCAGCTTCGGGCAATACGGTTCCCGTAGATAGTTATTACGACAACCAAACAGATTATGTGGGCGGATCGTCGGTGGCAACGGCTACCACAGCTGGGATTGCTGCTTTGGTTTGGTCTAAAAACCCGTCGTGGACGCGCACACAGGTCTTGACCAAAATGCGTCAGGCGGGTAATTTCTATCCCAATAAAAATGCAGAGTTTGGTTACGGCAACATCAATGCATTGCTCGCCGTACAGTAATTACATCATAGCCCTTTAAAAAACCACCGATGCAGATTGGTGGTTTTTTGTTTAGAACCCCTACTTTTGCCGAATGCAAAATACCTCCAAAGATCCTTTGCACGGCGTAACGCTACAGATGATGCTCGAGAAATTGGTTGATTTTTACGGTTTCGATACCTTGTCTGAACTCATTAAAATCAAATGTTTCTCAGACAACCCGAGTATCAAATCGAGCCTCACGTTCCTGCGTAAAACACCGTGGGCGCGTGCAAAAGTAGAAGCGTTGTATCTTCGGTCGCTTCCCAAATTCGGCCGATGATTACCTTTTAAAGTTGCGTTTGAGCAACGAATAAATTACGGTATCCCAAAATTTTCCGCCATAATATTCATTCTCTAGAATGTGCGCCTCTTTGACATAGCCATTTTTAAGGAGTACTTTTTCGGAAGCAGTGTTTTCGGGATCGATTACGGCTTCTATAGAATGCAATTGCATCTCATTAAAACCATAGGCAGTGACGAGTTTGATGGCTTCGGACGTGATCCCTTTTCCTTGGTATTCGGGCAACAGCATGTAACCGATCTCGGCGCGGTGATTCTCAGGCTGGATTCGATAGTGCCCAATGATGCCCAACATTTTAGGATTGCCTTTTAAGGTGATTGCCCAATTGATTCCGGTGTTGTCCTTGATTTTTTCAGATATCATGGCAATGTGTGCAAGCGCATCCTCATGGTTGGTTGCCAATCGTCGCGGAATATACTTCATGGTTTGAGGATTGCCACGCAATTCGAGTACTTCGGGAGCATCGGCAGTGGTGATTTCGCGCAGCAGCAAGCGCTCGCTTTCGAGGTTTTTAAAAGGCAGAAATTGAATGGTCAGCATGTTGGTCTTTGTTTAAGAAATCGAGAATCTTTTGGTTGACAACCGCCGATTGGTCAATGCTCAAAAAATGCCCGGCATCTTTAATCATGACTGTTTCGACGTTCTGGAATAATCCGTGGGCTTTGTCAAGCTCTTTCTGGCTGTTGACGATATCGTGGTCACCAGCGAGGATTAACACAGGAAAGCTCAAAGTTCGTAATTCCTTTTGAGAAAACCGCAGCATATTGATGTATTGAGGATTGCTGTCACCATAGAGGTTGGCGAGGTAAAATTGCTCCTTGTATCGCGCATCGATATTTTCGGGATGCGTAGAAAAGGTGTCAAAGAAATGCTCAAGCCGTTTGCGATTGGGAAGCAATTTCAATTTTACCGCCGACAAGACCTTCAGCGGGCTTTTGAGTCCACCGATGGTTTGTGCAGGGCTGAGCAATACCAACTTCTTGACGCGTTTGCCTGAAAGCAAGGCGATGTTGGTAGCCATCCACCCGCCACGCGAGGCACCGACAAGGGTAATCTTATCGAGTTTGTAATGGTCGAAAATTTCATTGTAGAACGCCACGATTTGTTTGGAGTCGAGCGGATTGCGACAGGCTATCGATTTGCCGGCTTCGAGTGGAAAGTCTATGGCATATACGCGATATTCACGGCTCAGTGCTTTGGCATTCGGGTACCACATCGTTGAGCTGGCATCCATACCATGAAAGAGCACAACCGGCTCGCCCGTAACCGGCCCAGAAACCACTACGTGCGCAATTCCGTAACTCGTAGTCACATCTTCTTGCAGGAAAGGTGCGTCCCACAATTGCAATGTAGCGTCGTAGGCGTTGAAATAATCGGCTCGTTCTTGTGTGTTGCAAAATACCTGGTATTCGGGTCTTTTTCGAGTCGCACAACTGGTTGAAAGGAATAGTAAACAAAGGAAAATGGGAATGTAGCGCATGGTCTGGCTCCTGGTTTGTGCAGGGTCTTACAAAAGTAAAACCGTGCCAGGACAACAGCTTACAGGCAATAACTATAGTATTATAAGATTTCCATGCTAAATTCCAGCGTATAGTTGCTGTTTGCATCGAGCAATTGGATCGCTTCTTTTTGAACGAGATCGCCATTAGCATCCATCAGGTCCGAGTAGCCCAGCCAAGGCTCGAGGCAAATGAATGGCGCGCCGGGTTTGGTCCAGATGCCAAAATTTGGAAAGTCGTTAAAACTGAACCGCAAAAGCGGCTTTTGGTTTTCAAGAATGATAATGGCTTTAGATGCCAGTTTTTTAAAGATGAGTGCGTCTTTTTCAAATAATGAATAGGCGAGAGGCAATATGTCATTGTTGGTTGTTATGCGATTGGTTTTGTTTGACAACAAATCGTTTTCTAGCTCGTAGCTGGTTAGCGTTTCTTGCCGATCAAACTGCAGCGCATACGAGCCAAATGATTGCGGTAACGCAAAAGCCGGATGCGCTCCAATAGAAAAAGGCATCGCAAACGCTTCCTTATTGATTACCTTATAGCCAACCACCAAAAGGTTATCGGTTAAAGTATAACTCAGCTGCAACTCAAATTCAAATGGATATTTCTTTAGGCTTTGGATGTCGCTCTGTAGTGAAAAAACGGCTTTGTCTGGTGCTTTTTCAATAAGCTTGAACTCGCGGTCGCGGGCAAATCCGTGGCGCGGCAACTCGTAGGTTTGACCATCGTAACGGTAGCTCCCGTTTTTTAAGGTGCCCACAATGGGGAACAATACCGGTGAATGTTTGCCCCAGAAATCGGGATTGCCTTCCCAAATGTATTCGCGATGGGTTGTAGTGTTTTTGAACGAGACCAGTTCGGCACCTTTGGCATCGATAGTCGCCGAAAAACCCGATTTTGTGATGGTTGTTAACAAGGCAGCAAATGAAAAAAAGTGGTTGATTTTGTGATTTGTAAATATATTTGATTACTTTCACTATCCCAAATCTATTATTAATTTAAATCTTAACCCCATGACTACTAATTTTCAAACCATTGAAAAAGAGCACATCCGCTGCTTAAAATTCCCAAATACAGAAGTTTTACAAGACAAGGACGCCCGTTTGCAACGCAACATAGAACTGTTTCGTGCGCAGTCCTTAGGCAACCTCGAACACTCTAAAATCAAGATTTTCTTTGAAGACGACGAATCGCAAAAAATGGTAGAAACCACCGTCTGGGCAGTCACCGACAATCGCGTCGTGCTCAAGCAAGGACTGGGAATCCCCATCAACAGGATTTTAAAATCACTTTAAACAATACGAACACCGGCAGCAATGTTGGTGTTTTTTTTGGGGTATAGGGTTCAGGGTACAAGGTTTAAGGTAGTGAAGCCCTGAACCCTGAACCCTGAACCTTGCCCCTTGCCCCTTGCCCCTTGCACCTTGCACCCTGAACCCAAATACCATATCTTTGTTCCTCAAAATTCCAAGCCACGTGAGTAACATCAACAAACTTAAAATCCTGAACGACCCGATTTACGGATTCATCACCATTCCCAATCCACTGGTGTACGACCTGATCCAGCATCCGTATTTCCAGCGTTTACGTCGCATTTCGCAAATGGGCATGTCTTACCTGGTTTATCCGGGCGCACACCATACGCGTTTCCACCATGCGCTGGGTTGCATGCACATCATGCAGAAAGCGGTAGAGGTGTTGCGGTTTAAGGGTGTGACTATTTCAAGCGATGAGGAAAATGCCTTGTATGTGGCGATTCTGTTGCACGATATCGGGCATGGGCCGTTTTCGCATGCGATGGAGCACAGCATCGTAGAGAATGTCAACCACGAAGCCATCTCGTTACTGTTTATGGACAGGCTCAACCAGTTATTCGACGGCAAACTCTCACTCGCGATCCAGATTTTCAAAGGCGATTACCACCGTAAATTCATGCTGCAACTCATTTCGAGCCAACTCGACATGGACCGTATGGATTACCTCAAGCGCGATAGTTTTTACACGGGCGTCGCCGAAGGCAATATCAACTCGGATCGGCTCATACAGATGATGACCGTGGTAGACGATGTACTCGTAATGGAAGAAAAAGGCATCTATTCTATAGAGAAATTCCTCATGGCCAGACGCCTGATGTACTGGCAGGCTTATTTGCATAAGACGAGTTTGGTAGCCGAGTTGATCCTGACCAAAATCCTCAAACGCGCCAAAGAACTCACGCAGAAAGGTGTAGTGCTTTTGGCGTCAGAGCCACTGTTATTCTTCATGCAGCAGAAAATCGAGCTCGAAGATTTTAGTGAAACGGTGCTCGACACTTTCTCGCAACTGGATGACTATGACATTGTGAGCGCGCTCAAATCCTGGCAACATCATGATGATTTTATACTGAGTTCGTTGAGCAAAATGATCATCAATCGCGATTTGCTCAAGGTAAGACTCAGCAGCGAAAAATTTCCGAAAGACCAAATAGAAAGTTTGCTCGATCGTTTCGCAGCACAATACCAGCTCTCAAAAGAGGAGGCAGGTTACTTTGTTTTCAAGGGAAAAATCAAAAACCAGGCGTACAGCAAAGAGGCCGAACCCATCCATATTTATAAGAAAGACCGTACGATAGAAGATGTCGTCGAGGTATCCGACCAATTAAGTTTGAAAGCCTTGTCAAAACCAGTCACCAAGTATTATATTTGTTTTCCGAAACAACTATCGGAAAGTTAATATTCTGAACCTATTTTTTTATATTTTTGTTGCCGATTCTCAGAAAACGAATCCTTTTTTGTTTTTGCGGAAGCCGAAAATACAATCCGAGCCAATGAAATTTACAGCAGAGCAAATAGCGGGCATCTTAGAGGGCGAAGTCGTTGGAAATCCGACGGTTGAAGTCTATAAGTTGTCTAAGATTGAAGAAGGTACCAGCGGTTCACTCACTTTCCTTGCCAATCCAAAGTATGCTAATTTCATTTATTCTACAGAGGCTTCGATTACTATTGTAAACAACACTTTTGTTCCCGAATCAGCAATCAAGACCACCTTGATCAAGGTCGAGGACGCTTATATGTCGTTCACCAAATTGCTGCAGTTTTATGATCAGGCGCGTAAGGCGAGTAAGGTAGGCATTGAACAGCCTTCAGTAATTTCGGCCAATGTAACTTACGGGGAGCACTTGTTTTTAGGCAGTTTCAGTTATATCGGAACCAACGTAACGATCGGTAACGACGTAAAGATTTACCCTAACTGTTTCATTGGAGACAATGTCAGTATCGGTAATAACGTAACGATTTACGCGGGTGCTAAAATCTATTCTGAAACAGTCATAGGAAATGATTGTGAAATCCACTCGGGTGTCATCCTGGGAGCAGATGGTTTTGGATTCGCGCCCGATAAAGACGGCACTTACAAAAAAGTACCCCAAATCGGCAATGTCATCATAGAAGACCGTGTAGATATCGGCTCGTGTACCACTATAGACCGCGCTACGATGGGATCGACCATTATCCGTAAAGGCGTGAAGCTCGATAATCAGATACAAATTGCCCATAATGTAGAAATTGGTGAAAATACCGTCATTGCAGCGCAAACCGGAATTGCAGGCTCTACCAAGATTGGAAAAAATTGCATGATTGGCGGACAAGTAGGTATTGCAGGGCACCTTATCATAGGAAACAACGTGCGGGTACAAGCGCAATCGGGCATTGGTAAAAACATTAAGGATGATGAGACCATCCAGGGCAGCCCGTCGTTTGGATATGCCGATTACAACAAATCGTACGTGCATTTCAGAAACTTGCCCAAGATTGTCAATGAACTAGAAGAATTAAAAAAAACCATAAATAAAAAGGATTAAGATGGTTAAAAACCCGAGCTACAGCGAACAGGCGAAGCAAACGACCATAAAGAATGAAATCTCACTCACCGGCGTAGGGCTCCACACCGGTAGGGAAGTGAAAATGACCTTTAAACCGGCTCCGGCCAACAACGGCTACACCTTTGTAAGGGTAGATCTGGAAGGCCAACCCGTTATTGAGGCGGATGCCAATTATGTGGTCAATACACAACGCGGCACCAACTTGGAGAAATTGGGCGTGAAAATCCAAACCTCCGAGCATGTATTGGCCGCCTTTGTAGGTTGCGACGTTGATAATGTGATTATTGAGTTGGACGCGCCCGAGCCGCCCATCATGGACGGATCGTCAAAATATTTCGTTGAGGCGATTGAAAAAGCCGGAGTCGTTGAACTCGAGGCCGAAAGAAAATATTATGTAGTCAAAGAAGTCATTTCCTTTACCGACGAAGCCACCGGAAGTGAAATCCTGGTGATGCCATGCGACGACTACCAAGTGACGGCCATGGTCGACTTTGGAACCAAAGTATTGGGTACACAAAATGCCACCATGAAGAATATTTCGGAGTTCAAGACCGAAATTTCGGAGGCGAGGACTTTTAGCTTCCTTCACGAACTCGAATCTTTGCTCGAAAATGGGCTCATCAAAGGCGGTGATCTCAACAATGCGATTGTTTATGTAGACAAGGAAATTTCTCCTTCGACCATGGAGAATTTAAGGGTGGCTTTTGGGAAGGACAAAATATCGGTAAAACCCAACGGCATCCTAGATAATTTGACGCTGCATTATCCAAACGAGGCTGCAAGGCACAAACTACTTGATGTGG
The DNA here is from genome assembly GCA_029561105.1 of Bacteroidota bacterium. Lineage (GTDB taxonomy): Bacteria > Bacteroidota > Bacteroidia > Flavobacteriales > Flavobacteriaceae > Flavobacterium. The sequence goes on from JAKQJQ010000326.1 coordinate 24,979, forward strand.
TGGGTGATTTGGCTTTGATAGGAACGCGCATCAAAGGAAAAGTCATTGCCAACAAACCAGGGCATTTTGTCAATACGCAGTTTGCCAAGAAGATGTCTAAGATCATCAAGATTGAGCAAAAAAACCAGATTCCGGTTTACGACCTGAACCAGGAACCGTTGATGGACATCCATAAAATTATGGCCATGTTGCCGCACCGTCCGCCGTTCTTGCTTGTTGATAAAATCTTTGAATTGTCGGATTCGCATGTGGTAGGCTTGAAGAATGTCACCATGAACGAACCGTTTTTCGTGGGGCACTTTCCAGGCGCACCGGTAATGCCCGGTGTTTTAATCATCGAGGCGATGGCGCAAACCGGAGGAATCCTTATCTTAAGCACCGTTCCGGACCCAGAAAATTACCTCACCTACTTCATGAAGATAGACAACGTGAAATTCAAATACAAAGTGTTGCCCGGCGATACGTTGGTATTCAAATGCGATTTGATCTCACCCATACGCCGCGGAATCTGCCATATGCACGCCAATGCCTACGCCAACGGCAGGTTGGTTGCAGAGGCCGAATTGATGGCGCAAATTTCAAAAAAGCAATAAAAGCAATCGGGCGAAACGCAGCAGCAAACTTTGCCTCGACGATAAAAATACAGACAAATGAATCAACCCTTAGCCTATGTTCATCCGGGCGCCAAGATCGCAAAGAATGTGGTCATTGAGCCATTTACCACGATACATAACAATGTAGTAATCGGCGACGGAACCTGGATCGGATCCAACGTCACCATCATGGAAGGCGCACGCATCGGGAAGAACTGCAACATTTTTCCGGGCGCTGTAATTTCGGCCGTTCCGCAGGATTTGAAATTTGGCGGTGAGGAATCGCTTGCCATTATCGGCGACAACTGTACCATCCGCGAATGCGTAACCATCAACCGCGGTACGATTGCTTCGGGCCAGACGGTGGTTGGGAACAATTGTTTAATCATGGCGTATGCACACGTCGCGCACGATTGTGTGATCGGCGACCATTCTATTATCGTCAACGGTGTGGCTCTGGCCGGGCATGTGGTGATTGGCAAACACGCGGTAATCGGCGGATTGGCTGCGATACACCAGTTCATCCATATCGGTGACCACGCGATGGTTTCGGGCGGATCACTTGTCAGGAAAGACGTGCCACCGTTTACCAAAGCCGCAAAAGAGCCGTTGTCATACGTTGGCATCAACTCGGTGGGCCTTCGCAGACGTGGTTTCTCGACCGATAAAATTCGTGAGATACAAGACATTTACCGGACTTTGTACCAAAAAAATTACAATACCACGCAAGCCTGTAGCATTATCGAGGCCGAAATGGAGGCCACGCCCGAGCGCGATGAAATCCTCGATTTTATCAAGAATTCTTCGCGAGGCGTGATGAAGGGCTACACGGGAAGTTACCAATAATGTGCTGCGTGTGGAATGGTGAATCGAAACCATTCTTCATTCAATATTCAAAATTCAACATTTATAATTAATTCAAATACAATGGCATCTACATCAGATATTAAAAACGGATTGTGCATCAAGTTCAACCACGACATCTACAAAATCATCGAGTTCTTACACGTAAAACCAGGCAAAGGACCTGCTTTTGTGCGTACCAAACTCAAAAGTGTCACCAACGGAAAAGTGATCGACAATACTTTTTCTGCAGGACACAAGATTGATGAAATCCGTGTGGAGACGCACAAATTCCAGTACTTATATGCCGAAGGCGATCAGTTCAACTTTATGAATACCGAGAGTTTTGAGCAAATTACCATCAACCGAAATGCGCTCGATGCAGCCGATTTGATGAAAGAAGGATCAGAAGTGATGGTGCAGATCAACACCGAAACCGATTTGCCTTTGTCGGTAGATATGCCGGCTTCGGTTATCCTTGAAGTGACTTATGCCGAACCAGGTGTGAAAGGCAATACCGCCACGAACGCCACCAAAGCTGCAACAGTAGAAACAGGCGCGACTATCAATGTTCCGTTGTTCATCAACGAAGGAGATAAAATCAAGATCGATACCGCTTCAGGGAAATATATGGAGCGTGTGAAAGAGTAATATTGCTTTAAGCCATAAGCTTTAAGCGATAAGCCCTCGGCAGCAGCTTAAAGCTTGTGGCTTATTGCTTACAGCCAAAATAAAATATGAAGTTTCCCAAGGTTTTCCCACTACAAGAAATCGCCGATTTACTCGAATGCCAATTCGTAGGCGACAAGGATTTCCCGGTACACGGCATGAACGAGATTCATGTGGTAGAACCTGGCGATATTGTCTTTGTGGACCACCCCAAATATTACGATAAGGCTTTGCAATCGGCCGCGACCGTGGTTTTGATCAATAAAGAAGTAGATTGCCCTGAAGGAAAAGCCTTGCTGATTTCTGACGATCCGTTTCGAGATTTCAATCGGCTTACGAGGCATTTCAAGCCGTTTCGGTTTTCTAATGTAGCTATTTCGGAGTCGGCGCAGATTGGCGAAGGCACGATGATCCAACCCAATACTTTCATTGGGAATTACGTGAAAATCGGCCAGAATTGTACCATCCATTCGAATGTTTCGATTTATGACCACACCGTCATTGGCGACAATGTCATCATCCACGCCGGGACCGTTTTGGGCGGCGACGCCTTTTACTATAAAAAGCGTCCCGAAGGATTTGACCAATTGCTCTCGGGCGGACGCGTCGTCATCCATGACAATGTTGGAATTGGCGCGTTGTGTACGATAGACAAAGGCGTGAGTGGCGACACCATCATTGGTGAAGGCTCTAAGCTCGACAATCAGGTACACGTGGGTCATGACACCGTAATCGGGAAAAAATGCCTGATTGCTTCACAGACGGGAATTGCGGGTTGCGTCATCATCGAGGACGAGGTTACGCTTTGGGGACAAGTGGGTACCACAAGCGGTATCACCATCGGCACCAAGGCGGTGATTATGGGCCAGACCGGCGTGACCAAATCGGTAGAAGGCGGTAAAAGTTATTTTGGGACGCCCATCGAGGAATCGCGCGAGAAACTCAAGCAGTTGGCCAACGTCAAACGCATACCAGAAATACTAAACAAACTCAAATAATGAAGTCTGCCAAAAAAATTGTCCAGGATTTTTACAAATCCGATGCATTGATTGACCCGCAGGTCATGGACACTTACCTTCATCCCGAAATTACCCTGGACTGGAACAGCAGCAAGGGGTTTATTCAGCTCAAGAAAGACGAAATCCTTGCGATGACGACAGAAATGAGCAAGGCTTATGTGCGATCTAAGGCGCGCATCAGCCACATTTTACAGGACGGAGACGGTGTTGCCGTACGATACTCGCATTACATCAAAACCATCGAGAACCCACGCGAAGAAATGCTCCTGGCACATTTCATGGTGATTTGGGAACTCAAGGATGGCCAATTGTTCCGTGGATTCCAGATGAGCCAACTGTCTTAAATTATTTTAGTAAAAAGCTTTAAAAACCGTTTGTAAAAACTTACTTTTGCAAGCATTAAAAACAACATAAAAAATAAATCATGAGCGTTTTAGTCAATAAGAATTCAAAAATAATCGTGCAGGGTTTTACCGGAAGCGAAGGAACTTTCCATGCTGAGCAAATGATTGAATACGGAACCAACGTTGTAGGCGGTGTCACTCCGGGTAAAGGAGGTTCAACGCATCTTGATCGTCCGGTTTTCAATACTGTCAAAGAAGCCGTAGACCAAGCCGGTGCCGATACGACCATTATTTTTGTTCCGCCAGCTTTTGCCGCCGACGCGATTATGGAAGCTGCCGACGCCGGAATCAAAGTAATCATCACGATTACCGAAGGTATCCCGGTAGCCGACATGATTAAAGCCAATGAATATATCAAAGACCGCAATTGTACACTCATCGGGCCAAACTGTCCTGGAGTCATCACGCCCGAGGAAGCCAAAGTGGGCATCATGCCAGGTTTCGTCTTTAAAAAAGGAACGGTTGGAATCGTTTCAAAATCGGGAACTCTTACCTATGAAGCAGCCGATCAGGTAGTGAAACAAGGCATGGGAATCACCACAGCGATTGGAATCGGTGGCGACCCAATTATTGGTACCACGACCAAAATGGCCGTAGAAATGCTCATGAATGACCCAGAAACCAAATGCATTGTCATGATCGGTGAAATCGGCGGACAACTCGAAGCCGATGCTGCCAAATGGATCAAGGCCGATGGCAACCGCAAACCAGTAATCGGGTTTATTGCCGGAGAAACCGCACCAAAAGGTAGAACGATGGGTCATGCCGGAGCCATCGTTGGTGGATCTGACGATACAGCCGAAGCCAAGAAACGCATCATGCGCGAGAATGGCATATATGTAGTGGATTCTCCTGCTGAGATCGGTAAGAAAGTAAAAGAAGTCATGGGATAATTTCCCGAATGAAAAATACAGATACCTCACGGATTCGTGGGGTATTTTTTTTAATGTAAATAGAATTAAGATGTACAAAGAATTAACAAAGTTCAAAACCAACAATAATTTTAATTTCACCGCCGAAGATAGCTTAGAGGAAGTTTGCAACGCGTCCCAAAGTGGAAGTGGTATTTTCCTGGTCTACGATGCCTCTAACGAAGAAAAAGAACTCATCATGGTAGGTTCTACCGGAACGGTCCAAAACGACGGAACGCTCAAAAGCAAGAACGGCGGGCTTTACGACAAGATTGTCAACGGACACCAATTTGCCAAAACCGGACGCAAATATTCGTGGCCCGCGCAAATGAAACTTGAAAAACGCGACCGTCTTGAGGTATTTTGGTATGAGACTTTCAACGCGAAAAACAGATTCATCCCGACTTATGTGGAAGGTTTGATTTTGCAGAAATTCCTTGAAGAGAATGGTAAACTTCCTAAATGGAATGTTGCGTTTTAAAATAACAGCCTTGCATTGCAGGGCTTTTTTATATTACATTTGGGTATGCAGACAACCGCCGGCGGCAACATTGAGAGCCAATTTTTTCCGGCACTAACCGGAGTCAGAGCCTTTACGGCGTACTTGGTTTATTTGTGCCATTTCGTCTTTTTTTATCCAAGCGTTTTCTCGCACCGTATCAATTGTTTTTTTAGCGAGTTTTACGTGAGCGTTGCCATGTTTTTTGTACTCAGCGGATTCCTGATTACCTACCGATATTACAGCCTGCCCAAATTTAATTTCAGGAACTATATGGTCAAGCGATTTGCGCGCGTTTATCCCATGTATTTTATCCTGACTACGCTGTTTTTTGTTTATCTGGCTGTTGGTGAAAGGCAATTTACATTTTTTGATTTCAAACTCTACCTGCTGAATATCTCCATGCTCAAAGGTTTTTTTTATGACTTTTTCCAGTCTGGAATTGCGCCGGGTTGGTCATTGACCTTGGAGGAAATTTTTTATTTCATGGTTCCCGCTCTTTTTGTACTGATGCGAAAGAGAGTTTCCTATCTTTTTGTGGTGCCGGTTGTTTTCTTGGTTACCGGATTGATTCTGGTACGTTTGGTAGGCGTTTTAGATTTACGCGGTTTCTTGCGGGATGATTCGTTCATGTTCAATTACACCATATTTGGACGTATTTCTGAATTCATCGCCGGGATTTTTCTCGCTGTCTTATTCAAAAAATACCATCAAAGACGCGACACAAAATATTTTACCTATTTCGGATTGGGTGTGATTTTTCTAGGTGTCTACGTGCTGTCAATAAAAGAAAGCGCTCGCATTGACCGGTTTGAACAACCATTCGGCAAACTGCTCAACACTTTTGTAATTCCGATTTTTGGCATCTTACCTTTTTATTGGGGTTTGGTAACTGAAAAGACATTGATTTCTAAAATATTCTCGTCTAAGTTATTGCAGGTATTGGGCAAAAGCAGTTATGTTTTTTACTTAATCCATATCTGGTTCCTGATTGTAATGGTCGACTATGGCAGTCATTCATACTTTGTTGAATTTCTAATGCTTAATGTCATTGCGGTGTTGCTTTACTACAGTCTCGAAAAACCACTCGAAAAATTGATCCGTGTGAAGATGATGGTGGATAAGGCCAAAATGCCGGGTTTAAAACAAGAAGCTTCACGTCGAATCTAAAACACCAATCCAATCCATCTTGATTTACAACGGCTTGGGGCAAATGGTTTTGTCTGTTGCATCGGTCAACGTGGTCGATGTTTCAAAGCTACAACCAGGAACTTATCTAATTCGGTCACATTCCGACGGCCGTGCTTCAACTTCTAAATTCATCAAACTATAGCGGGAATTTCGAAAAACCCCACAGTCCATTTTTTGTAATTTTAAGCAAAACAAAAATATGGACACCATCGCTGTTGTTTTGGAGAAGTTGCGGATAACCATTGAAAAGAAAGGAATAGCGGTCCTTCGAATTGCTGTGGGAATCATTTTCTTTTGGTTTGGATTCCTCAAATTTTTTGGGCAACTGAGTGCGGCCGAAGCCATCGCTTCCAAAACCATTTCATGGCTCACTTTCGACACACTCCAGCCCAAAGTTTCCATGCCTATCCTTGCGGCACTTGAATGTCTGATCGGGATTGGCATTCTCACCAAAAAATATATGGAATATGTGATTCCGGTATTGTATTTTCAAATGGCCGGAACGCTATTGCCGCTCGTCATTTTTCCCCATGAAACCTGGGAAATTGCGCCTTTTGTGCCTACACTCGAAGGACAATACATCCTCAAGAACGCCGTGTTGATTGCTGCCGGGATTGTGCTCGGCGCGATTGCAAAAGGAGCAAAGCTGATTCAGGATCCCGAAATTGCAGGCAAGGCGAAGCAAATAGAAGAGAAGAAGGAAGCCGAATCTGGGAATTAATTGTTGAAATATTTTCTATCCCAGATGGCCGAGTTGAAATTCTTGCCCAGCATGAAAAAGGCATACAGGAATACCGCCACAATTGACTTGAACGCAAACAAAAAGATGATAATTCCTGCCATGGGCACCGATTTGCTTAAATTGGTCTCAGGCGTCATCCAGGTGATTAAAAGACTTACGAGAACACAAAACAAAGTAAAACTCATCAGGTTTTTGAAGGGTTTCATGAGCCATTTTCGTTTGGTAGTCAGGTCGTTTCCTCATTGGTGGATTAAATAGTAATAGTCGTTCCCGATGGGCGCGAATAACAATGGGTCATCATAACTGAGTAATTGAAACGCTTTACTGGGCGCCATAATTTTAAACCCACGCAGTTCGACTTGGTGCGTTTTTTCGAGTGTACTGATTTTCGAAACCGCTTCCTCGGGAATGCCGTTCTTAAAAAATCGGCTGTCCAAAAACCGCAAGCGATAGTCGATACAAACCGCCCTGATCTGAGTCAGGTGGAAAATCCGATGGGTTTCGAGCAAGTCCAGGTCGAACGCGTTTTGCGTCGCCTCACAATCGTCTTCAAGATTGTCTGTGATTCTATCCCGCTGGGCACCTTGTTCATCGAAGATTTTTTTGACCTGCGCCAAAACCTGCGCTTCGCTCCAGAGTTTGTTGCGTTGTAACAGCAACTCTTTTTCAATAAGGGCTTTATTCTCGGGCATTTGCTATTGAGTTAAAATTTTAGGTGACAATCATTTAAGCGTTCAAAATTTACAAATAAGAATCCAATACAATTGTTAAAAGCGAAATTTTTTTAGGCATAAAAAACCCGCAAACCTCAAGGCCGCGGGTCAATATCAATTGTCAATTATCAATTACTTCAAACTTCCCACCATATCTTCAGGTTTCACCCAAGCATCAAAATCTTCTGCTGTGACGTAACCCAAACGTACGGCTTCGTCTTTTAAGGTTGTACCGTTTTTGTGCGCGGTTTGGGCAATCTCGGCCGATTTGTAATACCCGATTTTGGTATTCAACGCAGTGACGAGCATCAATGAGTTGTCTACCAATTCTTTGATCCTTGTGTAATTGGGTTCGATTCCTTGTGCGCAGTGCTCGTCAAATGACATGCACGCATCGCCGATCAATCGGGCCGATTGCAAAAAGTTGGCCGCCATCACCGGTTTGAAAACGTTGAGTTCGTAATGGCCTTGCATGCCACCAACCGAAATCGCTACGTCGTTACCCATAACCTGCGCGCAAACCATGGTAAGTGCTTCGCATTGCGTAGGGTTGACCTTGCCCGGCATGATCGATGAACCCGGTTCGTTCTCAGGAATCAGGATTTCCCCGATACCCGAACGTGGTCCCGAAGCCATCATGCGGATATCATTGGATATTTTATTGAGCGACACCGCGAGTTGCTTGAGCGCACCGTGGCTTTCTACAATGGCATCGTGTGAGGCCAAAGCCTCGAATTTATTGGGAGCCGTCTTAAACGGATGTCCCGTAAACTTTGCAATGTATTCGGCTACTTTCACATCGTAACCCGCTGGCGTGTTGAGCCCGGTTCCTACGGCAGTTCCACCGAGCGCGAGTTCTGATAAGTGTGAAAGTGTGCTTTTGAGTGCTTTCATCCCGTAATCGAGTTGGGCTACGTAACCCGAAAGCTCCTGTCCGAGTGTAAGCGGCGTGGCATCCATAAGGTGTGTACGGCCGATTTTGACGACGTTTTTGAATTCGATGGCTTTTGCGTTTAGCGTGTCGCGCAATTTTTGTACGCCCGGAAGCGTGATTTCTACCGCCGATTTGTAGGCTGCGATGTGCATTCCTGTTGGATAGGTATCGTTGGATGACTGCGATTTGTTGACGTCGTCGTTTGCTTTGACGATCGCTTCGCCTTCGCCGATTTTCCCACCGGCCAAAACCTGTGCGCGGTTGGCGATGACTTCATTGACGTTCATGTTGCTTTGTGTACCCGATCCGGTTTGCCAGATCACAAGCGGGAATTGGTCGTCGAGGTTACCGGCGAGGATTTCATCGCAGACGGCGGCTATCGCGTCTCGTTTTTCGGTTGGCAGTACACCCAGGTCGCAGTTGGCATAAGCCGCCGCTTTCTTGAGGTAAGCGAATCCTTCGATGATTTCTTTGGGCATCGATGCCGACGGACCAATCTTGAAGTTGTTGCGCGAACGCTCTGTTTGTGCACCCCAGTATTTGTCTGCCGGGACTTTCACTTCGCCCATGGTGTCTTTTTCTATTCTGTATTCCATTGTATGTTGGTGTTTGATTTTACTGGATTCTTGAGAACTTCAACATTCGTTGTTCAACATTCGTTGTTCTACATTAAAGGTTGAATGTTGAATGTTGAAGTTTTTAAGGAAGCCCTAGCCCGGATAGCAGTGGAAATCCTTTTTTGCCTGACAAGATCCCTGGACTGCGCTCGGGATGACATATGAACAGGATTCATTCCTTGTATATGGGATGACTGCAAAAAAGATTGCAACGGATAGCCGGAATCAGCTCCTAAAAACCTGCCCAAAATTAAGCATAAATGTTATTTTATAAAAATTGATTTGGATTTAATTGGCGGTAAAAAATATTAAGTTTACATTTGCGTATAATTCAAAAAAATTCCGGAAAACATGTTTGAATTTTCACAGTACTTGGGCTTTCTACTGTTCTTATGTATTTTAACCATGGGCTTCTGGCTGATGTTTTTCCTGGTGGGATTCCTCCAGTATTGGGTTGGCGGAGCGCTTTGGGAAATGTATAAGGAGCGTAAAGCGAAGAAACAGCAGGAGGCGTAACAGCCGAATGCAAAAAAAGGAGCCTGATAGGTTCCTTTTTTTTTGTCGAAAGTCTAATGTCGAAAGCTAAAAGTCGGAAGGGTGTAACTCCAATCGGTTTCTTTTATCTTTCGACTTTTATCTTTCAACTGATTATCCCCCAAATTCATCTCCGCCCTGATCGCTGTTGTCGCGTCTGGTAGGCTGTTTGTCGCGGTCGTTTTTCTGTTTGTTGAAACGGTAAGTGAATGACAACGTGAATTGGCGTTGTCTCCATTGCATTTCACTATAAGAGTTCACGGTAGGAAGCGCAACCTCGTTGATGCGTTTCCTGGAATTAAATACGTCGTTGATATTGAAGGCAATCGTGGCCTTGTCTTTTAAAATGTCTTTGCTCAGCGCGAAGTTCATGCTCGCATTGGCTTTGCTTTTCCCTTGTGCGGTTTTCTGCTCGGCATCGTAATTCCCGTTGAGCTGCAAATCTATCTTGGCAGGCAGGTTGAATTTGGATGAGGCACGCGCCGTCCAGGTCGTGGCTGAATTATCGAAATCGATTGTCGTTGGCACCATTGCATTGGTAGCCAAATCGGTTTTGAAATAAGTGAAATTCCCGCTGGTTTCTGCATTGTAGAAATTCACGTTCCCATTGAGGCGCCACCATTTGAACGGCGTGTAGTTCGCGGTGATCTCTAAACCGGTGTTGTAGCTGTTGCCCAGATTAAAAGGCGAGTTGATGATGATCGGGATATTATTGACAAATCTGCCCGATTCATAACGCACAAACTGAAATGCGTCTTTACGGCGATTGTGGTACAAAGAGGCGCTCAGCGTTACTTTATTCCATTTTTTGAGATAACCGATATCGAAAGCATCAATCAAAGTAGGGTCGAGGTTGGGATTTCCCTGAAATAAATTCACATTGCTCGAATACGATGAAAACGGATTGATAAAGCGATCACGCGGACGGTTGATGCGTTTGCTGTAACTCAACGTGAGGTTGTTGCCCTCAGCGATTTCGTAATTTAAAAACGCGCTCGGGAACAAATTCTGGTAGTGTTTGGTATTGAAATCCTGAGAAGTATATTGGTTGATCCTGATATTCGAGTCCTCAAAACGCAAGCCCAATAAATACGAGAATTTCCTGCCCAGCTTGGAACCGAAATTCACATAAGCCGCCGAAATGTTCTCCTTGTATTCTAAAGTATTGGTAAATGTAAAATTGGTGGTGAAAATCCCATCAAAGTTGGTGTCCTCGAGTACCCGATAGTCTGTGAGCAGCTTAGAATAGCCACCGCGAAAACCCGCTTCAAACTGGCTGCCTTTGCCAAACGGCAGTACATAATCGGCCTGGATGATGTTGCGGTTTTGTGTTTGGTCGTTGATTGTCTTTTCTGAGGAAATCAGATTGTAAACGGGAACGACATTGGTTCCTAAAATCGTAGAACTGTCGTTATCGAGGTTCTTGGAGAACGAGGCATCAATTGTGAATTTGTGCCCGTCTTTCTTAAATTTTTTCGTGTAATTCGTGGCGTATTCTATGTTGTTGCTCGAGCTTTTTACCGCATTGTAACGGCGCGTTTTCGAGTAAACAGAGTCAACATAGTAATTGTTGTACAACACCTCTTCGGGATTTTCCCCGTCATTGTTGCGCATAGAGAGCGTGTGCGTCCAGGAAGACGATTTGTCTAAGTACAACTCAATCCCGATGTTGCCGTTGAAGCCTTCATTGGCGCGCTGGTTTCTACGGCGTTCCTCAACGTAACTGGTAAGGTTGCGACTGCCGTCAAAATTTTCCTGGTTGATTTTGGTGTTCCCGGGGTTGTTGCGTTTGCTGTATCCGAGATTTCCAAAAATATTCGATTCGGCACTCTTGATATTGAAACTCGTGGAAACGCCGGTATTTTCGGGTGATCCTGCCGAAACAATCAAAGTGCCGTTAACGCCCAGGTTTTTTCCCTTCTTGAGCAAAATATTGATGATGCCGCCGCCACCTTCGGCTTCGTATCGTGCCGACGGATTGGTGACGATCTCTACCTTGTCTAGCGCGTCGGCAGGGATCAAACGCAAAGCGTCCGATACATTGATCGCATTGGATGGCCGCCCATCGATGAGGATCTTGACGTTGTCGTTGCCGCGCAAAGTCACGTTTCCTTCTACATCAACGGCTACCGACGGAATGTTGTCGAGCACATCGCTTACCGTTCCGCCTTTTACCATCAAATCCTGGCCAACATTGTACACTTTTTTGTCGAGTTTGATCTCTACGGTGCTTTTCTCTGCGCGCACATTGACGGCGCTCAGCTGCTGGGCGTCTTCATCGAGCGCGATGGTGCCGATATTGGTGTCCTCGGTAAGTTTCTTGTCTTTGATTTCTGTTGCCTTGAAGGAGATGAACTCGGCTTTTATGGTATACATCCCTGCAGCGATCTCAACTTCGAATTCGCCTTTGGCATTGGTGATCCCGCCGCCGATGGCCTTTGGGTTTCGGGTGTTGATAAAGGTGATGGTGGCGTATTCAAGCGGTTGCCTGCTGGTTTTTTCTATGATGGTCCCGGTGATCTTGACTTTTTTTCGGTCGGGGTTGCCTTGTGCAAAAGTGATTGATGTAAAAAGTAAAAGGAAAAATAAAGATTTCAGGTTTCTCATGACAGGCAAGTTTCGCTAATAGAAGGCAAAAATAGTTTTTGGTTTAAAGGCCGCTTCACAAAGCTTTGTTAAATGATATCGGCTGCTTTCTCTGGCGGACGCGCGATGATAGCCCTGTCGCCATTTACGACAATCGGGCGCTCGATCAGGATTGGGTGTTTTGCCATGATTTTCAACAGCGATGCCGGCGTATGTTTTTTGCCCTCGAATTTTTCAATCCATAAAGGTTCCTTACGCCTGATGAGTTCGATAGGTTTGATCCCTAGCTTGGCGATGATTTCCTTAAGCTGTTCTACGGTTGGCGGCGTCTTGAGGTATTCGATTACCTCATATTCGTTTTTGGATTCGTCGAGAAAGGCAAGACATTCCCTTGATTTGGAGCAGCGTGCATTGTGCAGGATCTGGATCATTTGCGACAGATATTTTTTGCAAAGGAAATCCATTTAATCCTAAAAATTAAACTAAATTAGGCGTAAAGAACTTTTTAACACAAGGATATGTTTATCGAGCAAAGCATCCGCGAGGAGAATAAATTTTGGAAATACGTTGTAGGCAGTGTGCTGATTGTTGTAGTCTGGACTATTGGCCAGCTGCCGCTGCTGTTTGCGGTCACGCTAAAATCAATGGCCAGCGGTAATGGCGTTCCGCTCGATGAAACGACTTTAATGACCACACTCGACTCCAACACGACCTTATTCCTGTTGATGCTTTCTACGGCATTTGCCATCGCGGGCGTATACATCGCGCAACGTTTCATCCACAAGCAGTCGCTGCTTTCGATGTTAACCACACGGCCAAAACTGGACTGGAAGAGGGTTTTCTTTGCTTTTGGGGTTTGGGCGTTGCTGTCTGTGCTTTCTGCGGTAGCCGATTACTTCATGAACCCGGCCGATTTTGTCATACAGTTCAAACCCATTCCGTTCCTGATCCTGTTGGTCATCGCCGTGTTGATGGTACCCATACAAACCAGCAGCGAGGAATTCCTGTTTCGCGGCTACCTCATGCAGGGTTTTGGCGGTTTGGCGCGCAACCGATGGATTCCACTGGTGTTGACCTCGGTGATTTTTGGGCTGCTTCACATCGCCAACCCAGAAGTGGATAAGATGGGCAATATCGTATTGATTTATTATATCGGAACCGGATTTTTCCTCGGCATCCTCACGCTCATGGACGAAGGTATGGAGCTTTCACTGGGTTTCCATGCGGCCAATAACCTCGTGGGTGCACTGCTGGTAACGGCAGATTGGTCGGCTTTTAAAACCCACGCCATACTCAAAGACGTCTCCGAGCCTTCGGCTGGCTTTGACATTATCCTTCCGGTGGTTATTGTCTATCCTATACTATTATTGCTATTTAGCAGGAAATACAAATGGACAGGCTGGCAGGAAAAGCTCACCGGAAACATCCGTCTCAACCCATCAACAACACCAACCGAAACTTTTAGAAATGATGAATAGTCCTACTTACCACAACGTACACAACAATTTCAAATTAGACGGTTTTCACCTCAATCGTGAAGACTTATGCCGCGTGGCGTACAGTTTCATCAAAGAAGGTGAGGACTTTGAAAAACCCGTGGGGCATTTCCTGCTCGATTGGTTTGACGACCGCGATTATATAGAGATGAAGACCTCTGGAACGACTGGGAAACCCAAAACCATCCGCGTAGACAAACAGGCCATGGTCAATTCGGCGCTTGCGACCGGAGATTTTTTTGACTTGGCACCCGGAAACAAAGCGCTACAGTGTTTACCAGTAAAGTATATCGCAGGGAAAATGATGTTTGTTCGCGGTTTTATCCTCGGGCTCGACATGGATTTTGTAGCGCCAAATGCCAACCCTTTGTACAATAACGATACAAGTTACGACTTCGTGGCGATGGTTCCGCTGCAGGCGCAAAATTCGCTCAAGCAGCTCAGGAATGTCAAAAAAATGATCGTGGGCGGCGTGGCGCTCAACAAATCGCTCGAGAAACAGCTGTCTAAATTGCCGCTGGATGCGTATGAAACGTATGGCATGACCGAAACCATCACGCATATCGCCGCGCGAAAGGTAGGCGAGAAGGCGTTTACGGTTTTACCCGGCGTCACCATTTCGTATGACCAGAACAATTGCCTGGTGATCCATGCGCCTCGGATTTCGGACGAAATCATCAAAACCAACGATATTGTAGAACTCGTCAACGAGAACCAGTTCATCTTTATGGGGCGTTTTGACAATGTCATCAACAGCGGCGGGATCAAACTGATTCCCGAACAGATCGAACAAAAACTCTCGGGCAAAATCAACGGCCGCTTTTTTGTCACCGGCCAACCCGATGAGAAGCTCGGAGAAAAGCTTGTGCTTGTCATTGAAGGTGAAGAGCAGCCCATCGACACGGCGATTTACGAAGCACTCGACAAATATGAAAAACCCAAGGAAGTCATTTTTCTCAAGAGGTTTATCGATACAGAGACGGGAAAAATCATGCGAAAGGAAACAGCAAAGCAGATTGGGTAGGACGCTAGGTTGAGAGACCGCTTCGCTGAGAGACCGCTTTGCTGAGAGACCGCTGCGCTGAAAGATAAAAGATAAAAGATAAAAGATAAAAGATAAAAGATAAAAGATAAAAGCGAGAAGGAAGAAGGGAGAAGGAAAATAGGGAAAAGATAAAGAGCCGATTCAATATTTTTGAGCCGGCTCCTTTTTTTTTTGACAAAGTTTAACGTCTTTCAGCGTAGCGATCTTTCATCTTTCCTCTTTCAGCGCAGTGGTCTTTCCTCTTTTCTCTATAAGCGCAGCGGTCTTTCTTCTTTCAGCGTAGCGGTCTTTCCTCTTTTCTCTTTCAGCGTAGTGGTCTTTCCTCTTTTCTCTTTCAGCGCAGCGGTCTTAACCCCTACTTCTGCATCTTAAAAAAATAATCGGCCGAGTGTTTACCACCTCCATAAACGAGGAAAAACAAGCAAGCTACAAGGGTTGCGGTGGCTATCAGAAGATTGGGGATTTGCATCACACCGATGAAATTAATGACAACCGCACCTACCAAAATGGGGAGTTGGGCTATAATCGCCCAGCGTGTCAATAAGCCCACAGCAATCATGACACCGCCCATAATGTGGGCAGCGGCGATGTAATGGAAAGTAAGCATACCGCCAGGAATATTGCTCAGCGGCGACAACAGATCAACGAGATATTGGCTGTTGGTGACAAACGAAGTTCCCTTGACAAACAAAAAGACACCCAGTGCAATACGCAACAAATCCATTGCGTAATACGAATGCGCATTGGCCCATTTGTTCAAACCTTTTACAGATGTTTCCATAATGCTTATTTTTAGAAATTACAATCTAAGTTACTATAAATAAGCCAGATATATAGAAAACGTGCGTTAAAAAATTGAATCCACTCGAGCGGTTTAAAACCGCGAAACATTAATGTAGAAATCCTGGTCAAGTACCTTAACCTGGGATAATTTTGAGACCGACATCTGCGACGCAGTCCATTCGTTGGTGGGCTCAATCCTGATTTTTTTACCCTTTACCACAATGTCAACGGGCATGTTGAAGCTTTTTTCATCAGCGCGCCAGCGGTATTGCAATTTGTTCTTCTTTACGCGGATATCAAGCGTCGGAATTCCCGTATACCGTAAGTATTGATTGAAAATAGGGGTGAGGTCGAGCCCGCTCTCGGTATTGAAGAACGCCACGACAGTTTGGGTGTCGATGATCTGATGCCGGTAAGTCTCTGCGTATTTGAGCAACATGGGCCACCATTTGGCGTCGCCGATAACATGATGCAGGGTATGGAGCAGCAATGCACCTTTGGGGTACATATCGCCCGAACCTTCTTTATTCACACCATAAGGGCCAATAATCGGCTCGTCGTTCTGTACATTCTGCTTCATGCCGTTGATGTATTCGCTCGCTTTTTCGGGTCCGTACAGGCAATCTACGAAAACACATTCGCTGTACATGGTAAAGGCTTCGTGGATCCACATGTCGGCGATGTCCATAGAGGTGATGCTGTTGCCAAACCATTCGTGCCCACTTTCGTGGACGATGATGTAGTCAAAGTTCATCCCGATGCCGCTGCTCGACAGGTCGTGCCCCAAATAGCCGTTCTGGTAATGGTTGCCATAGGCCACGGCGCTTTGGTGTTCCATGCCCAGGTATGGCGTTTCTACGAGTTTGTAACCGTCCTGGGTGAACGGGTATTTCCCAAACCGCGACTGGAAACAATCCATCATGGGTTTGACCAGCTCAAAATGCTTTCTCGCCTTGGTTTCGTTGTCGCGCAGTACATAATAATCGAGGTCGAGGCCTTTGTAGTTTTCGCCAAAATGCACATAGTCGGCAATGTTGACGGTGATGTCGTAATTGTTGATGGGGCTTTTGACTTCCCAGTCCCAACGCGTATATCCGTTGTTTAGGTCTTGTGAACCCAGCAACCTGCCGTTGGATACATTCACCAGGCCGTTGGGTACCGCCACTTTGATTGTTGCGCCCTTATCGGGTTCATCGGTCTGTGAATCCTTGCACGGAAACCACAGGCTGGCACCGGTGCCTTGTACGGCTACGGCAATCCAGTCTTTGCCGTTGCTGTCCTTGCTAAAAACAAAACCGCCATCCCAAGGCGCGCGCTTGGCCACCAAAGGATTCCCCGAATAATAGAAACGGATTTTTTGCTCACTGCCTATTTTCAAGGATTCCGGGAAATCGATAAAAACCGCATCGAACGCGCGTGTGGCCTTCAATCTTTTGCCGTTGCAAATGATGCTGTCGATGGTCATATTCGCAAACAGATCCACCTGGATGCGGCTGGTGTGATCTGCCACCTTAAAGGTGATCTCATTGAAACCCACGATTGATCTTTGTTTCGGGTCTATTTTGATATCGAGGTCGTAACGCAATACGTCATAGCAAGTCCTTTCAATCCGCAAGCCGCCTTGCAACGAATCGCGGCTTGTATAGGTTTGCGCCGATGCCTGCAGGCCAGCCAGTAAAACGAACAGTAGGAGTTTTTCTTTCATCGGATTTATTTGTTGGCGGCGGTATCGGCTGCGGGTTTGGTTTTGATGTCGTTCAAGACCCATTCCATTTCGGGGTCGCGCGCTGCGATCCGGTCGGCAATGGTGGGGATGATTTCCTTATCGGGGAAAATACCACGCCCGTGTTGCTCGGTCTTGTAATGCGGCGCGATGAACACGAGACCTACGCGGATCTTGATGCCCGATGCCGGTAGTTCAATATTGGGCATTATACCGGCCACGCTGCCATTATAGGTGCCCCCGGTTTCTTCGCCCACAAAATAGGCACGTTTAGAACCCTTTAAATTAGACGATAAGATACACGATGCCGAGAAACTCCCACCGTTGATCAAGACGTAGACTTTGCCTTTGAAAGCGTC
The DNA here is from genome assembly GCA_029561105.1 of Bacteroidota bacterium. Classification (GTDB taxonomy): domain Bacteria; phylum Bacteroidota; class Bacteroidia; order Flavobacteriales; family Flavobacteriaceae; genus Flavobacterium. The sequence continues at coordinate 42,640 of JAKQJQ010000326.1, forward strand.
AGCTTGGATCTTTTTGGGTTTCGAATTCATTGCATAGCTATATTTGTCGCCCCGTTTGCGGACTTTAAAAAAAGTGTAAGTGTAAACGAAAGGCGCGGCGATTGCCTTTGCGGCGCCAAGCACGATGCCGCCGCCTTTAAAGTAGGGCATATTGGCCATGAGGCTGGTTTTTGATACCACTTCGGACTCGTCTATAAATACAAAAGTAGTATCGGCCAGATAGGAGTACAGGTCGGCGATTTCATAAAGCCTGCCGCCGCCATTGTCGCGAAGGTCGAGGATCAATGCCTTTGAATGGTGTTCCTTTATTTTTTTGAAGCTCTCTTCATAAAACGGACCCGGCGTTCCCTTGGTGAAACCACGAATTTTCATCACGGCAACGCTGCTGTCGGCTTCCATAAATCGCAGGTTGCGGTTGTAGCGTTTAGACAGTTCGTCGTAGCCGTTGTAGCTTTTCTTTTTACTGAGCGCCCTGCGGTCGGCTTTCTGTTTGGCGATTTCGGCCTTGGTTAAAATCCTGGCGTTTTTCTTCCCGGTTCCCGTGGTATCGGCGATGCGCCTTTTGATGGTGGCGGTTTTGAGGCTGTCCTTGAACCTGAAATCCAATTGCAGCGCATCCTTGAGGCCGTGTTTGTAGGAATAAAAGGTTGAGAATCTTGTGCCGGCAAAGTTCTTTTTCAAAGTGGTATTGAAACCATCGGAGGTGTAATATTTGTCGTATTCATTGATAATTTCTAGCGGACTCTCGCCGTTGATGGCCACGATTTCGGATCCCGGCTTGATGGATTTGTCGTAAGACTTGTTATTGACGACAATGAGCTTGCCGCTGTTGTATTCCAAATCGAATTGCTGCAACGGCGCGACGCCTACTTTTTTGATCGAATCGTACTGTTTCTTGGTGTATTCGCGCACTGGCGGATAGACATACATATGGCCTTCGCGCACAGCACAAACTACCGGACTTATTTTTTTATGGAACTCGAGGCTTGTCATGGGTTGCGTAATGGTTGCCCTAAGGCTGTCGAATTTGCGGTCGAGCTCTTTTTTGCTGATGTACCAATACAAATTGGGGTGAAGTTTCTCGAGTTTGCGTTGGGTGTAGGTGACATCGGCTTGCAGTTTTTCGGGGGGAATCAGGTCTGCGAGACACGCATTGTTTTTTTTGACCGAAGAACACCCGGCGAGGAACAACAGGGATACCGAGTAGAGAATAAACTTGTTCATGGTGTTGCGTTAGAGTTGAGCTAAATGTGCGACAGGGATGGCAGCGGCAGCCCGCAGCCCTTTTTGGGCGAGGACTACAGCGTACAGCCCGGCCGTTCGCCCCGAAAATTAGTAAAAAATTGCGCGATTTGTTACACCTGGATCACGCCAAGGTTGAATTTTTTCTCGATTGGAGCGTGGTTGGCCGCCTCGATCCCCATAGAAATCCAGGTTCTTGTATCGAGCGGGTCGATGATGGCGTCGGTCCAGAGGCGTGCGGCAGCGTAGTACGGGGACACCTGCGCATCGTAACGCGCCTTGATTTTGTCGAACAATTCCTGCTCGGTTTTCTCGTCTACCACGGCACCTTTGGCCTTGAGTGAGGAGGCTTCTATTTGGGCGAGTACTTTTGCGGCCTGGGTTCCGCCCATGACGGCGAGTTCGGCACTGGGCCAGGCAAAAATCAGTTGTGGGTCGTAGGCCTTGCCGCACATGGCATAATTGCCCGCGCCGTAAGAGTTGCCAATCACTACCGTAAATTTTGGTACGACCGAATTGGATACCGCGTTGACCATCTTAGCGCCGTCCTTGATAATGCCGCCATGCTCGCTTTTAGAGCCCACCATGAATCCGGTGACATCCTGCAAAAATACAAGCGGGATTTTTTTCTGGTTGCAGTTCGCGATGAAACGCGTGGCTTTGTCGGCAGAGTCGGAGTAGATTACGCCACCGAGCTGCATCTCGCCCTTCTTGGATTTAACAACCTTGCGTTGGTTGGCCACGATGCCCACCGCCCAACCGTCTATACGGGCGTAACAGGTGATGATGGTTTGGCCGTAACCGGCTTTGTATTCGTCGTACTCTGAGTTGTCCACGAGACGCTTGATGATCTCGGTCATATCGTATTGGTCGGCTCGGGATTTGGGGAGGATGCCGTAGATGTCGGATTCGGGCAATGCGGGTTTTTGGGGTTTTTCACGGTTGAAGCCTGCTTTTTCATAGTCGCCTATCTTGCCCACGATGTTTTTGATGGTGTCTAGCGCGTCCTTGTCATCCTTAGCCTTGTAATCGGTCACACCCGAAATTTCGCAATGCGTCGTGGCGCCGCCCAGGGTTTCGTTGTCTATGTTTTCACCGATGGCAGCTTTCACGAGGTACGATCCTGCGAGGAAAATGCTTCCGGTTTTGTCTACAATCAGGGCTTCATCGCTCATGATGGGCAGGTAAGCGCCGCCAGCCACACAGCTCCCCATGACGGCTGCGATTTGGGTGATGCCCATAGACGACATGATGGCGTTATTGCGAAAGATGCGCCCAAAGTGTTCCTTGTCTGGGAAAATCTCGTCCTGCATGGGCAGATACACCCCGGCGCTGTCTACAAGGTAAATGATAGGTAAGCGGTTCTCCATGGCGATTTCCTGCGCGCGCAGGTTTTTCTTTCCGGTAATGGGGAACCAGGCGCCCGCTTTTACCGTGGCGTCGTTGGCCACCACGATACATTGTTTGCCTTTGATGTAGCCGATTTTGATCACCACGCCACCCGACGGACAGCCACCGTGTTCGGCGTACATGCCATCGCCGGCAAAAGCACCGATCTCAATGCTTTTTGACTTGGCATCGAGCAGGTAGTCGATGCGTTCGCGCGCGGTCATCTTGCCTTCGGCGTGCAGTTTCTCGATGCGTTTTTCGCCACCACCGAGTTTGACCTTGGCGAGTTTCTGTTTGAAATCGGAGAGGGAAAGTTTATTGAAGTCTTCGTTTTTGTTGAAGTTGATGTCCATAAAAATTGGTTGTAAAAAGATCGTTGTGTTTGCGGGTGTAAGTTAGAATTTTGTTTGTAAATTTCCGACGGCTAAAGTACGAAAACGATTGAAATAAAAAAGCGAGCGTTTTGCGGTGCGGCATCCAAACGAATTGGGTTTAAACCAAAAAGTTAATATTGGCTTAACATTGGAAGTTTAACTTTGCACCATCAAAAACAAGCTTATGTCTTTTAATCTAAACACCGTTTTCCAGTTCTTGACCCCGAAGGACAAGAAATTTTTTCCATTGTTCAGGCAATCCACCAAGAACCTGATCCAACTTGCCGAGATCCTGCACGAAGCGGTGAACGCGCCCTTGCAACAGCGCGAGGAGTTGTTCAATAAAATGACCGAGCTCAACGAGATCGCCGAACAGATTTCGCACAAGACTTACATTGAACTCAACAAAAACTTTATCACCCCGTTTGACCGCGAAGACATTTATTCTTTGGTCAATTCATTGGATAACGTTTCGGATTACATCCACGGCGCGTCGAGCCGTATGCGTTTGTACCAGGTAGACAAGATTACCAAATCGATCCGTAAACTCACCGAAATCAACCTCGAAGCCTGCCAACATCTTGACATCGCCATCAAGGAACTCGAGAATTTCAAGAACATGAAAAAGGTGATCGAATCATGTAACCGCATCAACAAACTCGAAAGCAAATCAGACAATGTCTACGACAAAGCCGTGTCGGAGCTTTTTGAGAATGAGACCGATGCCAAGAATATCATCAAATACAAAGAAGTACTCTCGGCGCTTGAAACGGCCACCGACAAATGCAAATCTGCAGCGAGCGTCCTGGAATCGATTGTAGTCAAACATTCCTAATAACTTTTTGGTATGGAGTTTACGCTACTCATTACAATCATTGTCCTTGCGCTGATTTTTGACTACATCAACGGATTCCACGATGCGGCGAATTCTATCGCAACGGTCGTTTCCACCAAAGTGCTCACGCCTTTCCAGGCGGTACTTTGGGCTGCTTTCTTTAACTTTTTGGCCTATTGGGTTTTTGGTTTTGGCGTGGCTGATACGGTGGCGAAAACCGCCCATACCATGGACATCAATCTGATTGTCATCCTGGCTGGGATCATCGCGGCCATTACCTGGAATTTACTCACCTGGTGGCTCGGGATCCCGTCGAGTTCATCGCATACGCTCATCGGCGGGTTTGCCGGAGCGGCCATCGCCCACGCGGGTTTTGATTGTGTGGTGTGGTATACGCCGGGTAAAGACGGCGGCATGCCATCGGGCGTGTTGATTATCGTTTCGTTTATTGTACTTGCGCCGCTGATCGGGATGTTGGTTTCGTACCTGTTATCGATCTGGCTGCTGCATTCCTCGCGAAAGATGATTGCACCCAAAATCTGGACAGTCGCCATCATGCTCGCCACCATCGCCTTTGTGTATGCCGAGATGACCTTCGACATCAAGAAACCGCGCTTTGAATCACACTTTTGGAGTGTAGCCTGTGAACCGCATAATATCAAATGGTTTTTATTTGCCATTATCATCTGCTCGATCGGTGTTTTCTGCCTGATGTTCAGCTCGCTGAGCCAGGTGAAAGCTGCTTCAAGACTTAAGAAAATGCAGCTCATTTCGTCGGCGGCGTTTAGTTTGGGTCATGGCGGGAATGACTCGCAAAAGGTAATGGGAATCATCGCGGCAGCGGTTGCTGTTTACATCCATACCGCCCACGTTGCTCCCGGAACGATGCCGGCTTGGCTGGATGTGGCTTTGCCCGACGGAGATTACGAAGGGCATATCCCGGGTTGGATCCCATTGGCTTGTTATTCTGTAATCGCATTGGGAACCTTGAGCGGCGGTTGGAAGATCGTCAAAACCATGGGTTCTAAGATTACCAAAGTGACCCCTTTTGAAGGCGTGGCGGCAGAAACCGCCGGAGCCATCACCTTATTTGCCACCGAGCATTTCAAGATCCCGGTATCTACCACGCACACCATCACCGGATCAATCATCGGGGTTGGGCTTACCAAAAGGATTTCTGCGGTACGTTGGGGCGTTACGGTGAGTTTGCTTTGGGCGTGGGTATTGACCATTCCGGTGTCGGCAGTTTTGGCGGCTATCGTTTATTACGTGCTGAGTGCCATCTTATAAACAATATTAAATTACAATGAAAGCTGTCTTTTTAGGCGGCTTTTTTTGTGCGCCGTTCTTAACGAGATTTTAAATGGTACTTTGGTTAGTCGTGTTCGCCGTCTTCTATCTTTCCAAAATCGTCATTATCGAGATAATCATCATCGATGTCCTCGACGTCTTCGGTATCTAATTCGCCCTGGTCATTGTCATACGACAATTTGTTGCGATAGGCGTGTGGGTTGGCGTTTTGGTTGCGTTGGCTGTCTTCGGCAATCACTTGGGAAGCGGTTTTGCCCATCGACCCGTCTTTTCTAGTTTCCATAATCGTTGTATTTAATTCTTTTTTTTTAAAAGGTTGCTGAAACCCGACTACAAATTTCAGACAAATACTACTGGTTTCGTTACGGGATTGATGTTGTTTTTTATAGTATTTAGCTAAATCGACTTTCAATAGAAAGACTTTTGGAAATGCATTATTACTGTTTGTGAAAGCTTTCGATTTATTTTCTTTTGTTTGCAAGTTTTCAATATTTTTAATTACTTTCCGTTCTCTAAAAAAGCTTGTCTTTGCCACAATGAAATTTTTGCTGCACCTACTGTTATTTTTTTGCTCTCTCGGATATGCCCAACAAATGGCAGTACCAGAGGCCAATCACTTTGGTATGTCTGCACCGTCTACTACTAGCGTTTTGTTAAAAAAGGAAGATTTCAAACTGTTGGATGGTAGGATGTGCGTTGTCGATTTTCCTTGTAAAATAAGTAATGAGAAGGACTGTCTTATCGTTTTGATAAGCGTGGTTTGCCAACAAAATATGTTCGAGAAAGTTGGAGTGGAGAAAATCAACGACATGATCCTGCAAGCCGATGAAAAAGTGCGGTACTCACTCAAAACCAACCATCTTTATCTGCCCAGGGAAATCAGGATGGCTTATATTCCCGATTCGCACGATTGGAGCCTCACCAACTCCTTTTCTGAGCAAGATCAACAAGGAACTGTAATTGAGAGGCTTCTAGCAGTAGATTTTGACGCAGACGGCAAGTTTGCCATTATGAAGCGCATATTGTAGTTTGGCTACTTCCCGATACAAAAATTCGCAAAGATATTCCCCAGCAGTTCATCATTGGTCACCTGCCCGGTGATCATACCAAAGTGGTACAAGGCTTCCTTGATGTCTATGGCCAGCAGGTCGCTCGAGAGGTTAGACTGCATGCCGAATTTCACTTTCTGGATCTCGTCGAGCGCCTTGAGCAGCGAATCATAGTGGCGCGTATTGGTGACAATGGTTTCGTTGTTGCGCAGCGCACCGGTGTTCACGTAGGAGAGCAGTTGGTTTTTTAGATCGTCGACACCGAGGTTTTGTTTTGCCGAAAGCAACAGTATATCGGGAATTTCGGTTGTAATGTTAGCCTGTTGTGCTGTAGTGAGCTTGTCGGATTTGTTGCCGATAATGACCAATGGCTTCAACGGGAACTGGTTCTTGATTTTCTCCAACTCAACCCTGACAGCGCCGAGATTCGTATGGTTGGCAATCAATTCTTCGGTATTGATTAAGTACACCACCACCTGCGCCTGTTCTATCTTTTCAAAAGTCTTGCGGATACCCATACTTTCCACTACATCGGTCGTTTCCCTGATTCCGGCGGTGTCGATAAACCTGAAACCGATGCCGCCAATGACAAGTTCATCCTCGATGGTGTCGCGCGTGGTGCCCGCAATGTCCGAGACAATCGCGCGCTCCTCGTTGAGCAAGGCGTTCATGAGTGTCGATTTGCCTACGTTGGGTTCGCCCACGATGGCCACGGGAATCCCGTTCTTGATCACATTGCCTACGGCGAAGGAATCGATGAGGCGTTTGAGGACGTGTTCGATGCGTTCGAGCAAGGTCGCGAATTGCGTACGGTCGGCGAAGGTAACATCTTCTTCGGCAAAGTCGAGTTCGAGCTCGATGAGCGAGGCAAAGTTGAGCAGTTCCTCGCGCAATCGGGCAATCTCGTTGCTGAAGCCGCCGCGCATCTGCTGCAGCGCAACCTGGTGCGAGGCTTCGTTGTCGGAGGCGATCAGGTCGGCTACGGCTTCGGCCTGGGAGAGGTCGAGTTTGCCGTTGAGGAAGGCGCGCAGGGTAAATTCTCCGGCTTCGGCCATCCTGCAGCCGTTGCGCAATAATAACTGGATGATCTGCTGCTGGATGTAGGTTGAGCCGTGGCACGAAATCTCGATGGTGTTTTCACCTGTGTACGAATTTGGGCCTTTAAAGAC
>JAKQJQ010000338.1 GCA_029561105.1 Bacteroidota bacterium
CAAGGTTCGTGGGAGCGTTTTCAAAAAGAAGTGATCGCGCCACGGTTCCTAAGAAAAATAAAAAACCAACTTGGACAACGCTAAATGTAAATATCATTCATTCGACACCTTCCCCGCAAAGGTGTTTTTTGATATTCAGGATTCAGGGGATTATCAGTTGATGAAACCGAAGCCAAAGACCGACCCTAAATGGTTGGCAGCAATATTCGCTGATATTTCAAACGAGGTTTTCATTAGACGCGCCAATAAAGAAAGCGAGGAATATTTGGCACTCGTTTCAACCGAACGATACTACATTGAAACCATACCGTTTTTCGATCGTTCAATTCAATACGCGTGGAACTTTCCAACGAATGTTTGGCATATCCCCGAGGTGCGCGCTCTATGGACTGCGTTCGTTGAATCGCTAAACGTTCACTTAGACCCGCCAATTGATGTTAACGGCCAAATTGCCGAGGAAATATCCCAAGCGTTGAATGTATCGATTGGGATAATGAAAAACGATTTGGCCGAAGCGCAAATGGCATTAGAGGACATTCGCCGCCGTTACAAAGATGTAGAAAAAACAGACTTCTACGACCAAATCCAAAATATCAACGAATGGAACGCGCCGCAGCATATCGCAGTTGATTGTATGCTGGGCGAGTTCTTAGCAGCCGAAAAATCAATGGTAAAAAAACAGGACAGACAACGAATTAAAGAAATGACAAATGGCGGCAAATGATGGCTTAATAGAAGGATTAGCACCCGGCGTACTAGTTGAGTTGCAAGCGTACAATAAGGAGATTGTCACGGCTATGGGAAACATACCGAAGCTGAATGATTTTTTGAAAAACACTAAGACACCTGCCAATGCGGACGCGTCGTTTAAAACATTGGCTACTAATGTTGAAACAGCCACAAAAAAACAAACGGATTCTTACGAAAAGCTAAGACTTGCCGAAATAAAACTTCAAAAAGATAGGGAAAAGGCCTTTGATGACTACGACAAGAAATTAAAGAAACAAGTTTTAGATATTCAAAAAGCCCACGCCGCAAGTGAAAAAGCTATTCAAAAAGAAATAGCAGATTCACAAAAATTGATTGCCCAAAAAGAAAATGAATTAAAAAAGGCACAAGAAATAGCTGACAAAGAGGCGGCAGCCATCTCAAAAGTTCAACTGGCCGAGGAAAAACGGACTTTGAAGGCTATTCAATTAGAGCAAAAACGCCAAGCGATAGAAGCTAAAAAAGCCGAAAAGATAGCAAAACAACCCTTATCAGTCCAAGAACGAACCGACAACGCGATAATCCTGCAACAACAAAAGCAACA
>JAKQJQ010000339.1 GCA_029561105.1 Bacteroidota bacterium
AATCTACACCAACGAAATGATAAAAGCAAAGAAAATTTCTGGCATTCCAGCGCATTTACTAACCGATGGTGAGTTTTATTTTGATTTGCCAGAGGATTACGGCATACGCAAGTCAAAGAGCCGTAGTGAGCTTGATACTGAGAACAAGGTAAGCCAAGAAGTTGCTTTGTCTTTTACGCTACCTCGCAGCCCAGGCAATGACTATTTCTTTGCAGACTATACCACCGCGATTGATGTTTGGGTTTGGGACAATGGCGAAATATTGGAGTTTGACGAAATCCGGCTCACTGAAACCAAGGAAGACGGGTACGAAGTCGAAATTTACGGCTCTAATTGGGCTGAAAAGCTGCAACGGTTACGGGTTCGGGATGTAGATTTGGGCGAATTTGAGTACACAGACGCAGAAATTGCAGCGGCTTGGAGTGATGAAACGATCATGGCAACGCCAACACTTGCCAGTTACGGAGGTTGGAACCAGGAAGGAAGCGCAACGTTGAAGGATTTGAGGATGTGGTTTAACCTCACCAAGGTCATGCGGGCCTGTTTTTGCGCCATTGGCTGGCAGTTTGAAAGTAGTGTTTGGGATGTTTGGCCCTTCAATCGCCTTTATGGGTACATTTCGGGCGAACACTGGTACAGCTACGACGGCAAACAAGACCCTTTGCGGGTGACAATGGCGAACAATTCACAGATTGATTTCCCGGGAGCTCAAGATAGTTTGATCTTTCCCGATACAGTTTACGACCCTTTTGATTTGTACAACTCCCTGTTTGCCCCTGGCGAATACCTTTACCCCCCAGCAGGGCAAACCGATATTGATTTACATTTCAGGCTAACGGGTTCTATTACGCTACCCGCCACACCCGCGGGGCTGCCCTCTCCTACTTGGTCGCTGCTTTTATACCAGAATCGGCCCGCTACTGAAGAATTATTTTTCCCTTTTGTGGAGCAGTATCAAGGCATACCAGGGGAAGCGCAAACCATTGCCCTAAATATTGACTTTCGGATTGAAGGCGTACAAGCAGGGGACTCGTTTGGCATCTTTGTTGAGTATGCGGACAAGATCACACCTGGCGGCATCGACTACCCTTGGACGCTTAATTTAGGCGGTGAGGTAAAGTTTGAACCCGATCCACCGCGATACATCGAAAACGACACAATCAATTTAGGTGATTTGATTGATCCTAATTTAAACGCCCTGGATTTATTCAAGGGTATGCAGCACATGATCAGCGGTATTATCAAACCCGACTTCAACACAAAAACAATCAGCCTTTACCCGCCATACCAAACCAGCATTGACGCGACCGTGATGGAAGGCTTTTTCTTAAACTCTGCTCTGGACCTAACGACTAAGGTCCAAGGCGGGTCTTTGGTCAAACGTGAAATAACTGAGCAGCACGAACGGTATTTGCGCCTACAATTCAAGGAAAGCAGCGATGAATTTATAGCAAGCAGGAATTTTCCTGTACAAATTTGGTCAAAACTCGTTGACACAGGGGGCGCAAAAGAGGAAACGAAAACCCTTGAAAACCCAATATTTGAGCCAACCATTGAGCGAGACACCACAGTTGAGGAAATCGGGTTTCTTCCTGATGGTTCCAGCGTTGATGCAACCCCCGCACTCATGGCGTTGTGGGACAATGAAGACGGGAAACTGAGCAAAAAGTTGGGTTATCGGGTAGCCTATAACCACGGGCTAGTTGAGCAATTGAACAGTAGCGGCGATCCTTACCAACTCGTTTACGAAGGGGTAGCAATCTCAGAGTTTGGGTACTTGTCGCAATGGCCCACACGCGCGGTAAGTGTAGCCGGGTTCTACCGTCCCGTGTACGGCTCAAGCAATGGCGACTTTTACACGGCGTTTTGGCGGCTAAAAATTGTAAAGGATTTTTACAAAAAGGCTGACTTCAATTTGTTGCTTTGGCTCAACGAGCAAGATTATAAGGAAATTGATTTTAGGCAACCACTGCTTGTTGATTACTTCGGATACAAGCTTTATAAGGCCATAGCCATAAAAGACCATAGGAACGATTCAACGAGCACACCCGTAACTTTGGTTGAAGAAAGTGAAAACACGATACAATGATCAGGACGGTACATTTAAGTGACGAACAAAAGCAAGCCATTGCCGATATGGCAGAGCAGGAAATTACATGGGAGGATGCAAAGACGCTTTTCCAACTTGGATTTTGGCGGGGCTCTGAATGCTGTGCAGATTTGAAGGACATTAAAAAATGGATCAAATGGGCTATACACGACGGGAGTCTACCCGCATCGACATCGAAAAAGTGATTGTGATTTTTTACAACCGGATTGCCGGGGCTAAAGCTTCAAGCATTGCCGACATACCTAAAACCCCTTTGGCCTTGTTGCTCAACATGACCTACGAGCAATTGACAGCGGCATTGATACGGGAGGACTCACAAAAGGGAATGAGCTGTGAGCAATTGCGGATCAAATGGGGATTGACTGAGAGGAAATTGAGAAGGGTGACGGGGAAGAAATAAAAAAGCCCCTTTCGGGGCTGGGCTATGCTTTGGCCACAATTAAAAAGTTTCTGTTTTGCTCAATGGGTTCCAGTCCATCGTTTTCCAAAATTCCGATAAGTAGCTGTAAGTCTTTGTTACTTACTTCGCTAACATCTATTCCGTACTCTCCACCTTCGGCGCATTCTTCAACTGCTATTGCAGATTTTCTCCTAAGCTCCTCTGCGTTCATAGATTATAAATTTTGGCTGTGAATTAATGTACACAAATATAAGTGCATTTATAATAGTACACAAATTTATTTTACCTGAAATGAAATTTATTTTTCAGTCAAAAACGTCCGACCACCAACCCGCCACCATTCCAAAGCCCGTGCAATAAGTAGATTTTTGTTGAAAATCGTACACATGGCCGAGGTTTTGGACAAAGTAAAGCCGGATGAAGTCTTTACAGCATGGGAATACAAGGCGATAGAGCCACCGGAAAGACTTAAATCAATGGTTCCTGAATATGGAATCTATGTCGAAGGGTACGCAAACAAGACCAGTAAAGACCTTTTAGGGGATGTTGTAGCCGCTTACAATTGGAATCAAGACACTGTTGATGGGTACATGAAAAACGGGTACGGCACACTCCTATTCAACCACAACGAAAACAAGGCAGTCGGTAAAATCCTGGAAGCTGAGGCAATGCAGGACGGGCTTTTTGTGCGCGGGTACGTGTCGAAGTCTTGGTCAGATTCTTGGATGCTGGAAGAGGGATATATCAAAGGGTTTTCAATTGGATACTTGACCAATTGGGAAAAGAGCCTATACGAACCTCAAACAAATACTTTCTTTCTGGACATTGCCGCACTTTACGAAATCTCAATCACTCCAATTCCTGCAAACTCCGACTCTCTTATCACTTCAATAAAGAGCCTGATACCAAAGGCTTCACCAAATACTAAAACAATGAATGGACTTTTCAAAAAGATCAAAGACCTGTTTGGCGTAGATATTCCAGAAAACGCAACTGAACAGGCCGCCATCGAAGCTTTGCAAGGTATCAAATCCCTCAAGGCTGAAATCGACGCGGAAGAACTCAAAACAATGGTAGCCGCCGCCGTGGCTGAATTGGGGTTGAAGAAAATTGATGATTCGGCTTTTGCTGAAAAGTCGGTAGTCGAAACCCTGAAAGGCACCGTTGAAGCCCAGGCCAAAACCATCAACGACCTGGCCGCTGAACTCGCAGGGAATAAGCTGAATGACCCAAAGCCAAATGAAGGCAATGCACCAACCGCACTAAGCACTACCGAAAAAGCATTTGGCAAGGCTTTGAAAGCCTCTGTGAAAGCGTAATCAATTTTGCCCACACTGTAAAATATAAATAATGGAGCCAATAACTCTGGAACCAATTTTCATGCCAGATAGCAATATGCTGATGTTCCAAACATCGGAATTGAACTATTTGGCAGAGCAGCGATACAACGACAAGTTTGGATTTTATCAAGCTGCTTTTGGCATGTATTCTTACATGCGCCTCAACCCTGACATGGAATACAAAATTTGGTATCCACAGGGGGAACCACACCTTTGGCAGCCGCACAACTCATGTGCCTGGACGCCGCTAGGCGTTTACGGATTCGCCAATAAAACCATTACCCCTTGCAAATCCAAACTCAACTTGGAGTTTTGCAACGATGAGTTTTACAACAGCGTTTTCCGTTCCTTCCATGCCTGGAACACCGGGGCCACCGTTGGATTGAGTGCAGCAGGTCAGGCAGCATTGACGGCATTGACCAACACCATTGTAAAGAGTGCCACCGTTGGAAACCGCATGATGTTGACCGCTGGGCAGTTGTTCGACCCCGAAACCGTTGAAATCGTAACAGGAACCCCGACCAATGTTGAAGAAGCATTTAAGAAAACCGTTGGCACTTGCCGGGGTTGGATTGATTTGCTTATCGATTTGGAGGCTGGCGACCCCGTGAAGTACGCACACTTGAACCTGGATAGCTTGTTTATCCAATCCGGTGGAGGTCAGAACATCGCCACCAATGGACAAACCTTCACGGGCTCCGTTCTGGACTTGTACGACGACATCTTTTCAGCCGCTACAAACGACCTACAAGAAGCAATTGTGGATGGTGGAGTAGGCGACACAGGCCGTTCTTTCATGCCGATGTTCCTTGTGTCCAACTCGATCAAATCCAAGCTGTATTTGGAATTGTTGGCCCTGAAATCCAGCGCGGTTATCAATCAACCACGTATCACTCAACTTCCAGTTACCGCCAATGGGCAAACTTTCGATGTAATGTACATCGACAATGTTCCCGTAATTCCTGTTGGGGATGTTGCCAACTACGACAAGTTACTGACAGGCCGTAGCCACTTTGCATACCTCACCATCAGCGGAACCATTCAGTTGGGTTCTAACTTTGCGCGTATCCCAGAACTTGGGGCGGGTGAAGTTGCAGTTGCGATCCAGCAAAAAACCGACTTAGACGAATTGGGTAAAGTCTTGTTCTTGTCGCATTCCTTGAGCGCAACCGCAATCAGCGACACCAAGTACATTGCCGGGGGCTACAAATACACCGTACCGCTATAATCGTTTTTGGGATATATCTGGGAGGGCTTAACGGCTCTCCCCTTCACAATTAAAAGCTAAAACAATGGCTGAAATAATCTGCGAACCCAAGAACCTTATCAGTTCCGAAACTTGCGCCGACCGGGGCGGGTGGTACATTGGGTTTTACGCGAAATACTCTGAGATTGATTGGGCTGATATGGCGAGTGATGCCTTGCTTTTCGATCAAACCAATCAGGAAATCTTGGGCTTTACAATGGTTGGCGGGGCCACCTGGAAGAAGATCGAACCCCGCAAACGTGGAGCAACCTACAATTTCAATTACACGTCTGCCACGGGCTTCTATGAATGCAACGCTGCTTGTATTTTCGACAGCAAAGACCGCGACCGCCGCAACAATTTGCAGTACGCAATTCAGTGCTGTGACTTGGTTGTAGTACTGTTTGGCAACAACGGCAAAAAGCGGGTGATTGGCGTAGATTGGAACGGCGAAGAGTTTTCCCGTCCCGTTGACAATTTCCGCATCAGTCAGCACAACGACCAGGGCGGCGACCTTGGAACCAGCACCAGCACCGACGATCTGGCATGGCAAGGCAACCAGCTTTTTGCACCCTTGTTTGCAGATGTAGCACGCTCGATTTTTCCTTCTTAATATTCCATCCAATGCGCTCTATCTTTGTTTTGCTCATTTTGGTAATGATAGGGTTGAACGGAAAAGGGCAAAGTGTAACAGCTTTGCCCGATTCTGTTTTATCCCAGTGCTGTTTAGAGGTCACGCTTTTGAATGGCAATGTCACAACAGTTGATTGGGTCTTTGTCCAGTACATTACCAGGGACGGCACCGGAACAAAACTATTTGTTGAGTACGCGCCCAACTTTGGCGGTATCCAGTGGGAAACCCAAATCAGGATTCAAGACGATTTTGATGAAGTGATAGAGCGTTCCAAATTTATTATGCTGCCCTTTACCGTGGCCACCACTGATTACGGCATACATCGAAACTGGATTGCCAATATCGAAGAAAATACCACCACCGGGGGAACCTGGATTTATGGCCGTTTTGGCACGCCTACAAAGCGAAAATTCAGTGCGGTTGAGGATTATGAAACACTAAAGGCTTTGCTTCTTGCGTGCCGTCCACGGGCTATTGTGGTAGCTGAAAACGGGCTTTACACGGAGGGCGACACCGTGCGCATGGGGGGCATTCTCATAGAAAACAC
>JAKQJQ010000346.1 GCA_029561105.1 Bacteroidota bacterium
ACCAAAAACCACCACGAAAAAATGGACACCCAAAGTGGCGTGACCATTTCCCGACAATTTATTATCGGTTTGGTTTTGCTCATTGTTGGCGCAATAGCCTCGGTTTATGTACACCATATCAATTCGCAGGGCGAAGGCAACGAGCACAAAGAGCTCTACATCCTTTCTTTTGGATTGTTGATTGTAGGTTTCCTTTTCGCGCTGGTTTCCCAATTGCGCAAACGAGAAGTCCGCAACGGATTCACCATCATCGTCACCGATTTATTGAATATGCCCAAGACGATGAAACAACTCGCCTGGGTGCAATTTTTCTCTTGGTTTGCGCTTTTTGCGATGTGGATTTATACCACCAAATCGGTGACCGGACACGTTTTCGGAACCGAAGATTCTACCTCAAAACTTTACAATGACGCAGCCGATTGGGTTTCTGTCATGTTTACCGTTTACAATGGCGTTGCCGCTGCCGTAGCCTTCTTGCTTCCGGTATTGGCACGCAGAACCAGCAACAAATTCACACACATGCTCGCGTTGATTGCGGGAGGAATCGGGCTCATCTCGATTTACTTCCTGTCTGACAAAACCGGTTTATTGCTTGCGATGATCGGCGTCGGGATTGCGTGGGCGAGTATCCTTTCGATTCCGTATGCGATGCTTTCAGGAGCCTTGCCATCGAGTAAAATGGGATACTACATGGGTGTTTTCAACTTCTTCATCGTGATTCCGCAGATCGTCGCGGGAACGATATTAGGGTTTTTAGTGAAAGACTTTTTCAACAGTGAGCCGATTTATGCCCTGATCGTCGGCGGATGTTCTATGATTCTTGCCGGACTGTTGACACTAGGTGTTTCAACCAACAAAAAGATTGACATTAATGAATAAAAAAGCATTCATCTTCGACCTCGATGGCGTGATTGTAGACACGGCCAAATACCATTTCCTTGCCTGGCAGAAAATTGCCGACGAGCTTGGCATCGCCTTTACGCCAGAGCACAACGAAGATTTAAAAGGAGTGAGCCGTGTGCGTTCGCTCGATTTGATTTTACAATTAGGAAAAATAGACGCTTCACAAGCCGACAAAGATAAATGGCTCCAACAGAAAAATGAGGATTACCTGTCGTACCTCACCGATATGGATTACAGCGAAATCCTGCCAGGTGTTGCGCCAATCCTGCAATTTCTCAAAGAACACCACCAACCCATCGCGCTCGGTTCGGCGAGTAAAAACGCAAGACCGATCCTCGAAAAAACCGGAATCATTTCGTATTTCGACGTAATCGTAGACGGCAACGATGTATCGAACGCCAAACCCGACCCCGAAGTTTTTGTCCAGGCCGCCAGGTTGCTCGGCGTGGACAACAAGGATGCGGTGGTTTTCGAAGACTCGGTTGCAGGCGTGCAGGCAGCCAACATCGCCGGAATGACCAGCGTGGGCATCGGCGAGGAAAAAGTGCTGCACGAAGCCAAGTATATCTTCAAGGATTTTACCTATATGGATACTAGTTTCCTTGAAATGTTCATTAAAAAATAAATCATCATCAATTCAATATAAAAAAATCAATCAGCATTAATTTAGAAAGACAATGAATCAGGATTACATTAAACCAGACAACTGGTCGGTGATAGAAGAGGGATTTGATGCCGAAAGGGTAAAATCATCCGAAAGCTTGTTCAGTATCGGGAACGGTGCCATGGGACAACGCGCTAATTTTGAAGAGACATACACCGGCGAAACCTTTCAGGGCAGCTACATCGCCGGGATTTATTACCCCGATAAAACCAAAGTGGGCTGGTGGAAAAACGGTTATCCCGAATATTTCGCCAAGGTTTTAAATGCGCCCAACTGGATCGGGATCGACATTGAAATCAACGGTGAAACGCTCGATTTGAATACGATTAAAGTGCGTAATTTCCGCCGCGAACTCAACATGCAACAAGGCTGGTACAACCGTTCGTTTGAGGCAACATTGCAGAACGGCACTGAGATTTCGGTAAATGTCAACCGTTTCCTGTGCATGGAACTTGACCAGGCAGGTGTGATTAATTACGAAATCACGCCACTTAACCAAGACGCAAAAATCACCTACAAACCTTACATCGATGCAGGCGTACACAACGAAGACGCCAACTGGGAAGAAAAATTCTGGGAACCGCTCGACGTGAAACATTTGGGCAACGAAGCATTTGTGACCGCGCGTACTTTCAAGACACACTTTACTGCGACGACGTTCATGCAGAACGACATCCTCAAAAATGGCAGCTCGCTTAATATAAAACCCGAAAACGTTAGTACCGACAAAGAAAAAGTGCAATTCGAATATACGGTCGATGTTGCCAAAGGCGATGTTGCCTCGATCCATAAAATCGGCGGCTATACCGTTTCGATGAATCACAACGACACGTATGCTGCGGCACAAAGCGTCATCCAAAAAGCTTTGCAAAAAGGCTATGAGCAATTGTTCGACGACCAAATCAAGGCCTGGGCGAAAATCTGGGACATGTCAGACATCACCATCGATGGCGACGTCAAGGCGCAACAAGGCATCCGTTTCAATATTTTCCAACTCAACCAAACCTATTCGGGTAAAGATTCGCGACTCAACATCGGCCCGAAAGGCTTTACCGGAGAAAAATACGGCGGATCGACCTATTGGGATACCGAAGCCTATTGCATCCCGTTTTACATGGCGACCAAAGACCAGCAAGTGGCCAGAAACCTGTTGACTTACCGTTACAACCAACTCGACAAAGCGATTGAAAATGCGCAGAAACTCGGTTTCAAAAACGGCGCGGCTTTGTATCCGATGGTGACCATGAACGGCGAAGAATGTCACAACGAGTGGGAAATCACCTTCGAGGAAATCCACCGCAACGGTGCCATCGCATTTGCGATTTTCAACTACAACCGATTCACCGGCGACTACTCGTACATTCCCGAAAAAGGACTCGAAGTCTTAATCGGAATAGCAAGATTCTGGCAGCAACGCGCCAATTTCTCAGCCGATAAAAACAAATATGTCATCCTCGGCGTGACCGGCCCCAACGAATACGAGAACAACGTCAACAACAATTTCTACACGAATTACATCGCCAAATGGTGTATCGATTATACACTCGAACAGATTGCGAAAGTAGCTTCTGAATACGCTTCCGATTACAACCGCATCGCCCAAAAAACCAACATTACCGATACTGAATTGCAAAGCTGGAAGAAAGTCGCAGACCAAATGTATTTCCCGTTTTCGGAACAATATAATGTCTATTTGCAACAAGACGGTTTCCTCGACAAAGAACTCGTCCGCGTCGCCGACCTTGACAGAAGCCAGCGCCCCATCAACCAAAAATGGTCTTGGGATAGGATTTTACGTTCGCCTTACATCAAACAAGCCGACGTTTTACAAGGATTTTATTTCTTCGAGGACCATTTCACCAAAGAAGAGCTGCGCCGCAATTTTGAATTTTACGAATCCTTTACCGTACACGAAAGTTCGCTTTCGCCGTGCGTACACTCTATTCAGGCTGCCGTTCTGGACAAGATGGACATGGCCTACACCTTCTATTTGCGCACTTCGCGTTTAGATTTGGATGACTACAACAAGGAAGTCGAAGAAGGTTGCCACATCACCTCAATGGCAGGCACCTGGATGAGTATCGTGGAAGGGTTCGGCGGCATGCGCGTCAAGGAAAATGCCTTGCATTTCGCGCCCAAAATCCCAAAGCAATGGGAAGGGTATTCGTTCAAGATCAATTTCAGGAATCAAATATTAAAAGTGGCTGTGCACCAGAATGAGACGAAGTTCTCGATCGATGGCGATAAGGAACTCACGGTTTATGTAAATGGGAATGCGGTGCTCGTAGAGCCGAATAGTTTGGTTACGGTTTAGTTCTTTGGCGCCACGAGCGGGCTGTTCGCTTTATCTTTTTTGTTTTGCAAACAAAAAAGGATGCCGCTGCCATCCCTGGCGCGATTTGGTATCACCGGGAGATTTCGGTCTTTAATCGTTTTTCTTAACTATTGTCTTGCCACAAAAGTTACAAAAAGGCAGTCGGCACATAAAATTTGCTAAAAATCAATGCCAAAAACCTAAACGAAAAAAACTCGCCTGCGGCTCAAACAGCTTTTCGTTCTTAACGGCTTTTGGCATTGATTTTCTTAACGCAAATTCTATGACTGCCGCGCCAATTCTGAAGTGTTTATTGATTTTCGGCTTGCCCGCTGCGCCGAAAATTCTAAACCGGATGATTCATCCTTTGATTAAAGAACTTTCTTAGGAGGATTTTTCGTGCGGCGCCAGCAAACGACCCGAGGCTTTAGCCGAACTGGCGAAGCAAAAATAAAATAAATACTTCCTCTTATAAGGCCTTCGGAGAAAAAGCGTGAAAAGCAATGAAAAAATCGGCAGCGGGAGCGTGAAAAGTGAGCTTGCAAAGCGAACGGCTTAGCGCACGCCCGATTTTTGAAGTAGCTTTTAGCTTTTTATTAGCAAAGCCTTGATTTTTTGCTTCTTTTGTATCAAGACAAAAGAAGAAATAAAACAACAACAATGAAAAAACTATTCCTTCTCGTAACACTCGTTACCATCACCGCCGCAGCGCAGCTGCAAAGAGTTGAACCCCCATTCTGGTACGCCGGAATGAAAAACCCCGAACTCCAAATCCTATTCTACGGCAAAAACATCGCCGAGAATGCGGTAACCGTTTCCAACAAAATCGTCATTACCAACGTCCAAAAAACCGAAAACCCCAACTACCTCTTCGTCACCATCGACACCAAAAATGTAGCGGCGCAAGATTTGGTCTTTACTTTTTACAAAGGCAAAAAAGTCAGTTTCACCAAAAATTACAGCCTCAAAAACCGCAGGGCCAATTCGTCTCAGCGCAAGAGTTATGACGCTTCGGATGTGATTTACTTGCTCATGCCCGACCGTTTCGCCAACGGCAATCCCAACAACGACAGCACGCCCGACACCACAGAAAAAGCAAACCGTTCCAATCCATCCGGACGACATGGCGGCGACATCGCGGGGATTCTCAAAAACCTCGACTATATCCAACAGCTCGGTGCAACCGCCATTTGGGCTACACCGCTATGCGAAGACAACGATGCGCGCGGTTCGTACCACGGCTACGGCCAATCCGACGTTTACAAGATTGATTCGCGATACGGAACAAATGAGGATTATTTGAAATTATCTGCCGAACTCCACAAGCGCGGCATGAAAAATATCCTCGACTACGTCACCAACCACTGGGGTTGGCAGCATTGGATGTACAAGGATTTGCCCACTTACGATTGGGTGCACCAGTTTCCGGGTTACTCGCAATCCAATTACCGCATGACCACGCAGTTTGACCCGAACGCTTCAGATATTGATCGCAAAAATTGTGTTGATGGTTGGTTTGTACCGTCGATGCCCGATTTGAACCAATCCAATCCGTTGGTCTTAAACTACCTCATCCAAAACGCCATCTGGTGGATTGAATACGCCGACCTCGACGGCTTCCGTGTCGACACTTATTCGTATAACGACAAAATCGGGATCGCCAAATGGACCAAAGCCATCACCGATGAATATCCGTATTTCAACATCGCGGGCGAAGTCTGGATGCACGACCAGGCGCAAATGGCCTATTGGCAAAAGGACAGTAAAATAGGTGCCATTGACAGCTACAATTCTTATTTGCCAACCGTGATGGATTTCACGCTGCACGACGCCTTCGGGTCAATCTTCAACGAAGACGAAGCCCAATGGGACAAAGGCATGATCAAGGCATACGATAATTTCACGAACGACTTCCTGTACCCAAATCCCAACAGCATCCTCACGTTTATAGAAAATCACGACACCGCGCGTTTCAACGAAACCTACAAAGGTGATTTCAGCAAATACCGCATGGGACTCACCATGATTGCCACCATCCGCGGGATTCCTCAGCTTTACTACGGATCCGAAATCGGCATGATGGGCGACAAAGGCAAAGGAGACGGCGACATCCGCCATGATTTCCCGGGCGGCTGGAACGGCGATGCCAACAACGCTTTCACGGCTTCGGGCAGAACACCCGAGCAGTCCAAATTCTTCGACTTTACATCAAAATTGTTGCAATGGCGTAAAACCAACGATGTGGTGCACTTTGGGAAGATGAAACATTACATCCCTGAAAACAACGTATATGTTTATTTCCGTTACAACGACAAACAATCGGTGATGGTGGTGATCAACAACTCGGGCAAGCCTCAGACATTCAAGACGGCGCGTTTTGGCGAAAGCATCGGCAATTATAAAATGGGGAAAGATGTGCTCGACGGGAAATCCATCAATCTTCAAAATGAAATGACCATAGCACCAAAATCGGTACTGATCCTTGAATTGCAATAATCCATGAAAAAAATACTCTTTTTACTTTTTGTCACCGCGCTTTCTTTTGCGCAGAACCCAAACAGGAAATACGTTTCGCATGCGTTTAAAAACAACGTCCTTGAAATCAAAGTTTCGGATGGAACGTACCTGATTAAAGCCTATTCAAACAAAATCATCGAAACTTCATTTGTTCCCAATGGCGAAACATTCGACCCAAATTCTGAAGCTGTAGTCCTGAAACCATCAGGAAAATTGAAGTTTTCGGCAAAAAACGGGACTTTGCTTTTGACTTCTCCAGAGCTCAACGTAAGGGTTACCGAATCGCCCTTTCAAATCAGCTATTTTAAGAACGACACGGAGATACTGTCGGAGAAGAGCGGCTACACCAAAAAAGATTCTACAGAAATCATCGATTTCAATCTCGACAAAACAGAATCGCTTTACGGCGGCGGATCACGCGCTGTAGGCATGAACCGACGCGGCAAACGTTTGCAGTTGTACAACCGCGCGCATTACGGCTATTCTGATTATGCCGAACTCCTTAACTTTTGTCTTCCGCTGGTGATGTCGTCTAAGATTTACGCCGTGCATTTTGACAATGCGCCCATAGGTTACCTTGACCTCGACAGTAAAAAAGACAATACTTTGGCCTATGAAACCGTCTCCGGACGCAAAACTTACCAAGTAATCGTGGGTGATTCCTGGGAGGATTTGATTTCCAATTACACCGATTTGACTGGAAAACAACCCATGCCTGCGCGCTGGACACTCGGCAATTTCTCTAGCCGATTTGGTTACCACGACCAGGACGAAGTCGAAAAAACCATCCAGAGATTTGAAACCGATACCATTCCCGTAGATGCGATCATCATCGATTTGTACTGGTTTGGCAAGAGCATACAGGGTACGCTGGGCAACCTCGACTGGGACAAGGAAACGTTCCCAAAACCCGAAAAAATGATGGCCGACCTCAAAACCAAGGGCGTCAAAACCATTTTGATTACCGAGCCGTTCATCATCAAGGGCACCAAAAAATGGCCAGAAGCTGTCGAACAGAAAGTATTGGCCACCGACAAAACCGGCAAGGCTGCCGAGTTTGATTTTTACTTTGGCCACACCGGAATCGTCGATGTGTTCAAACCCGAAGGCGCGGATTGGTTCTGGAATATCTACAAAAACCTCGTCAATCAAGGCGTTGGTGGTTGGTGGGGCGATTTGGGCGAACCCGAAGCCTTCGATTCTAAATGTATGACCGCAAAAGGCAAAGCCGATGAAGTGCACAATGTTTACGGTCACAACTGGGCGAAACTCGTTTTTGAAGGTTACCAGAAGGATTTTCCTAATGAGCGCCCGTTTATTTTGATGCGTTCGGGTTACTCGGGCTCGCAGCGTTATGGTATTGTTCCGTGGTCTGGCGATGTGTCGCGCAGTTGGAAAGGCTTGCAGTCGCAGCCCGAGATTTCGCTCCAGATGGGTATGCAGGGCATTGGTTACATGCACTCGGATTTGGGTGGATTTGCGGGTGATTATTTTGACAACGAACTATACCTGCGTTGGTTGCAATACGGCGTTTTCCAACCGATTTTTCGCCCGCATGCACATGAAGCCGTGGCGGCAGAACCCGTCTACAAAGACATCGTGACCAAAGCCAAAGCCAAAAAACTCGTTGAGTTGCGTTACCAGATGTTGCCATACAATTACACTATTGCCTTTGAGAACAACCAAAAAGGAACACCGCTGATGCGCCCCTTGTTCTTTGAAGAACCAACCAACAACCTCCTCTTGGGCAGCAGCGAATCGTATTTGTGGGGAAATGAATTGTTGGTACACCCCATTACCAAACCGGGCGTAAAATCTGCTTCGATGTACTTTCCTAAAAACAGTTCGTGGTTTGACTTCTTTAACGATAAAAAATACGAGGGCGGAACCACGCAACCCGTTCCTGTAAGTGAAGATCACATCCCGGTTTTTGCGCGCGGCGGTGCTTTTGTTCCGATGATCCAAACCATACAAAACACCTCAAAATATTCTTTAAGTTCGTTTGACCTGCATTTTTATTTCGATGAGAAAACCTCCAAAAGCTCGGGACAATTGTACAACGATGATGGCCAGACGCCAAATGCTTTTGAAAAAGGCACCTACGAATTGTTGCAATTCAATAGCAGTGTTGCCCCTCGTGAATTGACGTTGGTGCTACAGACCAAAACCGGAAAGTCTTTTGTTTCGGGCGATAAAAACGTATCACTCCAAGTACACAACCTCGATTCGAAAAAAATCCAAATTTCAGTAAACGGAAAAAATACTACCTTTAAACAGAACGGGACCACCATCGAGATTCCGGTTTTGTTGCAGAAAAACGCATCCATAAAAATTCAATATTAAGATGAGAAAACCACTATTGCTTTTAATTGCCTTGTTATTGACCACATCGATTTGTTCGGCACAAGCCAACCGAGGCAACGCCGAACCAAACGTAGCTAAAAAAAATACCGTGAAGAAAAAGCCCGTCACCGCCGCTGAGCCAACCCCGTTTGTCTGGGAAGGTGCCAACCTTTATTTTTTGCTCGTCGATCGATTCAACAACGGCAAACCCACGAAAACCGTCTATTTGGGTCGCAACAAAGAAACGGGCAAACTGCGCGGCTTTGAAGGTGGCAACCTGCGCGGCATCATCCAGAAAATCGACGAAGGTTACTTTGATAAACTCGGTACGAATGCCATTTGGATCACGCCGATTGTAGAGCAAATCCACGATGGTGTGGATGAAGGCACTGGCTTGAGTTATGGTTTTCACGGGTATTGGGCGCGCGATTGGACGAGTCTCGACCCCAATTTCGGCACCAAAAAAGACCTCGCCGAACTCGTTGAAAAAGCACACGCCAAAGGCATCCGCATTTTGCTCGACGGTGTCATCAACCACACCGGCCCAGTCACCAAAATAGACACAGTCTGGCCAGAAGGTTGGGTGCGCACTTCACCGCAATGCGACTACAAAACTTTTCAGGGAACCACCGAGTGTACGCTCGTGGCCAACCTACCCGACGTAAAGACAGAGAGCGACCAAGCTGTTGAATTACCCGGATTTCTCATCGCCAAATGGAAAGCGCAAGGCAAATATGAAAAAGAGATGGCGTCGCTCGATGCGTTCTTTAAAAGGACCGGTTATCCGCGTGCGCCACGTTATTACATCATCAAATGGCTCACCGATTACATTGCCGAATTTGGTATCGATGGCTACCGCGCCGACACCGTCAAACACACCGACGAAACCGTTTGGGCCGATTTCAAGACCCAGTGCGACTACGCTTTTGCCGAGTGGAAGAAAAACAACCCCAAGAAAGTACTCGACAGCAACAAATTTTACACGATTGCAGAAGTGTACAATTACGGCATTTCGGGCGGCAGACTGTTTGATTTTGGCGATAAGAAAGTCGATTATTACACGCATGGGTTTAATAATATGATCAATTTTGAATTCAAATGGGATGCACAAAAGGACTACAGTTTCCTGTTTTCTAAATACTCCGACAAACTTAACACTGACCTCAAAGGGTACAGTGTCTTGAACTATGTTTCCTCGCATGACGACGGCAAACCATTTGACGCCAACCGCACCAAAAGCATCGAGAGTGCCATCAAACTCCTGCTTTCTCCTGGCGTTTCGCAGACCTATTACGGCGACGAAACAGGGCGTTCACTGGTGATAGAAGGCACCCAAGGCGATGCCACGCTTCGGTCGTTTATGAATTGGGACGATGTAAAAAACAATCCGGATACGCAACAGACGCTGGCACATTGGCAGAAACTCGGGCAGTTCCGCAAAAACCATCCGGCTGTTGGCGCGGGTGTAAACAAGGAAGTCAGTAAAAATCCGTACGTGTGCGAGCGCAGTTATACCAGAGGCAATTACTCGGATCGCGTCGTGATAGGTTTGGATTTGGCCAAAGGCGCCAAACAAATATCGGTAGGAACCGCGTTCAAAAACGGAACTGCTGTTCGCGACACCTATTCGGGAAAAACCGCGATTGTGGCCAATGGGAAAGTGAATTTGGATACGGAGTTTGATATTGTTTTGCTGGAGATTAAGAAATAGGAAAATAAAAATTAAAGACCGATTGCACAGATTTGCACAGATAATTTGTGGAAATTTGTGCAATCTGCCTTTGAACCATGACCAAAATCTTAAATATCGGACACCGCGGCGCCAAGGGACATACACCCGAAAATACGCTGGCTTCGTTTCAGAAAGCTTTAGATCTGGGTGTTGACGGCATTGAACTAGACGTACATTTGAGCCTCGACGGTAAAATCGTCGTGATTCATGATGAAACGCTCGACCGAACCACCAACGGGAAAGGGCTGGTGAACGCGCTGACAATGAAAACGCTCCGCACTTTCAGCATAGACAATGAACATTCGATTCCCTCTTTGCAAGAAGTCTTAGACCTGATCGACCGGCGATGTTTCGTTAACGTTGAACTCAAGGGCAATGCAACAGCAGAACCGGTAACCAGTTTGATTGAAAAATACATCGCAGAAAAAAACTGGCAATATTCCGATTTCATCGTGTCAAGCTTCGACTGGAAAATGCTCCAGGAAATCCGCGACCTCAATCCAAAAATCCCGATTGGCGTGCTTACCGCTACCGATTTGGATTTGGCCATCGCTTTTGCGGAACACTTCGGCGCTTATGCCATCCATCCGTATTACCATTTGCTAACGTCCGAAAACACGAGGCAGATGCAGAAAAAAGGGCTTAAGGTATTCGCCTGGACCGTCAATGAAACCCAAGACCTCGCCAAAATAAAATCATTCAACCCAGACGGTATCATCACCGACTTTCCCGACAAACTATGACAACACATTATGATATATTGGTTGTTGGCGGCGGCGCTGCGGGTTTTTTTACCGCCATCAACATCGCCGAGAACCAGCCGAAAATCAAAATAGCCATACTCGAGCGCGGGCAGGAAGTGCTTACCAAAGTGCGTGTTTCGGGCGGTGGTCGCTGTAATGTAACCCATGCGTGTTTTGTCCCGAATGAACTTGTGAAGTTCTATCCGCGGGGCGAAAAGGAATTGCGCGGGCCTTTTCACCAATTTTGTTCGGGCGATACCATTGAGTGGTTTGAGAAACGCGGCGTGGAACTCAAGATTGAGGAAGACGGGCGGATGTTCCCGGTGTCGGATTCGTCGCAGACCATCATCGACTGCTTTTTGTCGCTCGCTAAAAAATATAAAATCGAAATCTTGACAGGGCAAAGCGTCCAATCAATTTTCAAGACCGAAAAAACTTGGAAAGTCGAAACCAACCATGCCCAATTCAACTGTTCCAAACTCATCATGACTACCGGAAGCAACCCGAAAATATGGGAAATGCTTAAGAATTTAGGGCATTCGATTGTCGATCCGGTGCCGTCGTTGTTCACCTTTAATATCAAGGACAACCGGATTAAGGAACTTATGGGCGTTTCGGCACTGGCTTCGGTCAAGGTCAAAAATTCCAAACTCAAAGCAACAGGCCCATTATTGATAACGCACTGGGGCATGAGCGGTCCGGGGATTTTGCGATTGTCTGCCTGGGGTGCGCGCGAACTCGCCGAGCGCAATTACCAATTCGTGATTGAGGTCAACTGGCTCAACGATTGGAGTGTTGGGGAAACCGAAACGCACCTCAAGGAACTTAAGCTCGAACATTCAAAAAAGGTAGTGATCAAGAAATCCCCTTTTGACTTTCCTAACCGGCTTTGGGAAAAACTCGTTTTGGCCTCGGGCATTTCGGCCGAAACCAAATGGGCCGATTTGTCTAAAAAACATCTTATCGACTTGTCGAATCAATTGACCAATGCACAGTTTCAGGTCAATGGCAAAAGCACTTTCAAAGAAGAATTCGTAACTGCGGGCGGCATCGACCTTAAGGAAATCGACTTCAAGACGATGCAAAGCAAAATCCTACCCGATTTGTATTTTGCGGGAGAAATCGTAAACATAGATGCCATCACCGGCGGATTCAACTTCCAGAATGCCTGGACCAGCGGCTATATTTTAGCAAAGGCTATCCTCGGTTGAGCCACCAGATGCTTGCATTGAGTATGGCCGCAAAAGCCACCCAGGCAAGATAAGGCACCAACAAATGACTTGCTGTTTTATCGATTGTCTTGAATCGGTACCAGGTTTCGTATATCATGAACCAGAGTATGACAATTTCGATTAGGGCGAGCAATGGATTTTGAAGCCCAAAAAACAATATCGACCACAGCGCATTGAGTGCGAGTTGCATGAGAAAGAACAACAAGGCGTTTCTGACTTCGTGCTTGTCGTTCTCCATTTTATCCCAGACGAGCCCGGCGGCAATACCCATGAGTATATAGAGCATTGTCCAGACGGGCATGAATACCCATGACGGCGGATTGAAAACTGGTTTTTCTAGTGTCGGGAACCAAGTCTGTACACTACTTTGGGTGGCGATTCCTGAGAGGTAACCCACGGCGAGGCAGGTGGCCACGCATACGGCAATTTTAAGGTATTTGTTCATGGCAATTTTTTATGATGGCGCAAGGCATCGAACAATCGATGGATTCGGGTGGATGTTTAGGGAAATTATGGCCTTAAAAGTAACTATTTTACCCGCGGCATCAAATAACCAAATGCTAATAAAAACAAAAAGTATTTCGTGTAAATTTGTGCCATGATTACAGCAAATGATTTTATCGCGCCAACAACCTCGAAAACCATCGCCGATGGGCAATTCTGTTGGAGCGCACCGAGCAACATTGCGTTGGTTAAATATTGGGGCAAGCAAGAGCCACAACTTCCGGCAAATCCGTCAATCAGTTTGACGCTGAACCGCTGTAAAACCATCACCACACTTGGTTTTACTGCAAAGCAAGCCAACAGAAACTTCTCCTTCGATTTGCTTTTTGAAGGCCAGCCCAAACCAGATTTCAGACCCAAAATCCAAAAGTTCTTTGAGCGGATAGCCCAATACTGCCCGTACCTGAAACAATATCATTTTACAATCGATACACGCAATACGTTTCCGCACAGTTCGGGCATCGCATCGTCGGCGTCTGGCATGGCGGCTTTGGCGGTGAATATCATGAGCCTTGAGAAAGCGTTGTTTCCTGAAATGACCGAGGATTATTTTAACCGTAAGGCTTCGTTTTTAGCGCGTTTGGGTTCGGGTAGTGCATGCCGGAGCATCTCAGGACAAGTAGTGGTTTGGGGAAAACACGCCGAGATTGCAGACAGTTCTGATTTGTTTGGTGTGCCTTTTTCGGGAAAAATTCACGACAATTTCAAAAATTTCCAGGATACGATTCTACTGGTTGACAAGGGCGAGAAACAAGTGTCGAGTACCGTTGGCCACGAATTGATGAATGGCCATGCTTTTGCACAACAACGGTTTGCTCAGGCGCATGAAAACCTGTCGAGGGTCAAATTTATTCTTGAAACCGGCGATCTCGACGCCTTCATCCAGATTGTGGAAAGTGAAGCTCTTACGCTGCACGCGATGATGATGACCTCATTGCCTTATTTCATTTTGATGAAACCCAATACTTTAGAAATCATCAACCGGATCTGGAAATTTCGTTCGCAGGCCAATATTCCGGTTTGTTTTACGTTAGATGCCGGAGCAAATGTGCACATTTTATATCCCGAAAACGTTAGCGTTGTCGTTTTGGAATTTATTCAGCGTGAATTAGTTGGCTATTGTAAAAATGGTGAGTACATTTGTGATGGAATCGGTGTCGGTTCGCAAAAATTATAATTTTTCAAACCACTATGAAAGGACCTTTATTTTACTCAAAAATATTACTTTTCGGAGAATACGGAATCATCAAAGACTCCAAAGGTTTATCTATTCCTTATAACTTTTACAACGGTGCCTTGAAGTCTGATGGCAACGAGTCGGCCGAAGCCAAAAAATCCAATAAAAACCTCGAACGTTTCGTCTCGTATCTTGAAGACTTGCAAACCGAACAGCCGAACCTTGTAGCTTTTGACATGGAAGCCTTGAGACGCGATGTAGCGGGTGGAATGTACTTTGATTCGAGTATTCCGCAAGGTTACGGTGTGGGCAGCAGTGGCGCACTCGTGGCGGCGATTTACGACAAATACGCCCAAAACAAAATCACCGTTTTAGAGAACCTGACGCGCGAGAAGTTGTTGCAGCTCAAATCGATTTTCGGACAGATGGAATCATTTTTCCATGGTAAAAGCTCGGGTCTCGACCCGCTCAACAGTTATTTGAGCATCCCGATCCTAATCAACTCCAAAGACAATATCGAGGCCACCGGAATCCCAACCCAAAGCGCGCAAGGCAAAGGCGCGGTGTTCTTGCTCGATTCTGGAATTGTGGGTGAAACCGCTCCAATGGTAAACATTTTCATGGAAAACCTCAAAGACCAGGGTTTTAGAGCCATGCTTAAAAATCAATTCATCAAATACACCGATGCCTGCGTAGAAAATTTCCTTGGCGGCGACCTGAAATCGTTGTTTTCTAATACCAAGAAATTGTCGAAGGTGGTGTTAAACAACTTCAAGCCGATGATCCCCGAAGCCTTCCACGGCATCTGGCAAAAAGGCATCGATACCAACGACTACTACCTCAAACTCTGCGGATCTGGTGGTGGCGGTTACATCCTGGGCTTTACCGAAGACCTTGAAAAAGCAAAAGCATCCTTGAAAGACTACAAACTAGAAGTAGTGTATCAATTTTAAAACGGTACAAGGCACAGGCGGCAAGGTGCAGGGAAGCGTGCAAACCTTGAACCCTGAGCCCTCAACCCTTAAACCCTTTTTATGTTAAGCAGAAAAAACAAATTGCTCTTGCTCAAAATTGTCAGTTTGTTCTCTGTGGTACGCGGTTACAACATTCCCATTATCATTTTGGCGCAATACCTGTCGGCGATTTTTATCTTCGCGCCGCACAAGGGTGCGCTAAACATCCTGCTGGATTTTAACCTGTTCATCATTGTACTTGCCTCGGGTCTTACCATTGCCTCGGGCTACATCATCAACAGTTTTTACGACAGCAAGAAAGATTTAATCAATCGGCCCAACAAATCCAAACTCGACCGTTTGGTGAGCCAGAAGACGAAACTGCAAGTATATTTTGGGCTTAACTTTTTTGTGGCACTGATTGCGTGTTTTGTGTCGGTACGCGCCGTGGTTTTTTTCTCCACTTACATATTCCTGATTTGGCTCTACTCGCACAAGATCAAAAAGATCCTGGTTCATGGCAATCTGATGGCGGCGTTCCTGGCGGTATTGCCTTTCTTTGCGATTTTGCTCTATTATAAGAATTTTTACGAGGTGGTTTTCTTTCATGCAGCCTTCCTGTTTCTATTGTTGTTGGTGCGCGAGATGGTCAAGGACCTCGAGAACATCACCGGAGATCTGGCCAACGATTACCGCACCATTCCTATTGTCTACGGCGAAACTGCCGCCAAAAGAACCATCAGCATTTTACTGTTGCTCACGGTGATCCCAGTGTATTATCTGGTCAATGTGTTCGACGTAGGTTATATGGACATTTACTTTTACGTGGGTTTCATTATCATGATCTTCTTTGGCATCCAACTCTGGAAATCAAACTCCAAACCGCAATTCGTATGGCTGCACAACACCTTGAAATTACTCATAGTCGCCGGTGTTTTTTCAATCGTACTGATCAATCCCGAAGTGCTTTGGCATGGCAAAAAGTTATTGACTACTATATAATTTTTTAGAAGCCAATTCCCGCTGTCCGCTTTATCTTTTCCTTGCTAAAGAAGCAAGAAAAAGGATGCCGCTGCCATCGGGGCTAGGGCATCAATCTCAAATTCAACCGTAAACTTCCATCATAAAAACCTATCTTTGCCGCAGACTCGAGGCGAAAGCCGAACAGATTGAAAATAAAATTAAGATTATGAATAAAGAAGGCAACAACAAACGCGGTGGCGCTTCGGGAGCAAACCCAAGCAGACCCAATTCAAACAAGCCCACCCGAGGCAAAGCCGAACGGAGCGCAGCTAAACCGCCAATGCCGAAACGTTCGCAAAAGCCTAAAAAAGCGGCTCCGGCTGCCGAAAAAGCATCCGACAAACCGGTAAAAAAAGCCAATCAGGCACCAAAAAGGATTAAGGAAAAAGACGAGATCCGCCTCAATAAATACATCGCCAACTCGGGCGCCTGCTCGCGTCGTGATGCCGATATTTACATCCAGTCGGGCAACGTGAAAGTCAACAACATCGTGGTCACAGAAATGGGCTACCTGGTTAAACCCGGCGATGTCGTAAACTTTGACGGCGCCACCATCACCCCAGAAAAGAAAGAATATATCCTGCTCAATAAACCCAAGAATTTCACGACTTCACTAGATGAAGGACAGGAATTCCGCAATGTGCTCGAGCTCGTCAAAGGCTCAACGACCGCCAAAATTGCACCGATTGGCCGTATGGACAAGAACACCACTGGCTTGTTGCTGTTTACCAACGACACCGACATGATCAGGAAATTTGGCTTGCCCAACCAGAAATCGTCTAAGATATATCAGGTGTCGCTAGACAAAAACCTCAAATTCGAAGACCTTGAGAAAATTGCAGGCGGCGTAACGCTAGACGGGCACCGTTTGTATGTGGGCGAAATTACTTATATAGATGACCAGCCAAAAACAGAAATCGGGCTCAATTTGCGTACAGCGAACGTAAAAGTAGTACGCGCCATCTTTGAAAATTTTGATTACAACGTCCTTAAGATTGACCGCGTTTCGTTTGCCGGATTGACCAAGAAGAACTTACCGCGCGGCAATTGGCGCTACCTGACAGAACAGGAAATCATTAATTTGAAGAATATGTAACGCGCCTGAACCCCTGATAAAAAAAACGAATATCTATAAATTCCTGCTATCTTTAGCGGGAATTTCTTTTTTATGACACCCGAACAAAATTTATCGATTGCACACAAATGGTTCGACGCGTTCAACCAACACAACCTGGACCAATTGTTGTCTTTGTATGATGATGAGGCCGAGCATTTCAGCCCGAAACTCAAAATCAAAAAGCCCGAAACCAATGGATTGGTCAAAGGTAAAACTGCCTTATACGAATGGTGGTACGAGGCTTTTGAATTGCTGCCTACCCTGCACTATCGCGTGACTTCGCTCACGGCCAATAACGACCGTGTCTTTATGGAGTATGTACGGACTGTTGCCCAACAGGAAAACATGCTCGTGGCCGAAGTTTTGGAGATTAAGGATGGGAAGATTGTGTTCTCGCGCGCGTATCATGGGTGAGTTTCAAGGTTTGAAACTACTAACTCCATAAAAAAAGCCCTCCTGAAAAGAAGGGCTTTTTTGTGCGGGTAATAGGACTCGAACCTACACGCCTTGCGGCACCAGATCCTAAGTCTGGCATGTCTACCAATTTCACCATACCCGCGGGTAATGTGGGTGCAAATATAAAAAGAATAATCAATTGCCACGCCAATTCGCAAATTTTTTTTTGCCTGAAAATGAATTTTCACAATCTGGTCTTATCATCAACTCCAGAATGCACTTATCGGCATCATTGTCAATTGTCAATTGTCAATTATCAATTGTCAATTATCCATTTTTTTCTGCGCATTATTCGTATTTTTGGATTGGTTAAAACTAAAAACAAAATGGACAACATCAAATCGTACGTGCAACAGCACAAAGACCGATTCATCAATGAACTCATAGAACTTTTAAAAATCCCGTCGGTTAGTGCCGACCCAGCGTACTCTCAGGACGTAATAGATACTGCCGATGCCGTCAAAGCCAGCCTCGAAAAAGCCGGCTGTGATTTTGTAGAAATCTGCGATACGCCCGGTTACCCTATTGTATACGGCGAAAAAACGATCGATAAAAACCTGCCTACCGTACTGGTTTACGGCCATTACGACGTGCAACCGCCAGACCCGATGGATTTGTGGACCTCACCACCATTCGAACCCGTCATCAAAACCACCGAAATCCATCCCGAAGGCGCCATTTTTGCTCGCGGAAGTTGTGACGACAAAGGCCAAATGTACATGCACGTCAAGGCGTTAGAATACATGGTACAATCCAACTCCTTGCCTTGCAATGTCAAATTCATGATAGAGGGCGAAGAAGAAGTAGGCTCTAAAAGCCTCGGCTGGTTTGTAGAGCGCAACCAGGAAAAACTCAAATGCGACGTCATCCTGATCTCCGATACCGGAATGATCTCTAACCAACAACCCTCAATCACCACCGGTTTACGCGGATTGAGTTACGTTGAAGTCGAAGTAACCGGTCCAAACCGAGATTTACATTCGGGATTATACGGCGGCGCGGTGGCCAACCCAATCAACGTCCTGGCCAAAATGATCGCTTCATTGCACGACGAAAACAACCACATCACGATTCCCGGTTTTTACGACAAAGTACAGGAACTTTCACCAGAAGAGCGCGCCGAAATGGCCAAAGCACCTTTTGATCTTGACAAATACAAAAAAGCGCTCGACCTCAACGACATCTACGGCGAGAAAGGTTATGTGACCAACGAACGCAACTCCATCCGCCCAACACTCGATGTCAACGGTATTTGCGGCGGCTACACCGGCGAAGGTGCCAAAACCGTCATTGCAAGTAAGGCATTCGCAAAAATTTCGATGCGCCTTGTACCAAACCAGGACTGGGAAGAAATCACCGAATTGTTCACCAAGCACTTTGAAAGCATCGCGCCAAGCGGTGTCACCGTTAAAGTAAAACCGCACCACGGCGGGCAAGGTTATGTTACGCCAATCGACAGCATTGGCTATAAGGCGGCCAATAAAGCGTATACCGAAACCTTTGGTGTTCCTGCGATTCCGGTACGTTCGGGCGGATCGATACCGATTGTGGCGTTATTCGAGAAAGAACTCAAAAGCAAAACCATTCTCATGGGATTTGGGCTCGACAGCGACGCGATCCACTCGCCCAATGAGCATTTCGGGATTTTCAATTACCTTAAGGGCATTGAGACGATTCCGTTATTTTACAAATACTTCGTCGAGTTATCGAAATAAATCAGAATCCGCTGTAATGGCGGATTTTTTTATGGCGCCACAGGCAGGCTGTTCGCTATATCTTTTTACCCTTTGGGATAAAAAGGATGCCGCTGCCATCCCTGGCGCAATGCGGTTTCACCGGGAGATTCTGGTTTTGAATCGTTTTTCTTAACTTTTGCCTGCCGCAAATGCAAAAGAAGGCCCTCGCGGCAGCGACGCGTTAGGGATTACCTTCGGTCAGTTCGGCCTTCGGCCTCGGGTGCAGCGAAAATCCTTTTGCAAAAAGGATTGCCCGGAGTGCAACGCAGGAAAATCTCTTTTTATCAAAAGATTGCAGCGGAAAGCCCGGCCGCACAAACTACATCAATCGAAGAAAAGACTTCATTGCGGCAAACGTCCTACTTATTCTTCTCCTCAATCCACTTCGACATATATTTTGTACTCGCCATGGTGTGGTGCTGCAATATTGCACCGAAAAAATTCGACTCGCGATGCGTTTTCAGGTTGGTCTGCACCGATAAAATACGATGGAT
>JAKQJQ010000287.1 GCA_029561105.1 Bacteroidota bacterium
CAAGAAGTGGCTACCCACCTTGGCATTGAGCTAGGCCGTGCGCATGTAGGCACTTTTTCAGATGGTGAAACTACGGTAGAACTGCTTGAAAATGTACGCGGTAAAGACGTGTTTGTATTGCAGTCAACCAGCCACCCAACAAACGACAGCCTGATGGAAGTGATGGTGATGGTAGATGCGCTAAGGCGCTCATCCGCTGGGCGCATTACGGCGGCAATCCCCTACTTTGGTTATTCCAGACAAGATCGCCGTCCACGTTCTGCACGTGTTGCCATTACCGCAAAAGTAGTAGCGAACA
Organism: Bacteroidota bacterium; assembly: GCA_029561105.1. Taxonomy (GTDB): domain Bacteria; phylum Bacteroidota; class Bacteroidia; order Flavobacteriales; family Flavobacteriaceae; genus Flavobacterium. Next base: position 299 of record JAKQJQ010000287.1, read on the forward strand.
TGCTGACAGGCGTTGGCGTCAACCGTGTGCTGACCATGGATTTGCACTCAGACCAAATTCAAGGTTTTTTTGATATTCCTGTAGATAACATTTATGCAACACCCATTTTATTGTCAGATTTATTAAAACAAAATCATGAAAACTTAATGGTGGTGTCGCCCGATGTTGGCGGTGTGGTTCGTGCCCGTGCTGCAGCAAAACAATTAAACGCAGACTTGGCTATTATTGACAAGCGTCGCCCTAAACCAAATGTTGCTAAAGTGATGAACATCATTGGTGAAGTTTCAGGGCGTACCTGTGTGATTATGGATGACATGGTCGATACCGCCAATACATTATGTGAAGCCGCCGCCGCACTTAAAAATAACGGCGCCCTTAAGGTAGTGGCCTATGCCACGCACCCAGTGTTGTCAGGCGGTGCAGCAGAACGTATTGCTAACTCTGAATTAGATGAATTGGTAGTTACCAATACGATTCCACTCAATGACGATACAAGAAACTGTAAAAAAATTCGCCAATTAAGTGCCGCTGGCATTTTGGCTGAAACGATACGCAGAATTAGTACTGAAGACTCCGTTTCTTCACTATTTATGGATTAACTAAATCGTTTTTAACCCTGTTTTCTGGTCGCGGAAAACAGATTTTTGTGTAGTGCCCGCTGCGTAAAATACAGTGGTTTTAGGAGTAGTAAAAATGTCTATCGAAATTAATGCAGTAACGCGTGATGTCAAAGGTACGGGTGCGAGCCGCCGTCTACGTCGCGCTGGCACAGTGCCAGGTGTGGTTTATGGTGGCGGTCAAGCAGCCATTCCACTTGAAATCAATGCGAAAGAATTGTTCTTACAATTCCGTCACGAAGCTTTTCA
>JAKQJQ010000398.1 GCA_029561105.1 Bacteroidota bacterium
ATCTTGATTTTCGGGTTGTCCATAGATTGGGTTTAGCGGATAACGCCAGCTTTAGTTTTAAATTATCGGTAAATCACCGAAAAATAGTGATAAAAAAAAGATAAATCCCTTTGGACTGTAGATTTATGCCTTAATTTTATCAGCGTTTAATTTCGGAAAAAAAGAAATGAAGCGGATATTGGCCATCGGATTATTTTTCACGTTTTTTGGGGTGTCTGCGCAAGGCGAATTCCTCAACAAGTCCAATTCGCTGAGCGGAACGGGAATCAGTACGCCCAATCCATCGGGTGGTATTGCCAAACCTTCGGTATTTAACCCAAAACCAGCTACACCTGGAGCTACAAAGTCAAAGCCGATTGATGAAAAACCGATTAATTTTGCAACAACTCAATTTGGACATGCAGGTGAATCCGTTCAAAAAAAACTCAACAAAACAGAAAAAGATTACAATCCGGATTTTGTAAAAAGAGATATGTTTTTCGGGGAATTTAAGACCAAATCTGACTATGTACGGATTTGTTACCGAGATTTTCAAGCCCTTGACGGCGACGTAGTTTCAATTTACACGCCAGATATGATTCTGCTTCCTAACGGCATACTTGATGGAGAATGCCAATACATAAAATTAAGTTTGTTGAAAGGAGAAAATAAAATCACTTTATTAGCTTTAAATCAAGGCCAGTCAGGAGACAATACCGGCGAGCTTACGATATATGACGATCAAAATAATATATTGACTTCAAATCAATGGTATTTGGCCCAAGGCTTTAAAGCAAGCGTTATTATTTACAAAGAGCGCTAATGTGTTTGTCCAGACGAAAATCACGCTTTCGCTTCAAATACCTTTTTTTCGGATTGCTGCTTACTTACATTATCATGTGCCAGTCATGCATGACGATGCGCATGACGCCCAAAGAGACCAAAACTTATTTCGAGACTTCTAAAGTAGCGTACACAAGCCAAACTTTCACGGTCGACAACCATAAACTGCATTACATTGAAACCGGAAATCCGCAAAACCCCACGCTATTTTTTATCCACGGTTCGCCCGGAAGTTGGGATGCCTACAAACGCTATCTCACCGATTCGCTATCGCTCAAAAAATTCCGTATGATCGCTATCGATCGTCCAGGTTTCGGCTACAGTGATTTTGGGAAAGCTGTGGATTTAGAAACACAAGCGTCACTCCTGGAATCGCTTGCCACGCAAATTACCAATAGCAAACCCGTTGTTCTGGTTGGCCATTCACTTGGCGGCCCTGTGATTGTAAAAATGGCCGCCGACAAGCCGAATTTCTTTGCGCATCTGGTAGTGCTTGCCGGTTCGGTGGATCCGCGTATGGAAACACCCGAAATCTGGCGTGTGGTTTTAAAAGCCAAACCCATCCGTTATTTGATTCCCGGTGCGCTGCGGCCGTCGAATGATGAATTGTGGTGGCTCAAGGAGGATTTGTACGACCTGCAACCCAAGCTCAAAAATATCAGTTGTGGGGTGACCATCATCCACGGAACCAAAGATCCGCTGGTGCCTTATGCCAATATGGCTTTCCTGCAAAAGCGATTGGTGAATGCCAGGAGTGTCGATACGATTTCCATCAAAGGAGCCAATCATTTCATCCCGTGGGAACATTTTGAACGCATCCGAAATGCGCTCTCTGAAATCAAACTTTAATCAAAGCATTCCATAAGCAGCAAGTCGCCGTCGGTATGGCTGATTTCGACAATCCCGTCCTGCGCGACACTGTTGCTGCTGCCGATGCGATAGCCCATCGTAAGCGTATCGTTTTCAAGTTCGTAGGTAAGGTTTTTGGAAGAAATGCCATCGACCGTCCCAATCGGGATGAGTGAAATAATCGTTTTTGCGGGATACCATTTGCTGAAACTGCGCGGCAATAGATATACTTTAGAATGGTCGTCGAGGATTACAATCTTGATTTTATCACGGTAACGCGCGAGGTTGGTCAGGTTGGCGAGTGTGTGATCGGCACGACGTCCGGTGGCCCAAATGACATTGACGGCAGGGATTTTCCTTTCAATCAGGTATTCGATGGCCTTTTCAAGGTCGGTTTTTTCCTGGTCGGGC
>JAKQJQ010000409.1 GCA_029561105.1 Bacteroidota bacterium
TATTGCGCTTACCCGTACCAAAGCCGTGCATCGCGGCTAACCCTGCAAAGTTGCGTGAGGTGAGATGTGCTTCACGCGGTCTTAAATGCCAGTGCGCAGGTTGCTGAGCAAACCATGCAGCATCAGCCACTAAATCCAGCAGTGCGGTTTGGTAGCCATCATGACTGAGCGCCGAGCGTGCTTCTGCCATATTGCGTGTGGCTTCATCCATGCTATCGCCCAATACGGCCAGTGAATAATGGTACTCTCCAAGTACAAACTGCCCATCAACCAGCTGATCAATGGCTAGGTCTAAGGCCTTAATTTGTGAAGCTGCACCATCTTCAGTTGAAACCAGTTGATTACGCTGTTTTTCTAATTTGTCTTTGGCACTGGGTTTGTCTAATATCGAAAAACTTTGCGTCTCGATGTATTCATACGGTGTGTACAACAAGCTATTCATGCAGCCTGCGTCGGTGTTAGCTGGATAATCTTTTAAATCCAGCATTGCGGCGAAGCGTTTTTTATTTGGTGCACGAATTTCTATTTTCTCTTCGACGAAAAATAGGCGTGAGGTTTGTAACACATCACGGATACGGTAATCTTTGACGGGTACTTTTTCCCAAACAGCATTAAGCAGGTAACCGTAAAATGCGAGCTGGTTGGAATAGGTAATGTTGTTTTCTTGGTAAGTGGCAAGACGTTCTACGTCATATTTTTTGAGTGTGGCTTGTATGCGTGTGGCGAGTTCTTCAATTTTACGCAGTGCGTGCTTATCCGCCTCTTCTATGGCGCGAAGTGATTTTTCTTGAAGGTCGACAACGCGACCAAAAAGGTTTTTCTTAACCGCACCATAAGGTCGATACACCAACGTGAGATAGGTTTCGTTGCCCATCATGTTGTAACCCTCAAAACTGGCGTAATAGCGTTTCGCCAAGGTATTCGCAAATGGATTTTGGTATTCAGTGGTGAATTGGTCTGAGTATTGACGGCGCACACGGTGTGACCAAATAGCGACTTCACCAAGGCCGATCAGCAATTGATTAAACGCCTCATGCAATATGTCTAAATCAATTGCATCACGTGTTTCAAAAGCAATGCCATCTACCCGCCATGTGGTTAAATAGGCACCGCCTAAAGTTTTGACCACCGCATCGCTAATTGCACTGCTATAACGCAAATACTCGCTAGCGCTGATTTCGTTGTTGGCGATTTTCTGATGTTTTGCAGTCATAGTTTTATCATCTCGTTGTCGTTATCGTTTTCTGTGAGTTCTTTTTAAAAGCTTTTAATATATAAAGTCTTTTTAGTAGCGCATGGGTGAACCCTATTAGGAGTTGAAACAGTTCGCCCAAGCACCCTATTTGAGTTATACACAGCTCACACATGCACCCTATCCATGTTGTCTTGTGGATAAAGTGATAGTTAACCACAGGGTAAAACAGCTCACGCATGAGCTCTATTGGTTTGATAGCGCTCACGGGTGAACCCTATCTGAGTCAATATTCGTGTTGTTAGCAGCGCTTTCTTTGATGATAACGCCTGACTTTTCTGCAAATTTCCTAATGAAATGTTGCATGCTTTGATCGAATTTCGATAAATCTACCATGCCTTTTGACTGATTATTGATGACAACACCATTGCCATTGACCTGATTGATATTGATTTGCAAGTTCTCAATATGAATCACTTTGGCATCTATTTGCTGTGCCGAATGCACATAATTTTTGATGTCATCGACAATATCCGAGACTTTGTTCGGAATATAATCCCAAGTTGCTTCTGCCACGTTGTTGTCAAATAGGTCTCTTAGCACAATCTTTTCTCGTAACACATAGTGATTTTTTCTGCCTATTTTTTCAGTTAACAAGTAGGATAATTGTCTTAATTCCATGAGATTTCTTTTTACTTGCGAGATGGATAAACCCGATTTCACGGACAAAGTATGCTCAGACGGGAACGATGCACCCGTGTTAAAGTTGGCGTGTGATTTAATAACCAAATACACTTTTAGGGCAGAGCCACTGATGTTGGCAAGGTCACCACTATCTATCATGGATTTAAATACATGAAACCATTGCGTGTTGACTGCTAATGTCTTATCCACGGTAGTCATCATTTATGAACGCTTTTTATAACGCATAGGTGCAACACTTTTTGCACCCCAAAATTGGCTATTACGATGTCTTGCACTCATTTTTAGTCTAAGTACATACTGCATTAAACGTTGATCGTCACTCTTTGAAATCAGTCGCATTGTCACGATAATTGGAATAATCATCGCTAAGACTGTGACGCCAAGAATTGGCATGAGCCACATCCCCCATATGCCGATGACAAATAAGGGGATGCAGGAGAAAGCGAGTGGCTCAAGTGGCACGCCAAATATCATACTGGGGCGCGTACAACCTTTGAAGATGAGGTCGCTCATGTTTTAGAAAAACAAAAGCGCAATCGCTGCTGCACTGCCAATCATGATGGCGCCTAACAGCAAGTTGCCATAATCTTGAATTCTTGCGCCGCCTGAGGTGCACTTATAACCCGTCCACATGATCATGAGCGTCATGTATGCCAGTCCTAAGGCTGACGCCCATGTGATCACCTGATCAATGATAGTT
>JAKQJQ010000017.1 GCA_029561105.1 Bacteroidota bacterium
CGTGAGATTCAAACCGGCATTTATGGCCAAAGCGGCTTCGGGGACGCCATTGTCTATGGATTTGACCGCGAATTTCCTGATCAACAACCGTTTTGAGTTGGGTGCGGGTTACCGTTGGGACGATTCTGTAGCCGGCCTCGTTAACTTCTATATCACTCCCACTTTACGTTTGGGGTATTCGTATGATTACACTTTGAGCAACCTGGGCAGTTACAATTCGGGCACGCATGAAGTGTTTTTATTGTTTGATTTAGACTTCTCTAACCTTTCGTCAAAAGGCTACGACAAATCCCCAAGATTCTTCTAACCATGGACAAGATGAAAAAATTCCTCACCCTATTTTTGATACTCGGTTTTGGCCTCACGGTTTTTGCTCAGAAGAAAGCCAGTGAAAAGCAAGCCAACAGCCTTTTCGAAAAGAAGTCTTTTGTGAAAGCCGCCGAACAGTACGAACAAGTCAAGGAAAACCAAAACGTACTGCAAAATCTCGGCGACTGCTACTACAACAATACCCAGATGAAAGATGCGGTGCGCGTCTACGGAAAATTGTTCCTGACTTACAAAGACAGCGTCCAACCGCAATATTACTTCCGCTATGCGCATGCTTTGCTCGGGATTGCCGATTACGCCAAAGCCGACATCATCATGGCAGAATACCTCAAATTCCCGGTGAGTACGCCCAAGTTTATTGCCAACCTCACGACCAATGTACCTTTTAACTACATCATCCAGCCGATGACCAAGAATACGTCTAACGGTGATTTCGGGATGTCGTTCTATGGCGATAAGGTGGCGTTTGCGTCTTTGCGCGGCGCAGAATCCAAAGCGTTCAACTGGAACGAAAAACCCTATCTGGATTTGTACAGCGCCGAGGTCGACAGTAAGGAACTGCTCACCAAAGTCGAGCCTTTTCCAAAAGAAATCAATACTAAAACCCACGAGAGTAACGCCACATTCAGCGCCGACGGACGCATCATGTATTTCAACCGTACCAATGACAAACGCGTCAAGATCGGTGACGAGAAAGTAGCGATCGTCAAAATTTTCAAGGCCGAATTCGTGGATGGCAAATGGACCAACGTAAAAGCCGTTCCTTTTGCAACCGACACCTATTCTACAGAACACCCGGTTTTGTCTAAAGACGGCAAGAAACTCTATTTCTCGAGCGACATGCCCGGATCCATCGGATCGTTCGATATTTATTATGTAGATGTCAATGAAGACGGCACGTATGGCGAACCGCAAAACCTCGGCAAAGCCATCAATACCATCCACCGCGAGCAATTCCCTTTTCTTTCGGATGATGGCACTTTACTGTATTTTACCTCCGACGGACACCAGGGAATGGGCGGATTGGACATCTTCCAGAGCAAATCTTACGATGGTGTATTCTCTAAACCGTTGAACCTTGGGGAAACCATCAACAGCAACCTCGACGATTTCTCGTATGTGGTCAATGAAAAGAAAAATACCGGCTACTTGTCGTCGAACAGGAAAGGCAGCGGCGACGCGCTTTACAGTTTTACCCGCGTAGAGAACCAGGAGCGTTATGTGGTAGAGGGCGAGGTAAAGGACAAAAACACCCAAGATCCGCTTCCGGGCACTTTGGTCTCGTTGTACGACGAGAACGATATCCTGATTGGGCAGATGGTGGTAGGCGCACAGGCCGATTACGTCTTTAGTACAGAGCCCAACAAAAAATACCGGATAGAAGCGGTACATGATTTCTACATTCCGCACAGCGAAGAATTCACCACCAACGAAGACGGCAAGATGCGTTACACCATCGAGCTTTTCATGGAATGTTACGACGATGCCGAAGAAGTCATCACCAAACGCCAGGACGGAAAAGTACAAATCGTACTCGAGAACATCTATTTCGACCTCGACAAATGGGACATCAAACCAGAAGCGGCACGTATCTTAGACACTTTGCTCGAACTGCTCAACAAGTATCCGGCAATGGAAATCGAGCTCGGCGCCCACACCGATTCACGGGCTTCCTACACCTACAATCTCATGTTGTCCAAGCGCCGTGCTGCCTCGACACTCGAGTATCTTGTAGAACATGGCATCAAACGCAAAAGGCTGCGCTCGCGCGGTTACGGCGAGACGGTTCCGCTGATCAAATGCGGAGAAGCCAGACCGTGCACCGAGCAGGAACACTCCATCAACCGCCGTTGCGAATTCATCATCCTGAAATAGTTTTAATATAGTT
>JAKQJQ010000045.1 GCA_029561105.1 Bacteroidota bacterium
AACTGAGGCAATTATCCGAAACCTCGCAATGCAGCGGGAAGAAATCAGCCAACTTGTAATACAAGAACTTATCTAATCAGCCCCCACTAGAACGGGCGTACCAAATGCGGTACGTCTCGTTTTGGGGAAAATCATAACGACAATGAGCCAAGAAATAGCAACCATAAACGAAAAAATTGCAAGCTTAGAGCCGCAAATGCTAAAAAATTTAAGCGAACAAACCGTACGCCGTGAATTGAGCTTTGCAAAGCAGTTAGTAGCTAGTAGTAAGCAACTGCAAGAATGTACCATGCCAAGCGTGCTAACTGCGATCTACAACATCTGCAATATTGGGTTAAGCCTTAACCCCGCCAGCAAAGAGGCTTATATAGTGCCTCGCTACAATTCCCAAACCAAAAGCAAGGAAGCTAGTTTGCAGCCGTCCTACGTTGGGTTGGTAAAGCTTTTAACCGACGCTAATACTGTTACGCAGGTTGTAACAAATATCGTCCATGAGGGCGACGTATTTGAAATGGACATAGCCAACGGCACAGTTAAGCACCTGCCTTGCTTGGTTAAGGCAAACAAAGGCGCAAAAATTGGATGTTACGCCCTTGCCACTCTTCCGAATAAAAGCAAACAGGTTGAGTGGATGGAAATTGAAGACATTTACAAAATTCGGGACTGCTCCGAAAGCTGGAAGAACGACAATACCCGCGCTTATTCTCCTTGGATGAAGCACGAGGACGAAATGTCCAGAAAAACGGTTATTCGCCGCCTGTACAAGTACTTACCTCGAAGCGGGTCTGCTGCAAAAATTTTGAAAATTGACGAAGCGATACAAGCGGATGATTCGCAATACAACGCAAGTTTCAATCAATTAGGTTACATTGAAAACTTGTTGCGCACTGCAAACATTAGCCCGGAAGTTGAACAAAGGATTTGCAGCGAATACCAGAATTACAGCAACGCCGAAGCTGAAACTTGCATCAATTTTTTACAGGCAAACCAGCTTGAAAGCGATAACCCGGCAAAGCAATTTGCAGCACGATTGAAAAATTAATGGGGTTTTAGTTTTTCATGTGTCCCCCGCTGCGGAACTGGTCGGCGGGGGTTTTAAAAACAAAGGCAAAATGGAATTGACAATTGAAAAAGTAAAAGCTTGCAATGAAATGGTAGAGCCATTTAAAACAACCTTGGACGGGCTTTGTGATTGCTGGTACAAAA
>JAKQJQ010000097.1 GCA_029561105.1 Bacteroidota bacterium
TTTGTCTAAAAAACGTTGGCCCACATCGCCTAACTGTTTGGCATTTTTAATTGAGCAATGCTTTAGAATACCTTCTCTTGTTTCAAAAGTAAGATTTAACCCATCAAATTCAGCATAGCGCTGCTCAAGTTTTTCAACCACCCGTAACGATTGCAGGTTGTGCTCAAAACCACCGTGGTTTTTCATACACGCGTTTAAGGCATCTTGCCCAGCATGGCCAAAAGGCGTGTGGCCTAAATCATGCGCGAGGGCAATGGCTTCTGTTAGGTCTTCATGCAAATTTAAGGTACGCGCAATGCCACGTGCAAGTTGTGCAACTTCTAAGCTGTGTGTTAAACGGGTGCGAAATAAGTCACCTTCGTGATTTACAAACACTTGCGTTTTGTATTCTAGGCGCCGAAATGCGGTTGAGTGAATAATGCGGTCGCGATCGCGCTGAAACGCATTGCGCGGTGCTGATGCTGGCTCATCAAATTGGCGACCTATTGTTTGTGCTGGATTGGCGGCGTAGGGGGCGAGGGTGTTCATGTATTAGATTTCTGTTATGTGTTACATTGTTCGCTGTCATGGACCGCAAACAATGTGAAATTTATCATAACGCCAATGTCTCTCTTAACTTTTTAATATCATAATCACTGGTAATCACTGATTTTCCAATACCCTGCTGAAGCACCAGTCTAATTTTTCCATCCGCTACTTTTTTATCTAACTGCATTAAGTCCAGATATTTTTCAACACCCAATTTTGGTTCGTTTAATGGTAAGTTTGCTGCTGTGAAGATTGCATGAATACGTTGAACTTCTTGATTGGTTAGCCAGCCCATACGTTGCGATAAATGTGCCGCCATCATCGTTCCAGCCGCTACGGCTTCACCATGCAACCACACGCCATAACCCATGGCATTTTCGATGGCGTGCCCAAAAGTATGGCCCAAATTAAGCAAGGCTCTTTCACCATTTTCATGTTCGTCACGTGCGACGACTTCTGCTTTGTTTTGGCATGATCTAAAAATGGCGTAGCTCAAAACGGCCTCATCTAGCGCCATGAGCTTTTCCATATTGACTTCAAGC
>JAKQJQ010000103.1 GCA_029561105.1 Bacteroidota bacterium
TCAAATTCATTTTCAATTCCCTTTGCCCTAAAAACAAATGCTAGTAATAGAAAAACAAAACCGCCTGCAACCATTATAATGCTTAAAATCTCGCCAATGAAATATGCAAACACTCCTAAAACAGTAATTACCGCTGCGGTGGTTACATAAGCATCAGCAACCCTTTTAAAATGCTTTCCATCCTCGGTCAATCGCTCGGCAATAACATCAACGTTAGTGCCTGCCATATTCCATTTGGAGGACATTTGCCGCCTTACTTTGGTACTTCGCCAGCCCAAATCGCTTTTCATAAATTCAGAGAACTCCTTTTCCAAACTTAACCCTTTGGAATGGGCGGTTTCAATAACCTCGTTTTCAACGTTTTCGCTCATAATATTTGGATTTTCCCAAATATCGCAATTTAATCTATATCTTTAATCTAGGCATTTGTCATAAAATGGATAGGTGCCTTTTATTTTAAAGCTTGCAACATTTTTTGTGTGATTTTCAAACTGCACCTGCATAATGAAATCACTTGCGGTTTTATCACTGAGCCGACATTCTTTCAACTCTAGAAAAAATTCTCGAATTTATAAGATATAATCGGTATTGATAAAATTCGACGATTTGCTGTCGAGCAATTCCTGCAAAATGGCGTTGTTATATGCATTGTCCTTTGAAGCGACAAACGTACGGATAGAAAACGAGCGCAACGCATCATGGATACTCAACGTGCCTACCGCCGAATCCTTGCGTCCCGTAAACGGATAAATATCTGGCCCACGCTGGCACAAGCTATTGAGATTTACGCGGCACACGAGATTCACCAAAGTGTCTATCAATGGCGCGATGGCCTGGATATCGCGACCAAACAAACTCACCTGTTGCCCGTAATTGGAAGCCGCCATATCGTCTAACGGCTCGGCGATATCGGTAAAACTCAAAATCGGGATGACTGGGCCAAATTGCTCCTCATGGTACAGCCGCATGTTTTTGTTTACGGGATAAACCACCGCCGGAAAAATATAGTTTTCGGTACGCTCGCCTCCTTTGGAATTGAGAATCTGCGCGCCTTTGCTCTCGGCATCAACAATCAACTCCTGCAGATAATCGGGTTTGTCTTTCTCGGGTAAGGGTGTGAGCATGACACCTTTTTCCCAAGGATTGCCAAAGGTGAGGCTGTTTACTTTTGCTGCGAAACGCCGGTTGAATTCTTCGCGTACCGATTCGTGCACATATATAATCTTAAGCGCCGTACAGCGTTGTCCGTTGAACGAGAGCGTACCTGAGATACATTCCTGGATGGCCAGGTCAAGGTCGGCATCGGGCAAGATGATCGCGGGATTCTTGGCTTCGAGACCCAATATCAACCGCAACCTATTTTTGTTGGGATGCTGGTCCTGTAATGCGATTGCCGACTTGCTGTTGCCAATGAGTGCCAGCACCGTCACCTTACCCGATTGCATGATCGGAGAAGCCACCTCTCGGCCGCGACCGTAAACAATATTCACCACACCTTTGGGAAAACTGTTTTGGAACGCCGTGAGCATTGGAGAAATACACAACACACCGTGCTTAGCGGGTTTGAAAATCACCGTGTTCCCCATAAGGATGGCAGGAATCAGCATTTGGAATGTTTCGTTGAGCGGATAATTGTACGGCCCAAGGCACAGCACCACGCCCAAAGGACCGCGTCGTACCATGGCATTTACGCCGTCGGTTTTGGTAAACCGTGCCGCGTCGCGATCCATTTGTTTGTAATTTTCTATGGTCTCTTTGATGTACGCCACCGTTCGGTCGAATTCCTTTTCTGAATCGGGCAACGATTTACCGATTTCCCACATGAGCCACTTGACTACTTCGGCGCGCGTGTCTTGCATCTGCGTCACGAATTTCACCATGCATTGGATGCGGTCGGCGACTTTCATGGTAGGCCACAAGCCTTGTCCACGATCGTAAGCGTTTACTGCGGCATTGGTCGCTTCCTGCGCTTCTCTTTCGCCCATTGCAGGGATGCTTCCCAAATAGGTGGGCTGGTAATTCGGGGTAGAAGATATGGTAGAATAGACTGGTGTGGTGGTGCCTGTCCATTTTTTTAAGACACCATCGACAAGGTAAGTGTCTTGCTCTAATGGCGTGACCTGAAATGCTGAAGGAATTGGATTCATAGGTATGTTTTTGATAAAGTTACCTTTTTTTTCCCCAGCGCTGCGCCAACTTGTTGTAAAAATTTGCGAAAACGATAGCGTTGGAATGCAAATACTGCGCATAAAAAAATCCCAAACTCATATCGAATTTGGGATTTTCAACAATCAAACTAAAAACTTATTTTTTGAGGACTTTCAACGTTTTTACCTCATCGCCAACCGCTACCTTAACGATGTAAGTTCCGGCAGTCAATTCGGCTACATTGATGGTGCCTTCATTGGCGTTGATGTTCTTAGACAATACTTCCTGGCCCAATACATTGTAAATGGCGACGGTAGAAATATTGCGGTCAAAAACAATGTTCAACACGTCATTTACCGGGTTCGGATAGACTTTCATTTCGCTTTCGGCTGTGAAGTCGTCGCTGGCCAAAACGTTCTGAGGACAGGCGATTTGTACCATCGTGTTGTGAATTACGTTCGGTCCAAGACCCATTTGCCCTTGCGGACTCCAGCCTGCCGTGTAAGCGTCACCGTTTGTTTTAAGGTAGATGGCGTAACGGTCACCGCCGCCAGAATAAGTCCAGTCATTGGCAAACCCGAGGCGAACCGGTGTTGGACGGAAATTACTGTCTCCCGTACCCAATTGTCCTTGTGTATTAAAACCCCATCCCCAAAGCGAACCGTCTGTACGGATTGCAGTAGCAAAACCTAGCCCGATTTCTACTTTAGACCAAGTATTGACCGTACCAACCTGCACTGGTGTACGTACATTTGTCGTGGTCCCAAGTCCCAAACGGCCATCGGTGTTGGATCCCCAGGCCCAAAGCGTACCGTCTGTCTTGATGGCATGGCTTACCGATTGGTTGGCCTCTACATATTGCCAGCTGGCAGTACCAATTTGAACAGGTGTGGTAATAACCGTCGTTGTAGAATTGTTTCCTACCGATCCGTTAATGTTCCAACCCCATCCCCAAAGTGTGTTGTTGGTCCTAACGGCAAGCGTATGACCGCCACCTGTTGACACTTCTTTATAAGTTGCTGTACCCACTTGAGTTGGTACGGTCTTAGGAGTTGTGTTGCCAAATCCTAACTCACCGGCACCATTGTTACCCCACATCCAAAGTGTTCCGTCTGTTTTTATCGCGGCTGAGGCACCTTGGTTGACTGAAATTTTAGCCCAGTTGTTGGCCGTACCGATCCTGGTGGGAACGGTTTTCTGAACCGTGGTACCATCTCCCAATTCACTCCAGCTATTGTTTCCCCAAGCCCAAAGCGAGCCATCTGCCTTCAATGCCATACTGTGGTAGTAGGACGCGGCAACGGCCACCCAGTTTGTTGCATTTCCGATGCGCGTAGGTACCCTTTTATCTGCGGTGTCACCTAATCCGAGTTGGTAATTGCCGTTTTCTCCCCAGCCCCAAAGCGACCCGTCTGCTTTGATGGCCAGCGTATGGTTGTCGCTGTTGGACATTTTCACAAAGCATGGCGGAGGAACCGGCGTATTGAAAAATCCGCCGTTCACCCATTGGCTTTGCGCGTTGCCACAATCGGCAGCAAGCCACCAGTAATAATCAGAATTGGGAGATAAGCCGTCTATAGTAATAGAAGTTCCGTTGGTATAGTAAGGTGTTCCGCCAAGTACCGGTAAATTGTTGATCATTATAGTATAACCACTAGGAGCCGGCGATGAAGCCGTCCAACTGAAGGACGCCGTAGTTGAAGTGGTGGTACCTACCGTCAAATTGGTCGGGGCGCTGCAAGATCCTGTGGTGAGAGACATTTTAACGAGTCCCATTTCATAAGTCCCAACCCAGATTGTGCTGGAATTGATGACCTCCAGACAACTTGTGTATTCAAAACTCACTCCCGGCGCTGCAGGGAAATAGGCTTGGCAATCGGTCAAGTTCTGCACACCGCCGCTTCTACATTCGCGAGAGTAGCCAACCCAGACTTTGCCGTTCTGGTCTACATCCAATCCGCCCATTTGGCAATCGAGCATGCAGGAGGTTTGGAAATCGACACCGGCCACCACGTCGTCGTTGGTGTATTTAAGGTAACCCCCATAGCTTTCTACATACAAATCGTTGCCCACAACCCTAAGGATTTTGTTGGCTTGGTCTCCAACAATAGAAAAAGTAGTTCCGCTCAATTTGCGTAAGATGCTTTCATTGGTGAGGTAAACGTTATTGCCAATGGTAGCCACAGAATTCACCGCGCTTCCCACGATAGGCGAATTCCCGGCGTTGTAAACCGTCCAGGTGGTTCCGTTGAATTTTACCAAGCCCGAGTAGGTGGCGAGCCAAACGTTGTTCGACGCGTCTACCGCTACATCATTGATGACATTGGTTGGAAGCCCCGAATTATCCATGCGGTAGTGGGTCCAGGTGGTTCCGTTGTACATGATCAAACCGTTTTGGGAAGTGGTTACCCATTTGCGGTTGAGCCCATCGATGGCCAATCTTTGTAAACCAGCCAGTTCAACTCCGGTATTGACACTGGTGTAATTAGTAAAAGTGTTACCGTTGTACATGGTAAGTGCATCGCCGGTAGCCAGCCATAAATTGCCGCTGCCATCGACTTTAATATCGTTGATATTGGCAGAAGCAATCTGCGAATTCGATGGGTGATACAAAGTGTAATCGTAATTTTGTCCGGATACCGCAATGGTAAACACCGAACAAATCAATAAATAGAGTTTTTTCATTAAAGAAGTATTTAGAGGATTTATAGTTTGATTATTTTTAAGGTTCGTTGCTGCGTCGCGTCGATTCGTATGAAGTAGGTTCCTGCCTCCAAGCCTGAAACGTCGATTCCGGCTTCACGCGACCCAATGTCCTGTCGCAAAACCTGCTGACCCAACACGTCGTAAACCGTGACCTGATTGATTTTAGATTCGGACGAAACATTTAAAACGTCGCGCACCGGATTAGGATAAACACTTGCGGCATCCTGGCTTTCAAAATCCTCGTTGGCCAAAACCACACTTGTGGGACACGCAATAGTGGTCACTACGTCGCGCCTGGTATACGTCCCGTCGCCCAATTGTCCAGAACTATTGCCTCCAAAAACCTTCAATACACCCAATTGGGTTACCCATTCACCGTTTTCTAAAACAATAGGCTCGGTAATGGCCACCGTATGACCGGCACCTGCGGCCACTTTCTTCCAATATTGGCTGAATCCTACGCGATAGGGCGCATATTCATCGAGTGCTCCTGTGAGCTGGCTTGCCGAATTAGAACCCCAGGCCCATAGGTCGCCGCTTACGCCGATAGCCAATGTGTGACTGGCTCCGGCAGCAATTTCGTTCCACATATTGTCGGCTCCGACACGCACTGGAGTCAAACGATTAACAGATGGCGTACCATCGCCGATCTGCCCGTTCGAATCGTAACCCCAACACCAAATCGATCCATCGGATTTGAGCCCAATGCTGTGGTAGTTACCACCCGCAGCGTCCACCCAATTGGTGGCAGTACCTATTTGTACCGGTGTCTCGCGATCTGTGGTCGTACCATCGCCAAGACGGCCGTAACCGTTGATGCCCCAAGCCCAAAGCGTACCGTTGGTTTTGGTTGCTAGTGTATGCCCTTGTCCGCACTCTATGGTTTTCCAGTTTGTGGCTGTGCCAATTTGAATTGGAGTTGGATGGGGTTGTTGCGAACCGGTACCAACTTCTCCCGAAATATTAGCGCCCCAGCCCCAAATGGTACCGTTTGATTTTTTGGCGATGGCATGATTGAACCCTACGGCAACTTTTACCCAGTTGGTGGCGGTTCCGATTTGCGTGGGTACATTTCTAATCGTGGTAGTGCCATCTCCAAGCTGGTAGAATTCATTGTCTCCCCAGCCCCAGAGCGTACCATCGGACTTGATGGCAAAGGTTTGATTGTAACCTGCAGTGACCTCAACCCAGTTGTTGGCGGCACCTACCTGTTTCGGGGTGTTCTTTCTAACGAATGTACCATCTCCGAGTTGCCCAAAAGTGTTACCGCCCCACACCCAAAGTGTCCCGTCGGTTTTGATACCGGCTGTATGGCTGTTGCCTGCTGATAATTTCTCCCAGCATTGCGCCGACAGATTCATACAAAATAAGATGGCTAAAAGTGTAATTGTTTTATTCATCGTTGTTTGGTTTAAAATTTTTATTCCTTTTTAGTTTTAGCACTTTTGCACGAAAACTTTAAGATTGTTATTTTTTTGGCCTGCAAACATAGTCAATTCTACCTGTTTTCCATGACTATTACGCCGAGATGAAAACACTTTCCTAAATTTTATTGCGCAGTCGGATTTCTCTCAGCATAAAATGCCTAAAATGCCGATACGCTTGCTGCTGCACATTTTCATTACTACGCGACCATAATGCAGCCAAAATTTTCAGGGTCGTTTTCATCATTTTGAAAAATTACAAAGCAATATTAAACCAAAATCGGCACATCTTTTTGCCCGATGAACCAACGTAGCTATTTGGGAGATTAACGTAACGTTTTTTTGGAGCACCGTTTTTTGGAGGGATTTTACAAATGATCGAGCAAAATCAGGAATTCATCCTTCTTACGCACCGACAGCGGAATGCTGGTTTTGTTCTTCATCACAATCGTATTGCCGCCGTCAGACTTCACGAAATGGTCAAAATAGGCCATGTTGATCAGGTGCGATTTGTGCGTCCTGAAGAAGTTGTATGGTCCGAGCAAGGTCTCGTATTCCTTAAGGTTGGTAGATACGACGAGCTTGGGCGCGTTGATGAAATTAAACGTGGTGTAATTCTTATCGGCCTCGCAGTTCACGATGTCCTGAATGTTGACCGAATAAATCTTATCGAGGGTTTTCAAGACGAGCTTTTGCAGGTTTTTGGGCCTTTCGAGGTTGGCGAACAAATTGTTGAGTTTGAGTTCGAGCACTTCATTGTTGAGCGATTGCTCGGCTTTGTCTACGGCTTCTACTAAATCGGCAGCCCTTAAAGGCTTGAGCAGATAATCAATCGCCGAGAACCTAAAAGCCCTAATGGCAAAATCTTCATAACCGGTAATAAAAATCACCTTAAAGTCAAACGGCTTGAGTCTTTGCAGCAAGTCAAAACCGGTTCCGTCGGGCATTTCTACGTCGAGGAATACTAAATCGGGCGCAAGCTGCCGGATGAGCGCCACGCCACTCGCTACCGAATCGGCTTGACCGATAATAGAAACCCGAGGGCAATTGCTTTTGATGAGTGCCGCATTGTCCTTGCGGATCGATTCAATGTCATCTATGATTATGGCTCGCAACATGGTTTTAATTTTCGTAAATGTAAGGGATTTCAAAACTAACTTTGGCGCCCACCACATTTTCATCCTGGTCTTTGATGTTGTGGGTTTGTACCACAAAATCCTGGTTTTTGGTATAACCCACGAGGCGCTCTTTGGTAATGGTCATGGCCAATGACTTGTGGTTGGAGAAGGTCTTTGAGGCGTCGAAACCTTTGCCGTTGTCGGTCACTTCAAAGAACAACTTGCCCGATTCAAGGAAGAACTTCGCTTCGATTTTCCCATTAGCGTCCTTGTTGCTGAGGCCGTGCTTGATGGCATTTTCAATGAACGGTTGGGTGAGCATGGGCGGCAGGAACGTCGAGTCGGTTTCAATGTCGTCCTGGACAAAAATCGAGAAATCGAATTTGTGGTTGTAAAGGAGTTGCTGGATGCTCAGGTAATTCTGGGTCATAGCGACTTCTTCCTCGAGCGAAATGTAATTCTCGTTTGAGTTTTCGAGGATTTGCCGCGTAAGTACCGAGAATTGGTCGAGGTATTTCACCGCATCATTGTTCTGGTGGTTGTTGATCAGGTTGCGGATGTTCTGCACCGAATTGAAGATAAAGTGCGGGTTCATTTGCGTAATGAGCAGTTTCTGCTTGATCTGGTTTCTCTCTAAAGTAGCAATCGACTGTTTCTGGCGGCTGTTGCGGTAGTAGAAAATTCCTCCCAGTATTAATAGTAAAAGTACGCCCGAAAGCCCGATGAGCATACTTTTTTGCGCCGCTTGTTTCTTTTCGCTATCGAGTTTAATGGTTGCCGTTTTCTTTTGAGATTCGAGTTTAACGGCCAAGAGTTTCTTTCCCTGCGCGAGTTTTTCGCTAAGTTGCCTTTTCTCGAAATCATACTGGAGCTGTTGTTTCTCGAGTTTGTTTTTAGAGACTTGTGCTGCTTTTTCCTCTGCGGCTTCAATCTTAAGGGCTTCGAGTTTCTTTTGCTGCAACATTTTTTGTTGCAGTTCCTTTTTCTCGAAATCATATTTGAGCTGCTGTTGTGCCAAGGCATTTTTGGAAGCTTCCATTTTACTGGAATCTTTTAATTTGTAGTTAAACTCCCGCACTTCAAGCGCCCGTTTATAATTCTCGCTGGCTTTGCTAACGTTGAAAACCTGAGTCGAAGCCATTTCCTGGAGGTCTATGGCTTTGGCTTTGGTAGCCAGTTCGAGTGCTTTTTCTGAATACTGGATTGCCTTGCCGAAGTCTTTTTTCTTGAAATATATTCTCCCTATCGAGAGATTGGCATGTGCCGTTGCCCGCATGTCTGCAGGTGCCGACAAAATATCGGTAAAGATTTTTTCGGCTTCGTCTAGTTTGCCTTCGGCCATCTTAAGCTGCCCGATTTGTCCAATCAGTCCTTTTTGGAGCTCAGTATCTCCAATTTTTTTAGCAAGCGCGAGTGCCTTATCATAGTACTCCGAAGCTTCCGCAAGTTTGCGCAGTTGGTAATAAGTGGTGGCAATGCTCCCGTTGGTAATGGCTTTAGAGTAATCGTTTTCTTGCTGGGTTCGATTTGTGGCGGCATCATAGTAACCAATCGATTTTTTATAGAGCTCGATCGATTTTTCAGGCTTTCCCTGTCTGGCGTAAATCATAGCCAAAGTTGAATTGGCCAAGCCCATTTGGAAGTTATGGCCCTTCGGATTCTTTTCATAGTACTTAAGTGCCGCGAACAATAACGAAGTGGCTTTTTCATATTCATTGATCCGCGCCAAATAAGTAGCCTTATTGACCCTCGCATTGTTTACTTCGGGTTCGTTTTTTATAGACTGGTACAATGCAATGACCTTATCCAAATGGGGTATTGATTTGTCTATTTCGCCTTTGTCATAACTCTGATTGGCCAAGCCACTGTAATAATTGGCGAGCGATACAATCGCGTTTTCGCGTATCGCAATATTTTTTGACTGTAGGTTGCTATTGGCAAGCTTTCCGACCCAGTCATTGAGGTAGTAATAATTGGGTTGGTTTTGTGTATAATGTTTTCGCTTGAGCGCTTCCAAGATCCGCATCTTCGTCGTATCAGGCACGTTTCGGTTTTTGAATACAACTTTAATCGAATCAATCGTCTTATCTTGTGCATGGGAAGTAGCAAACTGGAGCGATAGCAGAAAAACAAATGCGAATTTAATGGCTTTAAACATGAAGAAACAAATTGATTTTTAAGTTTGGTTTTCAAATGTAAAACATTTGGATGAATTTAATTCAGGAGTGAAAAACCAAAACGCTAGACGGACTTTGCGGGTTTCGCCTTTAAAGTATCAAAAAAGTCTTTGGTAAAAATCTTCGGAGGCTCTTGGTAACAATCAAGAATATCGATCATGAGCCTTACACGCCTGGTAACGTGCAATTACATTTTCTGCAGTAGCATCTGGAGTGAATCAACAGTGCGGTCTTGGGCTTGCGCGCCACAAACCACAAGCGGCATCACTGCAAGCCTTAACGAATTTAGCATTAGAGATTGGGGGTTATTGTTTGCCGCTAAAATAAACCAAAATCGACCGCCGCGCCAACCAAACGAACAAATTTAACACGAATTCTTTGGGTTGTTAAGGCAACACAAAGCGATTGATCGAAAATTGGTTTGCCGTAAGTTGCGGTATGCCCTGGTCAATGACAACGCCGAGTCCTTCGATAAAATCACCGTCTTTAAATTCAAAATCGACTCCATTGATAACGTGCTTCTGGAAGAAATAATTCAGGTCACGATCCAAATAACGCTGGGCGATTTCGAGGAACAATTCGTCGGTAAATTTTCTTTGCTGCTGCGAACAAGCGGCTAAAATGTCGCGCATCAAATCGTCGAGCGATTTGGTGTAATTGCTCTTCCTGAGGATCTGGTTGTCTAGCCACAGCGCGAAGATGGCACCACGGCGGTACGGAATCTTCTCTATCGTGCGGCTTTTCCAGAAATCGTCCTTGATGAGGTAGTTGGGTTTGTTGCGGTCGGGATTCTTCCAGTGCGCGGCGAGGACATCGGTATTGAAATCAGAGCGCCACTCCTCAAAACTGAGTTCACCGCTCCTGAGTCGGTTCTTATAGGCGTAATAGTCGGTAAAACCCTCACTAAACCAATAATTGAGTTCTTCGTTGCGCATGGGGATTTTCCCACCAATCCAATCGTGCAGCATTTCGTGGCTAAAAATGTACTGCATGGTGTAAAAACTGTTGAAAGGATTGTTCGATGACTGGATCAAAAAACCGTTCTTCACGCCCGAACCCGTAATACTTTGTCCTTTGTAAAGGCTGTCATTTTGGGTGAGTGTAGGCGTCATGATCACCGTGTAATAGTCAAAGCTGTTGTCTTTCCAGAATTCCCTTTGCGTGGTAATCGTCTTTTGCAAGGCCCCAAAAAGCTTATCGTCTTTGTAATCGGCGAGCCAATTTCCCCTGATGGCAAAGTAAACGGGCTTGTCTTGGAAAGTAAAGGATTTAATGCGGTAGTCGCCACCAACGAATAAGGAGTTGTACAAGTCGGTCCAGAGTTTCACATCGAGCTGCTGTTTCAATTGGTTGGAACCAAAGGTGTTGTGGATGACAAAATCCTTGGGGAAATCTACCCATTCGATCCTGGCCTTTATTTTTGGATTTTCTGTAGCCGATTCAAAAACTGCCTCGGGCACGGCAAACAAACTTTGGCCGAGGATATGGAAATATTGGTCGTTTACGATGGGCCGGTTCCGTGACTTGGGACTTTGCTGCTTAACATCCTGCCACACACGGTAACAAAAATGCAGCGATGTGCCTTTGGGATGGTACACTACTACCCGATTGCTGTCTGCAACAATCTTAAACCGATAGCCCGGATTTTCATCGGTTACAAATCGCAGGCAATTCGTAAGTTGTTGCTCGCCCCAAACCTCGTTGGAGTAATGAAAATATGTAGAGTCGGCTGCTTTTTTTAACCTATAGCTTACTTCTACCCGCAACCCTTCTTGTTCTAATGGTTTGGCGTAATGGATTTTGTAGTCGATTTTGTTTTGACCTACAACGGCCAAAGGCAAGAGCATAAAAAGGATTTTCTTTAACATCGTCGGGGGAATAAATGGTTCACAATTTTTATTAACGATCAACGGCAGCATCTGTTACGGCCATATCCTTGATTTACTTTCGCAATGACTCGGCAATCTTCATCGCGCACTTTTCGCCATCGATCGCTGCCGACACAATCCCGCCGGCATAACCCGCGCCTTCCCCGCAAGGATACAAACCTTTGATTTGCAAATGCTCTAAAGTTTCCCCGTCACGCGGAATCCTAACCGGCGATGAAGTCCGGCTTTCGGGCGCATGCAGTATCGCCTCTTTGGTAAGGTAACCGCGCATCGATTGACCAAATGCTACAAATCCTTCACGCAGGGTTTGAGTGAGAAATCCAGGAAAAACCTGTCCAAGCTCAACCGAAGTGGTTCCTGGCACATAAGACGTTTTAGGTATATCGCCCGAGACTTTCTGCTGCGTAAAATCGACCATGCGTTGCGCAGGTACTTTCTGTGTTTCCCCGGCCAAGCGCCAGGCTTTCTGCTCGATGCTTTTCTGGAATTCCATGCCAGCGAGCGCCCCGAATTGGGCAAAAGGCTTGAAATCTTCGAGTCGCAACTCCACCACAATCCCAGAATTGGCCGTAGGTTGGTCGCGCTTGGATGGCGACCAGCCGTTGGTGACCACCTCGCCGGGACTTGTGGCACAAGGCGCAATCACGCCGCCTGGGCACATACAAAACGAATACATGCCGCGGCCGCCAACCTGCTTTACAATGGAATACGGCGACGGTGGCAGGAACTCGCCACGAAAATCGCAGCTGTACTGGATTTTATCGATAAGCGATTGCGGATGTTCGGCACGTACACCGAGTGCAAATGGCTTGGCCTCGATATGGATTTTCTTGCGGTGAAGCAGCTCAAAGATATCGCGCGCTGAATGGCCGGTGGCCAGGATGATTTTATTGGCTTGGATGGTATCGCCGTTATGGGTGACCACGCCTTGTACTTCGTTGTTTTTAAGGATGAAATCGGTGACGCGGGTTTCAAACAAAACCTGTCCGCCGCAAGCGATAATTTTCTCGCGGATATCCTGGATAATCTGTGGCAATTTGTTGGTGCCAATGTGCGGATGCGCCTCGATTAGGATTTCGTTCGACGCGCCGAAAGCTACCAGCAATTCAAGGATTCTCGTGACATCGCCACGCTTTTTGGAGCGCGTGTAGAGTTTGCCGTCAGAATAAGTCCCGGCGCCGCCTTCTCCAAAACAATAGTTAGAATCCTCATCGACGATGTGGTCTACGTTGATGGCCTTGAGGTCGCGACGGCGTCCGCGAACGTCCTTACCGCGTTCTATGACAATGGGCTTCAATCCCAATTCTATGAGTTGCAGCGCCGCGAAAAGCCCGGCCGGACCAGCGCCAACAACGATTACTTCTTGCGCATTTGAAACGTTGGGATAATCGGGCAACTTTATGGGTTGCTCTATTATGGGTTCGCCCCGAAAAAAAACATCTACCTTGAGATTGATCTTGATGGCCTTTTGGCGCGCATCGATAGAGCGTTTGAGCAGCGTGATGTGCGCGATTTCCTGCGGTGAGGTTCGCAGCAAACCGGCAAGGTGTTCGCGCAGCAAGGTTTGATTGGCGGCAGTTTCTGGCGAAACTTGTAGGAGCAATTCTTTTGGCATGGTGCAAAGGTAAAAAAGTTGTGGCGTTGTGGGGTTTTGGTTGGTGGATAATTTTTGTAGCGGGGAAACCGTGGCTTGGTACGGCATTGGTTTTGAAAAACATTGTCTGCGTGAGGGATGGCAGCGAAAATCCTTTTTAACAGCGCAGCGTAGCGGAGCTGTAAAAAGATTGCAGCGTACAGCCCGACGGCGCAACGAATGCCATTTTAAAAAAGGATTTTGCCAGCGCCGGTACGCCAAAAACATTAAAACACGACCACATCTATCAACTTCTCTTTACCTTTGCCACATGAGAAAAATCAAATTAATCTGGGATTTTCGCGGGCCGGCGGCTGCAAAAACGGCCGAGCACCACGAAAAACACCTCAAAGAATTCATCGCCATAGAACGATTACCTCTTGACATTACCGGATTTGACATTATCAACGAGATGCACGCAACGGCTTTCATGGTGGTAGAAGAACCGCAGATGATCACTGTGCGAGACGCGCTCAAACCGCACCGCGGCGAGGTTTACGAAGGCTAGTTTTTGATTGGGTTTTTGTAGATCACAACCTGGCTTCGGGCGAATGCGTTGCGGATGAATCCCGGAAGCCACTTTTCAAGCCTGAACGCAAAACGGCGGAACTTGCGGTTGGATTCGCCAACCGGAATCAAGCGCTCGAGTTTTTCGATGCTGCCGATGCAATAGATGGCGGTGCTCCCAAAATACTTTTTGCCGATGCGGCGGTAATTGCCCGAGCTGTTGTCACGGATGGGGTGCATGTCGACGGTTTCTTTCCAGACCTTGTATTGTGCCTTTTGCCACTTGGCGGGACGATCGGCCATTGGGATAGACCAACGGATGGCGTCGAGGAGTTTGTTGTTCACGGCGGGTTCAAAATAACGCACTTGCCCACCTGGTTTGAGAATGCGTACATTTTTCTCGGCGAAGTCCAATTCCTGCTCGTTGGTGAGGTGGTGTACAAAGGCTTTGCCTACGATGATGTCGAAAAAATCCTGCGGCATATCGGCCTTGAGGAAATCGCCTTCTATGAATTGGATGGGCTTTTCAAAAGCATAACTGTTGTTGAGTTTGGCGATGATGCGTCCCGATTCTGAGGAGATGTCATTGGCATAAACCTCGGCACCGAGCGCGGCCATCACTGCTGCATTGGTGCAATCTCCGCAACCCATCTCGAGTACTTTTTTGCCTTTGAGTTCACCCTGGAAATTATTGTGGTACAAACCCACCCAACTGATGTGTGTAGTCGTGGCCACTTTTAAGAACCCATCGATATCAATGAGGATATCCAGGATGTGTTGGATGTTGGTCTGCGAATAGAGATCGTCATAATACGCTTCATTTTTTTGCGTATTCATGGCCGTGCGCGCGTGGTCCATCTCGGCAATTTTTGGTTTTGGAATGGGCGCAAATGTAGCAATTAATTGGCTACTTCGCTGATGAATTTGATGCGCATCAAACGCAGTTCGTCTATGTCGTACTCGCCGTCGAACTCCTTGAGCGCTTCCTCGATACGGTCTGTTTCTGATTCCATGAAGTACTCGTGGATTTCTTCTTGCTGGTCGTCGTCGAGCAGGTCATCGATCCAGTATTTGATGTTGAGCTTGGTGCCCGAGTAAACGATTTGCTCCATTTCCTTGATCAGTGCGTCCATGTTCATGCCTTTGGCCGAAGCGATGTCCTGCAAAGAGAGTTTGCGATCGATGTTTTGGATGATGTACAATTTATTGGCCGAATTGGCACCGGTAGATTTCACTACCAAATCGTCTGGACGCACGATGTCATTGTCCTCGACATACCGACTGATGAGTTCCACGAATTCCTTGCCGTATTTTCTGGCCTTGCCCTCACCCACGCCGTGGATGTTACCGAGTTCCTCCAGTGAAATGGGATATTTGAGCGCCATATCCTCAAGCGACGGGTCCTGGAACACCACAAAAGGCGGAACCCCCAATTTCTTGGCGACTTTCTTGCGCAGGTCGCGCAGCATGGCCATGAGAGCTTCGTCGGCGGTGCCTGACGATTTGGCGGCGGTAACGATGGTGTCGTCTTCGGATTCGTTGTATTCGTGGTCCTCAGACATCATGAAAGAAGTTGGGTGCTGGATAAAATCGAGGCCTTTGTCGGTCACTTTGAGGATGCCGTAGGTTTCTATATCTTTTGAAAGCAATCCGTCTACGAGCACCTGTCGGATGAGTGCCATCCAATGGCGTTCTTCTATATCTGCTCCGGCACCAAAGAAATCGTGTGCGTCGGTTTTGTGTGCTTTGATTACCGCATTGACACGGCCAATGAGCGTATAGATGATTTCCTTGGCCTTGTACAAATGCTTGGTATCGCGTACCACTTTGAGCAGCTTCACTACTTCGTCTTTGGCTTCTTTCTTGGCTTTGGGGTTGCGGACGTTGTCGTCCATATCGGCACCTTCGCCGGTTTCACTATCGAATTCTTCGCCGAAATAATGCAGCAGGAATTTGCGCCGTGACATAGATGTTTCGGCGTAAGCCACGACCTCCTGCAACAACGCAAACCCGATTTCTTGTTCGGCGACGGGTTTACCTGACATGAATTTCTCGAGTTTCTCAACGTCTTTATAGGAGTAATACGCCAGACAATAGCCTTCGCCTCCGTCACGACCGGCGCGGCCTGTTTCCTGATAGTAACTCTCCAGGGATTTGGGAATGTCGTGGTGGATGACAAATCGCACATCGGGCTTGTCTATACCCATCCCAAAAGCGATAGTCGCCACAACCACTTCTACGTCTTCCATAAGGAACATATCCTGGTGCTTGGCGCGGGTTTTGGCATCGAGGCCGGCGTGGTAAGGCACTGCAGAAATTCCGTTGACTTGCAACACTTCGGCGATGGCCTCTACCTTTTTACGGCTCAGGCAATAAATAATACCCGACTTGCCTTTGTTCTGTTTGATGAATCGGATGATGTCGGACTCTATATTTTTGGTTTTGGTGCGCACTTCATAAAAAAGATTCGGGCGATTGAACGAAGCCTTGAAGGTTTTTGCACCAGGCATGTCGAGATTTTTGAGGATGTCTTCCTGCACTTTTGGTGTCGCTGTCGCTGTAAGCCCGATTACCGGAACGTCGCCGAGTTGGCGGATGATGTGCCGCAGGTTGCGGTACTCTGGCCTAAAATCGTGTCCCCATTCTGAAATGCAATGCGCTTCATCGATGGCGACAAAAGAGATGGTACAACTTTGCAGGAAGGTAACGTACTCTTCTTTGGTTAAGGATTCGGGAGCAACATACAACAGCTTAGTGAGGCCAGAAGTGATGTCTTTCTTGACCTGGTTGATTTCTGTCTTGGTGAGTGAGGAGTTTAGGACGTGCGCAATGCCGTTTTCTGAAGACAAACTCCGGATGGCATCGACTTGGTTTTTCATGAGCGCAATTAACGGTGAAACCACAATTGCGGTACCTTCCTGTACGAGTGCGGGCAGTTGGTAGCAAAGCGACTTTCCGCCACCTGTTGGCATGATGACAAAGGTGTTTTGCTTGGCGAGAATGCTCTGGATTACTTGTTCTTGTAGGCCTTTAAACTGGTTGAAACCAAAATACTTTTTAAGTTCTTTATGTATGTCAATTTCGTTTGGGGTCATGCTGTGCTTAAGGTATTTTTGTTTAAATTTGCTCTCATAAAGATACAACTTTCTTTCACTCGTACAAATTTTATAATACACTGTTTTGATATCAAAAGAAAATATATTGGCAGCCGCCAAAACCGCCATTCTTTCTGAAAGCGAGTCGATCAAAAAGCTGGCAGATTATCTCAACAACGACTTTACCGAGGCCACACTGGCCATCTACAACGCCAAAGGCCGACTCATTATAACCGGCATCGGAAAAAGCGCCCTGATTGCCCAAAAAATAGTGGCTACGATGAATTCTACAGGAACGCCATCGATGTTTTTACACGCGTCCGAAGCCATTCACGGCGATTTGGGAATGGTACAGAAAGACGATATCATCATCTGTATTTCAAAAAGCGGCAACAGCCCCGAAATCAAAGTTTTGGTTCCGCTATTGAAACGTTTCGGCAACCAATTGATTGCCATTACCGGAAACATGACATCGTATCTGGCCAAAGCTTCGGATTTTGTTCTCAACACCACCGTTGATGCCGAAGCCTGCCCCAACAACCTCGCTCCTACCAACAGCACAACAGCGCAACTCGTCATGGGCGATGCGATTGCGGTTTGTTTGATGGAACTGCGAAATTTTACAGCCGAAGATTTTGCCGTGTATCATCCAGGTGGCGCGCTGGGTAAAAAATTGTTGTTGCGCGTTTCGTCGATGCTTGAAAACAACCACAAACCAATGGTGATGGCTGATGACAACATCCAACAGGTGATCTTTGAAATTTCAGAAAAAAGACTCGGAGTAACTGCCGTGATCCAGGACGATAAAGTAATCGGAATCATTACCGATGGTGATATCCGTCGTATGCTCAACCACCGCGACTCGATTGCAGGTCTCACGGCAAAAGACATCATGACCAAAAACCCAAAAAGAATCCATTCGAGCGATATGGTCGTAGACGCTTTTAATATTATGGAAGATTTCTCCATCACGCAGCTCATCGTAGAAGATGAAGGCACCTACAAAGGCGTACTGCATTTACACGACATTTTAAAAGAAGGCATTATCTGATGGCGAAGAAAAGTTTAGGGGAAATGTCTTTCCTGGATCACCTCGAGGAATTGAGGTGGTTGTTGGTTCGCAGTACGATTGCAATCCTTATTATGGCGTTTGGCACCTACTTCATCAGTGATTGGCTGTTCGACGAAGTACTATTTGGGCCTACGCGTCCTACGTTTTTTACCTACCGTTTTTTCTGTGATTTGTCGCATCAATTGGGATTTGTAGACAGCATTTGTATCACCGAATTGCCGTTCATCATCCAAAATACTTCGATGGAAGGCCAGGTCAACAATTTTGTATGGATTTGCGTACTCTCGGGTTTTATCCTGAGCGTGCCTTATATTTTATTGCAGGTCTGGAATTTTATCGCACCGGCTTTGTATGACAAAGAAAAAAAGAACGCCCGTATTTTTATTTTTTCATCTTCGCTGTTGTTTTTCATGGGAGTACTCTTTGGCTATTTCGTGGTCATCCCAATGTCGGTCAACTTCCTGGCGACCTTTACCGTTAGCGACGTGGTCAAGAACCAGTTCACATTAGACTCTTATATGGGCATGGTCAAAACCAGCGTTCTGGCGAGCGGCTTGTTTTTTGAACTGCCGATAATCATTTACTTCCTTACGAAATTGGGATTGGTCACACCAAAATTCCTACGCAAATACTGGAAATACGCTGTAGTCATCATCCTCATTGTCGCCGCCATCGTGACGCCACCCGATGTGGTGAGCCAAACGATTGTCGCCATCCCGATGTTGATCATCTATGAACTCAGCATCCTAATTTCAATCATCGTCTACAGAAACAAAATCAAAAACCAATCAATCGAGAAGACCCATGAGTGATGTCGTCAAAGAATTCAACGATTACCGCGCCAAAATGAATGAAAAATTATTGGCCGACAACAACAAAATTGTCAAGCGCATTTTTAACCTCGACACCAATGCCTACGCTCCGGGCGCGCTCGATGTGAAAACCAAGGAACTACTGGGTCTTGTTGCCTCGACGGTTTTGCGTTGCGACGACTGCATCAAATACCATCTGGAGACTTCTTACAAAGAAGGCATCAGCAAGGAAGAAATGATGGAAGCCATGGGAATCGCGACACTCGTTGGCGGTACAATCGTGATTCCGCACCTGCGCAGGGCTTATGAATTTTGGGAAGCGCTCGAAAACAACTAACAATTCATAATTGACAATTAATAATTGGTTAAACCCGAGAGCAGTCGTTTGAATAATTTGTTTATTTGCAGCTCAAACCAAGCAATATGATCCTAAGAGCAGACCATTTAGTGAAGACATACAAAGGCCGAAGTGTTGTAAAAGGCATTTCTGTAGAAGTCAACCAAGGCGAAATTGTAG
Source organism: Bacteroidota bacterium (assembly GCA_029561105.1). Classification (GTDB taxonomy): domain Bacteria; phylum Bacteroidota; class Bacteroidia; order Flavobacteriales; family Flavobacteriaceae; genus Flavobacterium. The sequence goes on from JAKQJQ010000103.1 coordinate 19,099, forward strand.
GGCTTTTGGGCCCGAACGGCGCCGGGAAAACCACCTCGTTTTACATGATTGTGGGATTGGTCAAGCCGAATTCGGGCACGATTTTCCTCGATGACATGGAAATCACCGACTTTCCCATGTACAAAAGGGCGCAACAAGGTATCGGTTATCTGGCGCAGGAAGCCTCGGTTTTTAGGAAACTCAGTATTGAAGACAATATTCTCAGCGTACTGCAACTCACCAAACTCACCAAAGAACAGCAAGTAGCCAAGATGGAATCGCTGATCGATGAATTCGGTTTACAGCACATCCGCACCAACCGTGGCGATTTGCTTTCGGGTGGGGAACGCCGCCGTACAGAAATAGCGCGTTGCCTCGCTACCGACCCCAAATTCATCTTGCTTGACGAACCGTTTGCGGGTGTCGATCCGGTCGCGGTAGAAGACATCCAACGCATTGTGGCCCAACTCAAGAACAAAAACATCGGCATCCTGATCACCGACCACAACGTACAGGAAACCCTCGCCATTACCGACAAAACCTACCTGATGTTTGAAGGCGGCATCCTAAAAGCCGGTGTCCCCGAAGAACTTGTAGAAGATGAAATGGTACGCCGCGTCTACCTCGGTCAAAACTTTGAGCTGCGCAAAAAGAAACTCGATTTCAAATAAAAGACAATCTAGAGGATTCAAATCTTTCGTTAACGGATGCGTAATTCCTGTAGCATTTCGGGCGAACCGTTGTAAATATTTAAGTCTACATCACAACCAATCCCTTTGACCGATGCGCTTTCGGTAAACTGCCAAATCGTCCAGTCTTGAGAAATTTCCTCTACATAAAAATTGTAATTGGCAATCCAAAAGGTGTAGCCGGCAAATTCCTCGCGCAGAAAAGTGTTGTAATATTTCTCGCCAGAATAGATAATCGGCTTGACGCCATAATGCGCCTCGACCTTATCGAGCCAGCGCCTGAGCCCTTTTTTGAGGCTGTCTATGGATTGTTCTTCGGGTAATTTCTCGATGTCGAGTACCGGGGGTAAATCGCCTACTTCAAGTTTCACCGTACGGATAAAATTGTTGGCCTGCTCGATTGAATTTTCGTTGGGACGGTAATAGTGGTACGCGCCTCGTAAAATCTTGTTGCGCTTGGACCCGAACCAATTGCGATTGAATTGCAAATCGGTTTTGTCCTTGCCAAGTGTGGCGCGGATGAACACAAAGCTTAGTGGGAAGGTATTCTCGGCCACGCGAACCTGGCTCCAATCAATGGTTTCCTGGTATTGCGACACATCAAGCCCCACGGCATTGCCTTCATACTTGTTGAGCAATTGGTAATTTCGGATATCGACCAAGCGTTTCTCCTGCTCGGTAACTTCTTTCCTGAGTTTGGAGACTTTGTGCGATTTGAACCCGAGGTAATAGGCCAATCCTGTACGGTAATGGTAGCCCGCGGCGGCGATCACGAGTGTGAGGAGCAATCCAAAGAGGTAAACACCGGTCCTTCTGAGAAAAGCAGATTTTTTAGTGGATTTTCTTCTTGGCGTAGACTTGCGGGGAGTAGTTTTTCTCATCCAATCCTAACTACTTTTTGGACAATTTATTATTGGCCACCGACAACAAAACGTACGTCAGGATCACCAGCGGAATGGCGGCATACTGCAAAAGCAGCAGCATGACAACGGCCAACGACAAGAACAAAATCCTGATTTTATTATCGGCAAACGTAAAGTTTTTAACCTTGAGTGAAAAAAGCGGAATCTCGGCGTTGAGGATGTAAGCGCTAAACAAAGTAATCGCGAGCAACACCCATTCATTGGTCAGCAATTCAATCACCGGTAGCGAATCGGTATGGATCAAAACCAGCGGCAAACTCATGATAAACAGTGTGTTGGCAGGTGTGGGCAAGCCGATAAAGGAATCGGTCTGGCGCGTGTCGATATTGAAATTGGCCAAACGGTAACACGAACCCAGCGTGATCAAAAAACCCAGAAACGGGAAAATCTCGAAATACGTCCCATCGAACCGGTTGTCTTTAATCATCAATTGGTACATCACTAGTCCAGGGGCAACACCGCTGGTAACCATATCGGCCAACGAATCGAGTTGCAATCCCAGTGGGCTGGCCACCTTGAACAAGCGCGCGAAAAATCCGTCAAAAAAATCAAGAAAAATGCCCAAAGCAACAAACCCGAAGGCCATTTCAAAATTGCGGTGGAAGGCAAAAATCAGCGCAATGCAGCCGCAGAATAGGTTGAGTAGGGTGATAAGGTTGGGAATGTGTTTTTTAATCGGCATTGGCGAAATTTTTGAAAAACAAATTTAGTACAATAACTGAAAGACAAACACGTTTTTTAATAGAGATTTTTAACCGCGAAAACGCCATTGCAATTATTTGCACGAGCAGCGGAGGAACTCGTTAAAAATGTATATTTTTGAAAAAAAAAACAGCAAACCGCGTTTGTTTAAAAAATTTGCTTTGAAGAAAATTCCACTGATTGCTTTGCTGCTGTGTTGCTGCGCCGCTACTTACGGCCAGGCAGTGCGCAAATATTCTAATGAATTCATGAATATTGGTGTGGATGCCGCTGCGCTCGGTATGGCCAATGCCGTTACTTCAAGTACCGCCGATGTGAATTCGGGCTATTGGAATCCGGCCGGACTCATGCAGCTCGAGGACAAACAGGTTTCGCTCATGCACGCGAGTTATTTTGCCAACATCGCCCAATACGACTACGCCGCCTTTGCAGCGCCCATTGACGACCGCAGCGCCTGGGGAATTTCTGTCATTCGTTTTGGCGTAGATGACATTCTAAACACCACGCAACTCATCGACGCGCAAGGCAATATCGATTACAATCGCATCAGCAAATTTTCTACTGCCGATTACGGCGTGACCTTTTCTTATGCGAGGAAATTACAGGTTCCGGGTTGGCAATATGGGGTCAATGCCAAAGTGATCCGCAGGATTATCGGCGATTTTGCCAATTCGTGGGGATTTGGGCTCGATGCCGCCATACAGTTCGAGCGCAACAACTGGAAATTCGGTTTGATGTTGCGCGACATCACCACAACGTACAACATCTGGAATATCGATGAGGACGAATACGCCAAAATCAAAGGTGCCATCGAAGGACAAAACCAGGAATTACCCGAAAGTACAGAAATTACGTTGCCCAAAGCACAATTGGGCGTTTCCCGAAAATACGACTTCCACGCCGATTACACCTTGCTTGCCGCGGTGAACCTCAACATGGAATTTGCCAAAACCAACGACATCATCGCTTCTGATTTTGTAAGCGTGGCGCCGGCCATTGGGTTTGAAGGCGGCTATACCGACCTGGTTTTCCTGCGCGCCGGTTTTGGGAATTTCCAGAACATTACGCAGATCGACAATTCTAAGAAATTGAGTTTCCAGCCTAACATCGGCCTAGGTTTTAAATACAAAGGCATCCAGATTGACTATGCGCTGACCGACCTCGGCAACCAAAGCGCGGCCTTGTATTCTAATATTTTCTCGTTAAAGGTTGACTTGTCAATTTTCAGGTAAGATGACCAACGTGCTCAAAAAACCTTTGTTCCTTGCCTTTTTATCGGGTTTGCTATTGGCTTTGGGCTGGCCCACTTACGGTTGCCCATTGTTGCTTTTTATGGGATTCATCCCGCTGTTGTTGGCCGAGAAATATTGGCGCGAACAACGCAAAAAAGCCAAACTTAAAGTCTGGGCCAACGCTTACCTCACCTTTTTGATTTTCAATTTCATCACTACCTGGTGGTTGTTTTACGCCTCGGCATTTGGGATGTTGTTTGCAGTTTTGGTCAATTCGCTGCTAATGAGTTTGTTGTTTTTGGCCTATCATGTAGTGGCCAAACGAACTTCGGTTGCTGTCAGTTTGATTTTCTTGGTTTCGCTTTGGCTGAGTTTTGAAAAATTTCATCTCAACTGGGATTTCTCGTGGCCGTGGCTCAACCTGGGCAACGGTTTGGCCGGTTTCCCGCAATGGATCCAGTGGTACGAGTACACCGGTGCGTTTGGCGGCTCGTTGTGGATTTTAGGTGTAAACGCGTTGGGATTTCTTTGGCTCTCAAAACTACCCGATCTTCGTTTCGGTACAGTTTTTAAAACGGTTTTCCCGAGAATCATGGTATTGGTGGCATTCCCGATGGTCATTTCGCTTTGGATTTACAGTACCTACGAGGTCAAGGGGAAAACAAAAGAAGTCATCGTACTGCAACCCAACGTCGACCCGTACACTGAAAAATACGACACGCCCAATCTGGAGATCACCAAAGGACTGCTCGAGCAAACCGATGCCATCATCACGCCCAACACCGAGTTTGTCATTGCGCCAGAAACCGTACTTGCCGAGAACGCGCCATTTGACGAATTTTACTTTTCACCGGGGCGCTATATGATGCTCGATTACCTCAAAAAACATCCAAAGGCGCAGTTGCTTTGGGGCATCGACACTCACCATTTTATTCTCGACCCTAAAGATGTTACCGTTTCCTCCAACCAATACCGGCCAGGTGTCTGGGTCGATTTTTACAATGCCGCATTGTTTTTGAACCATCAGCCCGAACTCCAAAAATACTACAAATCAAAACTCGTGGTGGGTATTGAAAACCTGCCGTACAAAAGTATCCTCGAGCCTCTTTTGGGAAATGTGATGCTCGATTTGGGCGGCACGATTTCTACCAAAACTGTCCAGGCCGAACGCTCGGTTTTTACTGCCGACGATGGCACAAAAGTAGCGCCTATCATCTGCTATGAATCGGTTTACGGCGAATACGTGACGGGTTATGTAAAAAACAAGGCCGATTTCCTGGCCATCATCACCAACGATGCCTGGTGGAATGAAACCCAAGGACACAAGCAGCATCTTACTTTTGCTTCGCTACGCGCCATTGAAACCCGACGTGACGTGGCAAGGAGCGCTAATACCGGTATCTCGGCTTTTGTAAACCAAAGGGGAGACATTGTTTCGAGAACCAAATACGGCGAGAAAACCGCCTTGATGGGCATTGTCCACCTCAACTCCAGCCAGACTTTTTACGTGCGACATGGCGATTTCATCGCAAGGATAGCTGCAGCCATTTTAGGACTACTGTGTCTCTACATCCTGATGCTGAAGCGAAAAATAGCTTACTGACCGCGGTAGAACAAGATCGTGCTGAAAGTTTTTAAAACGATATTGATGTCGAGGAAAATACTGCGGTGCTTGATATAATACAAATCGTATTGCAGCTTAATCAGACTGTCATCTATAGAATCCCCGTAAGAGTAATTTACCTGCGCCCAACCGGTTAGTCCGGGTTTGATGACATGGCGGGTTTCGTAGAATGGCATCACTTCGGCAATCTCATTTACAAATACCGGACGTTCGGGCCTTGGACCAATTACTGCCATATCCCCTTTTAAGATGTTTAAAAATTGGGGAAACTCGTCCAGTCGGGCTTTACGAAGAAATTTACCAAAAGACGTAATCCTCGAATCGTTGATCGTGGTAAAAACTGCACCGTTTGATTCGGCATTTTTTACCATTGTCCTAAACTTGACCATTTTAAAAATCTCGCCGTTCTTGCCTACGCGTTCTTGTAGATAAAACAAGCTGCCGCGATTGCCCAATAGATTTCCTACAAGTATCAGAGGCAATAGCGCGATCCCAACACTCAATCCTGCGAGCGAAACCACTACTTCAAGTATCCTTACCACAAGCAGATACAAGTGATTCTGGTTGCTTCGGCTAAAGGGAAAATACCGGTAAAAATCACGGGCTACGTATTGCACCGGGATGCGCTGGGTAATGTTCTCATAAACCTGGGTATATTCGCGAATGATATAGCCGTTTTCAAGCAGGTGAATCAATTGGTTGTAGAGGCTAACGGTTATTCCATCGGTTTTTTGCGAAGCGATAACGATTTCAGAAACTGACTTGCTCACGACAAACTCCTCCAGCCTATTGATATCAATGTTTTGTATAAAGTCTTTCTTGTTTTTCTCATTGTCGCCTTGCAGGTCAGAGTTGACGTAACCCATCACTTTGTAATGCGGGTCTACGCTTTCAAGCGCCATAACGAGTTCTTGTGCCTGGTCTTTATCGCAGATCAGGATTACTTTTTTGACAAAACGGCTCGACGCAAGGAAACGCACATAAAACAAACGCCAAAGCAGCAGCGATATAAAAATTGCCACATAGAAAAACACGATCTGTAAACGGTTGGATGGAAGTGCCGGAGTGTAAATCGGCGTGAGCAGGTACACCAATACCGTGGTAGAAGCGGTAAGGATGATACTTTTGGTAACCTGAAATTGGTTGCTGGCTACCTGCAGGTTGTACATCTCAAAAACAGTCCCGATGATGGTGAGGTAGATGCCCAGAACTATCGTCCAATAATAGTTCGTGGTGGAGATGTTGAAGTAGTTGAATTTAAAGATTACGCCAACGACATACAGCGCCAGAAGTACCGACAGCACATCGAAAATCCGCAATAGGATCTTCCTTTCGGAAATTTCGAAATGTATTTTCTTGTTGGCGACCATAAGTGTTGAAATTGTGGTGCAAATTAATGAAATATTTAAATTGTATCATATTAAAACTTCATCCCATTTGCTTTTCACTTTGGGCCAGTCGAATTCCTGAACGACCGCGAAGGCATCCTGCACCAACTGTGTTCTCATGTCTGGATTTTCAATGAGCTGATGTAGGGCGTTTAACATCGCCTGGTCATCGTTATCGTCGACCAGCAAGGCCGTTTTTTTATCCTGGAGCAAGTATGAAATCCCACCCACATTGGTAGAGACTACGGGCAATCCTAGCGCAATGGCCTCGATTACACTGATTGGCATATTGTCATAATGCGAGGTGTTGATAAAAATATTGTACTCTACTGAAAGTGCAATCCACTCGGCTTTGGACAACTTTCCGGTGAATCGAACCTTGAGATCCATACGCTTGGCCATGTCTTTTATCTGGTCTAGCGTACCGTCTTTATCAGGACCTACCATGCACAACTCGCAATCCGGAAAGTCTTCTTTTAATGCCTTGAAAACCCGCAGGGCCATTTCGGGATTGTAAATGGCCGTGAACGACCGAACCCAAAGTAATTTTGGCGTGACCGCTCTGTCTCGGGACAAGAATGGATATTTGTGCAATTCAATGGTATTGGGAATGTAAAGCAACTCGGCAAACCCCTTGTCTTTAAAAGCTTCATGCAAATAGCCCGATGGTACCACATTTCGGTAGGCATGTTTAAAAATCATCCTGCACAACAGCGGGTTTTTGGCAAGCCGGTTGGGCAAATCTCCGCCATGTAACTTGGGGATGTATTTTAATCGCAACAACCGACAAAGCTGGCTCACGAAAAAGGCATACCAGAAATTGTAGGTACTGTAAGTGTCAATTAACACATAATCGGCGGATTTCCTGCACTTGATGGTTTGGTGCAGCATGTCAATCATCCGCAGCGTTTTATTCATTTTCGAAGAAGCGTAACACAATTTATAGCCTTCGGCTTCGAGCAATACGCCCAGCGTCTCGATTGAGGTTACAGTCATGCCGTGCCCCGAAAGCTTATTCCCTATGTACAACAGGTTTTTCTTCATTTAAACCTACATTTAAAAGCGAAAGCGAGTAAATAAATGCCGGGGCTGCAATACGCATCGCTGCATGGTTGATTGTTAGTAGCCAAAATGCTACAAAACACAAAATGTAAATATTATACTTATTATCGAGATATAAAACTATTGGGGTAACAAATAAAATCAATAGACCCAAAATCCCCAGCGAACCGTGCTCTGCGAGCATCCTCGTGATTTCATTATGCGACACGATAATCTCACCGGTTCGCTGCAGTCGTTGTTCCTGGTTCCTGGCCACGCCGATTCCAAAATAAGGATGTTCTAAAAACGTATTGATTTCATCCTCGGCAAGTTCGGCCCTACCTGTAAGTTGGTCTTCCTTTACCTTTCCCGATGCGTCCTGGTTGGCGTACCGTTTATCGATAAGCCCGCTGGTTTGGCTCGACGAGTAAGACCACGTGGCCATCATGCCCAGAATAACAAAGGCAATCAGGAAATTCATTTTGTATTTTCCGCCCTTGTTGACTTGCAGATAGGTGACCATAATCATTACCGCAATCATGACGGCACCGGTTAGCATACCGCCACGTGAGAAGGTCACAAGTCCCCTAAAAGCAATATTGAGTGCCACAATCAGGTTGATCAAAAATACCATTTTGGTTCGCGAATCGTATATCAGGCGCGATACGAAAATGAACATGCCGAGTCCGAGAATGGTGGAAACCTGATTGGGTCCAAATCCACCGGACAAATTTGCATTGGATCCGGTTCCCGTGACAATTTCCTTTATACTTGGCGTGTATAAAGTGAGGTAGATCATGCACGAAATAATCGGAAGCCCCACTGCAAGCAAGATGTTGTTAACCTGTTGCAGGGTAACACGCCGCCTGTAAGCATACAATGCGCAAAGCCCAAGACATACCGGCCCCGAGATGTTAAACGAAATCTCTTTTCGAAGGCTCGCATGATGGCTCAACGTAAGTGTACCGATTATGAGCCCGGGAATCAGCAGTAGGATAAAGAACCAATAAGGCACCGCGCTTTTTGAAATACCGCTGTAATAAATGCCCAGCAGGATAAAAATCATCACACCGTACTTGGAAAATTCGTAAACGGGATTCCCGTCGGTCATTCGCAAAACCACTTCGCTACCAACAATATAAGCTGCTGCGTAAAGCACCTCGTTGTTTTTATTGCGTGAGTTGATGACAAAAAGTGCCCCACCCACTAAAATCCCATACCCATAGAGTTTTGGAAAAAACCGCAGGTAAAACAAACAGAATCCTATGAACACGTGGATCAGGATAATGTATAAGTAATTCTTTTGTGAGATTTGCATCTTATAATTGGTTTAACCAAGCCAGGTATTTAGTTACAACCGCCTGTCTAGAGTGGTTTTGCATAATGGTTTGGTAGAGCCTTTCCCCAAAACTTTTCCTCATTTCCCGGTTTTCAATCAATCCGGTCACCGCGTCAGAAAACTGCTGTACATCGCCCGAAGGTACGGTAAAACCGTTTTCACCATTCGAAATGATGCGCGGAATCTCGCCTACGTTGGTGGCCACGACAGCTTTTTTGTACAAGCCATATTCAAGCAAAGCCACGGGTAAACCTTCTGATACAGAACCCAGTAAACAGATTTCGGCTTGATTGATGATCGCGGCCGTATCTTCCCTGAGCCCGTAAATGTAAACCGTTTCTATTAAAAAATAGTCGCTTATAGCCTGCTTTAACGCTTTAGAATATTCGTCGTCAAAATCACTCCCGATGAAATGAAAAGTCCAATCCGGGTATTTTTGGTGTATCTGTTTGGCTACTTCAACCAGTAACTGATGGTTCTTTGGATGCCGAAGGTTGGCGACACAAACCATCTGTTTGCCGCTCTCGCCGTGTAATACCGTCTTTGGCTTATCGGTTTGGGCAGGCAACGTAAAGTTTGGCAGGTAAATAAGTTTTTTGACACCGAGGTTGCGGCGACACCAGTCTTCAAGGGTATGGTCTACCACAATGATTCCGGCGAACAACCTCGAGCAAATCCACAAGAAAATGTTCTTCCCAAGGCTTTCGCTGCTCCTTGCTCCTTTGTGTTCGTGCCAAACAATACGGATTTTTGGATGGATCAACTTTAGCAAAAAAGCGATAAAAAAAGAGGTGCCGTGTGCATGCGCGATAGCTACTCTATTGGCACGACAATAGGTCCGGAGTCGTAAAATGGCCCCTACATCCAATGCGCTTGTTTTCTGCAGGTACAAATAATGCACTTCAGGACCAATGGCACCTTTGAGTTCGCCTTCTTTTCGGGTGGTTACCAGGCCCGAGAAATCAATCTGCTGTGCCAATGCATTGGCGTAGTTCACCGCCATACGCTCTGCGCCGCCCACATGCAGTGAATCTATGATTTGCACAATCCTCATGGCTGGAGCAACATTTTTATTTCATTTTCAAAAACATCCATAGTGTATTGTCTTGACCATGCGATACTCTTTTCTACTTTATCGACGTAAGCGGCTGGATTTTTTATCAGTGTCTCCAATTGGGAAGCATCTTTTTCAAAATCCATATCGAGCAAAACCCCGCGATTCCCTTGATTTAGCATACTCGACACACAAGACACGCGAGACGCTACAGGCAGGCAACCCCAAAACATGCCTTCGGCAACTACCTTTGGCCAGCCTTCACTTTGTGAGGGCAACATCACAAAATGACTCTGGGTGAACGCTTCTTGCACTGTTTCGCGAGGTTGGTTTCCTTTTAAAAAAATATTTTTCTCGAGTTTGTTTTGGCCGATGTAGTTTTCGAGCATTTGCTTTTCAACGCCATGTCCGTACAGCGACAACTGCATATCTATACCGCGTTCGCGCAAAGCTGCAACCAATTGAACAGCGTAAAGTGGCCGTTTACCAGGAGATAGTGTACCCACGAACATCGCCTGGAGCGTTCCCTGGAGCGGCCTTACCTGCACGGGTCGCTTGTCTGCCTCACGGTAAGTTGCCGTAAAGAAAGGTTTGATGTTTTTGGTTTGCGCCGGCCACTCACCGTAGACGAGCACCTGCATATTTCTGGTAAGAAAAGTATTGGACAATATCCAACGCTGTAGTTTGTATGACCAAGGTTGCTTGGCTTTTGGGTCCCAATTGCCAGCGTATTTTGCCGTTTTTGGCTTTCGGGGAAAAAAGATTTGTACGATACAACCCATTAGCCCCAAATTTCCGGGGCACCGCAAATGAATGTGATCTGCCCAACACATTGCGGCAAACAGTTGCCTAAAATTGTGAAAGGAATTCCCAATTGCCTGGATCATAGCGCCAAAGGTAGTGATGTTAAAATCTTGCGCCTCGAACAACCTCGCGATAGGGAAAGCGATTGGTCCTACGAGTGTGCCTCTGTCTGATTTCCATACCGGACAGCAAAAACCAATGGCATCAGCATGCCGCGCCCAAATTTCCATTTCGCGGATGTACGGACTGTAAGCCTCGTAGCCTTCACTTTTTGCAACAAAAGGTGAAGAAGAAATTACGATCAGTTTCATTTGGAAAGGGCTTGCAAAAATTTGGATTTGAAAAATTATACCCCCGTCAACCAGGGTAGTCGCTAAAAAAAAATGACCTTCGATTAAAGGCCCGTAAATATATCACTAAATTGAGTAAGTGCCAAAATTGGCCGTTAACTTTTAGGTCGATTGAATACCAGTGACCACCAGCCTACTGTTCGTCCAAGCGCTTCGGTAAAAGCCTGTTTTTTTTTGCTGGCTGTGATGGCATTACCATAGCGGACCAATGTGAGCAGCAGGCAAATCGCATTCCATTTGAACCTGCCTTTGAGACTGGGTTTGGGATACTTGGCCCGCCACACATAATACCCGTTTCTGACTACCATTTTGCCGTAGTCGAATTGATTGGGCCTGCCTGAGCTGTCGTGGAAATGCCCCAAACGCGCCGCCGTATTCACATACAACTTTCCGGTTTTAGACAACCGAAGCGTAAAATCGGCATCTTCATACAAACCGTATCCCTCAAAAAAAGTAGAGAATTGAAAGGTTTCAAAAACCTTTTTTGGGAATGACGACACACCTCCCATTAACTGTTCTACTTCATAAATCTTACCGGATGGCGGCAAAAATCCGATACTGCGACCATGGGAGAACTCGGGCAGAAATCCGGGTTGGGTATCGCTGTCAAGACCCAATTTCTTGCGCAGTACAAAACGGCTGCCGTCTTTTTTCTTCCAGCCGTCATAATAAAACTCCTCGATTTTGGGCTCGTATTTCTCAGGAGCCTTTTCCCACTGGCTTTCATTGCTGATGTAACCGCCAACACCAAGCGCCTCTGGAAAAAGCGCGTAGGTCTTAAGAATCTGCTCGAAATACGTAGATTCAAGAATTGTATCGTCATCGAGAAAACAGATGATTTGGGTATCGGCTGCAGTTTTCCCAATGCCAAAATTGCGCTGACGGGTAAGGCCGCGGTGGGCATCGTCTACCAGAAAATACTGTAGGTTGCAATACGGTTTGGCGGCGAGCATGTTTTGCGTCTCGGTATTGCGCGAGCCATCCACAATCAGGATTTCGTCGGGATAACGCGTCTGCAACTGTACCGAATCGAGCAAATCGGCCAGCGGCTTGGCGCGCATATAGGTACAAACGATAAGCGAAAACTTCATAATTATTTGGTCCTGACGCCAAGCGCGATTAATTTTTTGGCGTAGAAAACAGACTTATTGAATTGTAGCTGGCGAAACGGAATATTGAGCAATCGCAACAGAAAAGACCATTTCGGGCCGCCTTTAAACAAGTATAAAAAGAAATATTTCTGTCTGAACTCGCTCACTTGTTCTGGTGTGAACTGCTTGTGAAACTGGTACATCAAAGTAGGGCTTGGCACCGGCCGGATCCATTTCACAGGTGTGTCGAGCTCCCAAGGTTGGGTTTTGCGTTTCTTCCCCATGATTTTGGCCTGCGTTCCCCAAAAGCGATAACCACCTGCGGGCGGTTTGAGGTGCAAATTGGTAGAGAACGGATTGTGCAAGACGGGAATTCCGAGTTTGATGAGCGACAGCCCAAAATCGCCATCTTCGCCGTAACCTCCGTCATAATTGATATCATTACCCACCAAACGGTCAACATGGATTTTCTTCACACACGAGTTGGCGTTGCTAAACATCTGTGTGCTTCCGGCCACCCAACGCCTGTCGCCTAAGGCATCAAGCCGGTGTTTGAGGTCATTCAGATCCTGGTTGGGATTGGTAGCCATAATGTCAAGGCCATTGCAACCGCCTGCGTCATAGGTCTGTATGAAACGCAAATGGTTTTCAATAAAATCCGACGGCACACGGATGTCATCGTCGCCAAAAACGATATACTCGCCATTGCAAACCGCAATCGCCTCATTGCGCGCACGACAACTCCCTTTAGACTGCTGCCAAATTATGGTGAGTTCAAAGCTGTAATTTTTAGCGTCGTAAAGCGATTCATCCCGGGCATTTTTGGGCGTCGCGTCTACCACCACCACCTGCGTGGGCTGGTAGGTTTGTTTTGACAAATCATCGAGCAATCGCAGCGTGAAATCCTGACGCAACATCGTTGGGATGATGTAACTTACGGTTGGTTTTGTATCCAGCGCGGCCAATTTCCTGGGTGCAAAAAGCGGCCGGTTTGTGACCTGGCTGAATTTACTATTGGCATAGAGCAAAGCTCGCCATTCGAGCGGATTCCAGATGCCTTTGCGATAAAGCATAAACAGCGCATGGTCTATCTTGAAATTCTTGATGTAAAAAGCATAGCGGTCTTTGGCCGATATCACAACCTTTTCAACAATCTTATTGTCAAAAAGCCCATTCACATACAGCGGCACGACCCCTTGGGTGCGCAGCGCATTGTAACCAAAATCGAGTGCCTGCATCTGGATATTTTCATAGTCCGAATCAAATCCGCCGAGCGCTTCCCAGGCCGATTTGCGAATCGCAAACTGATTGGGATTGATGCGCCAACTCACGCAAATGTCGAGGTTTTCAAAATCGTTGATGTACCAGAACAACACCGAGCTTTGGTGGGCGAGATCCATGAAAGCATTTTTGTAACCTTGCTCGAAGGAGCTGTGCCAAAGGTCGCCATAGCCTTTCACTAATGCGTCAAGTGTTTTGAAATTGGGATTTCCGCTGTACAGCAATACTTCGCCCGAAGCGGTGGTATACTCTTGTAATGTCATTTATTTTTTGTCCTTAATCACTTGTCGGTAAAACGCAATGTTGTCCCGAACCAGTTGCTGAATGTCAAATTTCTGCTCTGTTTTTCGCCTCGCGGCGCTCCCGATGGTTTGGCACAACGCGTTGTCACCGAGCAATTCCAGAATCCTTTGGGCGTACAAATCGTGGCTTTCGGGATGCACGAGGTAGCCGTTTACCCCGTCGTCTATCAACTCGGGCGCCCAACCAATGTTGCTGTTCACGACCGCTTTTTGCATCGCCATAGACTCAATGGTGACCATTCCCAAAGTTTCGGCAAAAGTAGGAAAAACACAGACATTTGCACGTTTAATATAATCCTGGATTTCCCGATAGGGCACTTTCCCGAGGTAAGACACTTTTGATTGGGCATTTTTTGACAGTTGGTGCTGCAGCAAGCGCCAGGTTGAAGTGGATTGTGTACTGAGATCGAACGAATCGCCGCCAATCAACACCAGCTGCGCTTCTGGAAAATCGGCCAGCACTTTTTCAAAAATCGCGGGCAATTCGAGCACGCCTTTCTTGCGGATGATGGTACCAATATATAAAATGAGCCCTTTGGTGTATTGCGCGGGCTCGGGATTTTGGAACTGCTCAAGCGACAGACCGTAGTGGATGGTTTGTATCGGCTTGTTTTTGATCTTAAAAATATACTGAGAAATTTTACCCGCGAAGTCGGTAGGTGCAATGTAAGCGTCGGCTTTGCCAATCCCGAGTTTCTCGAATACAAAATTCTTCATTTTCTGCTTGCGGTGCTCGAGGTGGCAAAAGTAAGCATCCGATCCGTGGAAACGCACCACGAGTGGCGCATTGATTTTCATAAATGCGGTAATTCCCGTCCAGTCGGGTGCTTCTATGAGATCGATTTTATCAGCGGCAATGACTCGATTGAGATACTGCTGCAGGAACTTTCTATACTGGTACCAGGTTGCCAATCGGTAACTGCGTTGTGCAATCAGGTGGATTTTAATCCCGTCTTCAACCAGAACTTCATCGTGTTGCTGCCCGAACACAAATACCGACACGGCTATATCTTGTCCCCGCAAAGCGTTTACGAGGTTTTTGATGCTGGTTCCTATTCCGGCAGCGTGCTGCGCTTTCTCGTGCGGATATTCTGAAGTTAAAAAGCCAATATGGAGCCGATCATTCATGAGCCAAGAATAGATTTGAGGTTAAAAACGGTGACGAGCATTAGTGACAGCGTAAAAAGTGCATTTTTGAGCGGTGTAACAGTCATATAGTCGTGACCTATTGACAGCAATATAGACGCGGGAACCAAAATTTCATAGCCAGAGAACCACCTGAACTCAATGAAAGTATAGCAAGTAAAAGACAGCATAACGGCAAAAACAAAGAAAAGGATAATTGGCAATTTGGTAAGCCGATTGCTCCCTTTCCTAAAAAAGACAATCAGCGGCAACAGCAGCAACAATCCCCAAAAACGCAAGAACCGTCCAAGCACAGCCAAGCAATTGTACAGTCCTATTTCCATGGCGAGCAGAGGATCTTTTACAACCGCCTGGATAAAAGTGCGCGGTAAACTATCAGCCCCGTTTGCATTAAGATAAGCATCTACAACATCAAATTTGGTGTGCTGCCAGATGGCGTCGCGGTGCAATGCTTCTTTGCCTTGTTCTACTTTTTTAAGGCCGAGATAGTTGCGCTGTATCCAGGTTGCGCCACTTTTGGGTTCCTTACTTTCATAGCCCAACTTTTGTTTTTCTATTAATGACGGATAATGGAACAGCAAAGTCGTTATTACAAAAATCAATGCCATAAAGCCAACTTTCGCAATTTTATACTTCGGCTCCAAACTGTTTTGTCGCCACCAATGCCAAATCAGAATCGCAACCAGCGGAATGAGATAGACGGCCGTTATACGGGTACCAAAAGCAAGCCCGAGCAATAAGCCCATAGCCGCAAAATCCTTGAGCGAAGGGCTTTTGAACCTCACCAACCCGACATAAAGCAAACCCAACACAAAAACACCCAAAAAAGTATCGTTGGAGGCGTGCAGGTACGACTGCTGATTGATGATATACAGCGCGTAAACCCCAAAGACCATGTGTGCATAAGCAGTATTCACGGGCGCCAAGCTTTTGAGAAAATACCACCCGAAAACCAGGTAAAAAAGATCACAAACCGCATTGACGATCAAAAAAGCGCCATCGACACTTTGGGTAAATTGATACGTCGCCGCCAGGACAAAGTTGTACAGCGCCGAAGTGCCGCTAACACTACTCTGGTAAAAACCCTGATGCAGAAAATCGGTAAACAATTCTTTATAATGGTCGTTGTTGTCTACCACAAACGGCTTGTCTAAAAATCGCAGCACAATCAACACCGCGTACACCAGTACAAATATTGCGAAGGATATTTGGAGTAGTCTGCGATGGCCAATGATGGCTAAGAAATTTCTGGTCACCGGGAAGTATTAGTCGATGTTTAAAATATAGTCTGATGAACCTTTATAGGAAATGACCGATGCTACCGGAGCCGCCACGACAGCTTTGTCGGGTACATCAAAGGTTACCATCGCGTTGGCTCCAATCAAGACATCGTCTCCGATGTTGATACCGCCCAAAATAACAGCACCGGGCCCAATGAATACGCGGTTCCCGATTTTGGGAATGCCAGCTTGCTTGCCTCGGATCGATACACCGATGGTAATGCCTTGCGATAGGTTGCAATAGTCGCCAATCTGGGTATCGCCATGGATGACAATGCCACCTGAATGCCCGATATATAAGCCCTCGCCTATTTGGGTTCTATACGAAATATCAAAGCCGTATTTGGTTTTGAGCCGACGCCACCACAAAAAATAGAAATAAAACAGCAAACGGTTACGGCGCCTGTAATGTTGGCAATACCGCAGAATGATGGTAAATTTAAGTCCCGGTACGGGCTGCAGGTAAAAATAACGGATGAAGCGAAAAAGCGTCAATGGCTTTCGCAAATCGTAGCGCTGCATGTCTTTGTGTATGAGGTGCCTGAGATTTGTTGTCGCCATTTTAGTTGTTGATTTTGCTCAAAATCCGTCGGTACAATTTGGAAATTTTCTTCCTGAAAGCATAGCTTTTATCCTTAAAGAGGATAGGGTCTGAGAGGCTCGCATTTCCAGGTTTCACCTTTGCAAAAACCGCGTCAATCCTTGCGGTATGCTGCAGGTTATTTCCGTAAGAACGCGCATACCAGGTGTGGTATAACATCTCGTTACCCAAATCATCAGAGACCTTATTGGTGATGGCATCATCTGGAAAAGGAACCGACGCGTCAAGGAACAGCATTTTTCGTCCGTTGCGTCGCAGCCAGAAATAAAAGCAATAATAGGGTTCAAAAGTGCTTTCGGCATTGTACGACGAGGTGAGTCCGCTAAGATCATCATCGAATTCACCTGCACTCACGTATTGGTGTTGCAGGACTTCATGCTCGTTCCATAAGGCAAGGGCGTCCTTGAAGTTCAGGATTGAGAAAAAAGTATTGATGACGTACGGATTCTGCATCCGGTGCGGGATTACACCGCCATCGCGCACGCCACAAACGCCATAACCTTGCTCTTGCATGCGCTCGATTAGGCCAAAAACCAGGTCGGGCTGGATGAACAAGACATCTTCATCGGCCATAATCAACCAATCGATGCCCTCATTCTTCAGCTTCGTGAACATGTACCGCACGCTGTCCATGGCGTGCATGCCATTGCGTCCGTCGATGACATACTTGCGAATCCCTTGTGGGAAATGCCGTGACGATTTAGCGTACAGCTCAAAATTGACCACTGTAGATAGGATAGCGATTCTATTATCCATGGGCCAGTTCTTTTGTTGTGGCAACTGCTGGGTTGTCGATGATCTGGTTTATAGTCTGCCAGATACGAGAGGAGGCATCCTGTGGTGGATGCTGGTTGATGCGTTCAAACCAACGTTTGGCCTCCCGAACCGTTTGCCCCGAATCATTGAGCCCTTTACGGATGACTTCTACGATACTTTGCGGACTGTCAATCCAAAGTACCGACTCGCGCGAAGGCATCGACCGGAAATGTACAAAACGGTAAATCTTGGCTACCGACCAACCCGGTTGTTTTGAATCGGACACGTCATAGTTGATGTACGCACAAGGCTTATCGTAAGAGATGTAATCAAACACCATCGATGAACCAAGATTGATAACCATCTCGGTATGCGCAATGGTATTGACCTGCAGGTCGAGATCTTCTGTGGTGGGCAAAACCGTATTCCAGTAATCGCCCATTTTTTTCCATTTGGGATCCACTGCGGTAAGGATGTCGGCATTTTTAGCCAATACAGCATCATAGCGATTAGAGAAATCTACCGGGCAACGGCGAAACAGGATTCCCAGATCGTGACCCTGTTTATTAAGTTGGCGCACGGCATCGGCGGTATCGGCCAAATATTGCGGATCATCCGGCGACGTGGTCACATCGTCACCAGAATAGCAGATGTATTTTTTGTTGGGATCAAGCCCATATGCCCTGAAAAAATCGGCTCGTGACTCCAAATTGCGGCGATAGGTATGCGTTTCAAATTGTGGCGTGCCGGTTACCATCACCTGATTGGGCTTGATGAACGGGTAATACTGCAACAATTCGTTTTTCATATAATCGCTCCATACAAAATAATAATCGGGTTCGAGTACGAGCGTGGCTTTGGGCAAGTTGTCCCACGAAAAAATAAACGTGGCCGTTGGAATTCCAAGTTCCTGTGCGGCGAGCATCGGCGCCAATGCCGATACCGTACGCTGGTTGGTGCAAAATACCAAAGCCGGTTTTTCGCGCTTGAGCGTTTCAAGACATTCGCGGTAATAAGGAGTTTGCTTTTCAAGCTTCGAAATGTATTTCCTGATTTTTACGGCGCCTTTTTCAGAACTGTACAAAGCGGTAAGTGCTTTGATCGCCGAGGTTTTCACCCATTTGACCAGTGTCCCAGACGCAAAAGGAAAACGGTAACTGTCATACACCGGATCGTTAGACCTTCGGATATTTTCATTGAGGTCGATCTGCACACGCGCCTTCTTGAAAACATCAGTAAGTGGGTGCATTTTGGGATTCACAATCCTAATTTCCTTAAAGCCTAGGCTTGAAATATCAAAAGAAGTATTGTTCCAGAAAGTCAGGTCAAAGCCCATTTGCCGGCCCTTTTCATAAAAATCGGTGTAGGCAAAATTTCTAAGGCCAATGCCATCGGGGAGCAACAGGAACACTTTATTATTCGTCATCACAAATCTCTGAATTGTTTTTGGTGGTTGATGTGCCAAATTGCCGGTTCGAGCAACGATTCGAGGAACAAACTGGCGCTGTTTCCGCTGCC
The DNA here is from genome assembly GCA_029561105.1 of Bacteroidota bacterium. Classification (GTDB taxonomy): domain Bacteria; phylum Bacteroidota; class Bacteroidia; order Flavobacteriales; family Flavobacteriaceae; genus Flavobacterium. Next base: position 38,199 of record JAKQJQ010000103.1, read on the forward strand.
AAAATCGGCCTGATCGGGATTGACCTGGTGCGCGTCAATCGACGCCAATGCGCCTAAAATACTTTGGGTGTCATAACCCACATTGAGGATGTCGGCATGCACCGCCCTATTTTGCTGACGCGTCCCGATATTGATAATGGGAATACCATAATACGGTGCCTCACGGATACCGGCGCTACTGTTGCCAATGATGAACTGCGCGTGTTTGAGCAACGTCAGGAAATATTCAAAACGCAATGACGGGAAAATCCTAAAGCGTGCGTTGTCTTTTAATTTTTGATAGGCGCCGATAATGTAATGGCTACCCAAATCGTTGTTGGGAAAAATCACCACATATTGGTGCGTGTCTCGTTCGAGCGCGGCCACAAAGTCATTGGCATACTGCTCCATGTCTTTGGCTTCGGTGGTTACGGGATGGAACATCGCAATGGCGTACTGCTCAAATCCAATCTCGTAATATTGTTTGGCGGTCTGCAGGTTGGGCAGCTCATTAGAAAACATAATGTCAATATCGGGCGAACCGATTGTAAACACCGACGATTTCATTTCACCCATCTGGCGCAGTCGCTTGCTTGCCTCTTCATTCGATACAAAATGGATGTGGCTGAGTTTGCTCACGCTGTGGCGGATGAGTTCATCTACAGTCCCCGACAATTCACCGCCTTCAATGTGGGCAACCAAAACATTGTTGAGCGAACCTACGATGGCGCCGGCCAAAGTCTCAACACGGTCACCATGTACCACAATCATGTCGGGTTGCACTTCTTTCACGTAACCCGAAAGTCCTTCGATGGTTTTGGCCAGGGTCAAATCCATGGTGGTTTCGTGGGTGTGGTTGTGAAAAGTGTGCAGGTTCGAGAAACCGCAGCGCTCGATTTCAAGCACGGTGTAGCCATATTCCTGCTGTAAATGCATCCCGGTCACAAATACAAATGCTTCGAACGCCGGATGGCTTTCTAGAATTTGAATTAGCGATTTGATCTTCCCAAAATCGGCACGGGTTCCTGTTAGGAACAATATTTTTCGGCGGTTACTCAAAGTCGGTCCAATCTAATTGCTCGTCGTTTTTAATGTCGCGCATGGCGGTTTTCCCAAGTATATCGTTGAAATTTTCGGCCAATATCTTTCCGGTCCCTGGCCTTTTGACCCAGATGTTTTCCTTGCCGAGCTTCTCGCCCTTTTGGATTGATTTGATACTACAGACTGTTGCAAAGGCAAAATCGATTGTTACCTGTTCTTCCTTGGCGGGTTGTTTGCTGCCGCCGCGCATTTGCCAGATTTCTTTCGCACTTGCGATAAGTTCGGCGCAGGCCTGCTCGTCCATGCTGCAGACGATATCGGGACCGGTTCGGTTCATGTGGTCGGTGAAATGGCGTTCCAAAATCGACGCGCCCAATGCCACCGCGCCCAGACAAGCGTTATTATTGAGCGTGTGATCGCTGAGCCCAAAAGCCTTATCGGGAAAAGCCCCATGCAATTCGGTCATTGCCCCGTAACGCACCAGGTGGATGGGTGTGGGGTACAAATTGGTGGTATGCAACAAGGCCACCGGAACCTGATATCTGTCGAATATTGCAACAGCTTTGCGCACGCTTTCAATCGTGTTCATACCAGTACTCAGAATCACGGGCTTGCCAAAAGAGGCGATGTGCTCGAGCAGCGGATAATTGTTGCACTCGCCCGACCCGATCTTGTAGGCCGGAATATCGAATTTCCTGAGGCGCTCGGCGGCAGCTCGTGAAAACGGCGTCGAGATAAAAATCATGCCTTTGCTTTCTACGTAATTTTTGAGTTCGAGTTCTTCGGCTTCGTCGAGGGCGCAACGTTCCATGATTTCATAAATCGAAACATCGGCGTTGCCAGGGATGACTTTTTTGGCTGCACCGCTCATTTCGTCGGCCACGATATGCGTTTGGTGTTTGACTACTTCTGCACCCGCACGGTGGGCAGCATCCACCATTTCTTTAGCAACGGCTAAAGATCCTTCGTGGTTAATCCCGATTTCGGCAATCACCAACGGCGGAAAATCAGGGCCAATTTTACGGCCTGCTATTTCTAGGAATGGGTTCATTTCTTCGCTCTTTTTAGTTCTCTGATATTTCTACGCACATACGTTTTCACTTTTTCTGCAAACCAAAACAGTTTTCTGCCCAACGATGGATTGGTAAAAATCAATTGGCCGCCACCCATGTAGGTTTCCGGGGTCGACGATCCGTGGGCATATTCGCGATTGCGCTGCAGTGTGATGACGTTGACGTGCCTAGCGTTCGGAAAAATCTGCTTGATGCTTTGCGTTTGTGGTGCGCGGTCGCCTTCAATGTAAATAATCGTGTCGTTGTGGCAAAGGTTTGCAATTTTAGCAAAACTGTCGTCGGCTCCATCCACTATGATCAGGTCGAATTTCTGCACCGGAACCTTTGAAACACCCGCATACAATTCTATTTTATCGTAATCAATAACATTTTTTTGCAGTGCATCCAGGCAAAACGCATTGGCTTCTGTACCTGCATAATGCAGCCCCAGGTTTCTCATTTTGCCATATTGCAATACCGAGTCACAGATGGCGCCGATGCCCAGGCCTAGCTCGAGGATATTTTTTACTTTAAAGGTCTCTATAAGCCGTAATATGGTTTTGATGGCGTATTCTGAGGCGATGTATTCACTGCCGTCGAGGGCGCAAAATCGTTTGTAGTTTTTGTCTGCAAATTGTTGGTAAGTCATATCGATTTGGGGGTTATTTTATAGAGGCAGGTGGCGAGGTCCAAATCCGATTGGGTATCGATGTCGACACTCGCGAACGGATGGTCAACCAAAAATGGGAATTGGCGCTCACCTACGATTTTTTCCTGTAAAAGCAATTTGGAATCCATTATATACAAAAGGCCGTTCTCATAGTACAGCGGCTCCAGATCCTGACTGCGTTGCCCGATTCGGTAATTGAACGGGACAAAATTGTTTTCAATGATTTTACCCAGTTTCTGGTGGTTACGGCTTACCGTCATCAGGCTGTCGGAATGGGTTTGTTGGAAAATTTCAAAAGCCTGCTCAAGCAAGCCAGCTGGTCGCAACGGATTGGTGGGCTGCAATAAAAATACGGTCCCTTGAAAACCGAGCATTTCAACGGCATGTTTCAAGGCAGTCACCGTGGGTTCTGTATCACCCGAAATAGCTTCGGGGCGATTTATCACTGCTGCACCGTAACGCAAAGCTACTTCTTTGATTTGGCAATCGTCTGTGGAGACGTAAACCGCATCGATAAAAGCATGCCGCTGTGCTTCGAGTATGCTGTGTGCAACGAGCGGAAGGCCGCCAAGCGGCAATATGTTCTTTCCGGGTAGCCGTTTAGAACCTCCTCTGGCCGGAATGATAGCAATACTCTTCATCAGTGGGTAAAATGGAGGCGTAAAAATAAACTAATTTTCCGGTTTCCAATACAATTTAATTTCCTCCAATTGTAGGAAACGCTCATATTCGTCGAGGGTTAACCGATTGCTGTTGCGCCTGATCTTTGGGATGGCCAACAGCACATCAGCCAAGGCCTGCGCAATGGCGCGCAGCGCGCGAAAATCACCTTTTAGCACTTTGGTTTTGAGTTGAATCCAAATGGTATAAGCCAAGAGCCGCGGAATTTTAACCCACGGATAGAACAAGAAATACAAATACCAACCCGCTCTAAGGGAACGCCTAAGCCTGATGGTATAGTCCCTGTCTTTTTTTCTTGCTTTGAGGTCAACGCGATGGTGTACCAAAACCGAAGGCAGGTAATGGATTTCGAGTCTCTTTTTAAACATTTCATAAGCGGCAAAATCTTCCTCACCGTGAAAAATAAACCAGGATGGATAATCCGGGATTTGCCGCCAGGCGCTCATCCGCCAGGCGTGCGCTCCACCGGCAAAACTTTTCATTCGGACGGGCTTTTCGCTGCTATGGGTAGACGAAGGCTCGGCGGTACTCCAAAAAATCCTGAACCCAACCAGGCTACATTCGGGGTGCGATTCAAAATACCCGGCAATCAACTCCATGGGATTTTGTGTGATGAAATGCAAATCATCGTCGATTGAAATGGCAAAATCCGAAGTGGTTAATTCCAGGAGTTTGTTGCGGCTGTATATTAAACCACGGCTCTTTTCGTTGCGGATGCGCAGTATTCTTGGATGATGCTTTTGGAGATAATCGGTTGTGCCGTCGGTAGATCCGTCGTCGCAAATGATGCAGTTCACCTCTGGCCTTGCAAGCAAATGGGCAATCTTGTCCAAAGTAAAACGAAGGGCTTCGAGCCTGTTTTTTGTGGTGATCAGAATGGTAAAAGTGGCCGGATTCAAAATATTCTATTTAAATTGTTCGGGTTTGTTGGCCAGGAACCCAAACATAAAAAGTGTCCTTTTGGCAAGGTAAAACAAATCGACAGCGTAATTTTTGGTCAACCGCCACCAAACCACCACAGTGTATTTGAGGGTTTTGGCCAATGACTGCTCGGTATAATGCAATTGGTAGCCGCCGACAATCTCGTTTTTTTCCCTGAAGAAGAGCTGTTTTTTATCGCGCTTGATGTCATAGCAAAAAATAGATGGCACAAACTCAATCTTAAAACCTTCCTTAAGGACCCGCTTAGACCATTCCTTGTCCTCAAAAGTAGGCACGTCGCTCTTGAACGGATGCTTTTGCCAAATGCGCTTGTTGAACGCCGACCCGGCAAACATGACTCCCGCCTTGTTATAGTCGTCCTGGCTTGACAAGTTGTTGATGTAGGCTATATAATCATGGGCGTTGTGAATGCAACGCAAACCCGCGAGTTCTTCTTCGCGGCCTTTGAATTTGTCAATAATCAGCTTGAAAAAGTCGTGGCTTACTGGGAAAGCGTGCGCGCTGAAAAGCACCACGATATCATGCGAAGCTTCGCGTGCGGCGACGTTGGCGCTTTCGCCATAACTGAATTTTTCTATGGTAACGAATCGGGCGCCGTATTGCTCTGACACGTCCCGGCAACCGTCGGTAGAAAGATTGTCGAGTACGATGATTTCGGCTACATCGTCGGCATAGCGCTCGCGCAAATCCTTCAATAGAAAGCGCAGGGCTTTTTCCTGGTTCTTGTTTCTAATGACTACCGATACCATCAGTTGGGTGATTTTTCTCTTGTATACATATCGCAAACCAAATTGCCATCGGCGTCAAATCGCCAAGTACTCGATGAAGTGGCTTTCTTATAGTAGTGAACTTGCTCGTCTGTCATGTTTTTTGGATCGATGTACCAACCGCCATGCCTTGCCGTGTAAGGTCTTTTAGCCCTGATGCCACGAAAAAAGTTGGTGTATTTAAACAAGCCGCTTTCAGGGCGGTACAAGGCGAATGTTGTATCTATAATGGCCGAATAATCTCCGTTTGGCGTCTTCTTTTTCCAAAATTGCGACTCCCAGTCTACGACTTTTTGGCGCTGCGGATGCGTGTCAGGGATGTCTTCGAGTTCCAGACTAAAGCCCACCTTCTTCACAAACGGGTTCTTGTCGAGCAGTTTTTTAAAATAGGTAAGAAAATCCGCTGGGCAATCCTCGCACGGTACGATATCGGGATCGGTAATCACAAAATAGCCTTTGCGGTAGCGGTCGTAGACTTCGCCCGAATACCAAAAGGCGCGGTGGCCAAAATTTTTCTTCATCCTGTAGATTTTTACACTGTCACCGAGTTCTTCATAATATTCGAGCAAAGGCGCGTAATCAGATACATTGTCGAGGATGACGATATTGGTATGGCCCGTTTTTTTTAGAAAATCAATCAACTGCCTGAGATAAAACAACTGGTTGAAGCTGATGATGATGATTGGGACAGACTTAGGATTGGCATCTTGCTGCCGAACCGTATTATTGAAAGGATGACCCAAAAAAGGAACGGCATAAATAAAATTATGCGAAGCCAGGCTGTTGATTACCGATTTGAAGTGCTTTAATATGGGTAAATTTCTGAGCATTATTGGCATTATTGTTTGGTCGAATTGCGTAAAAAACGCCGTACAAACTTAAGGAAATTTATCAAGCCGGTTCGGGACATATACCAAAAACACAATTTAAAAAGCAACGCCATTTTGGGTTGGCGAAAATAATGCTTCTCCAAGCGCCGAAGGATTTTTTTGCGCCCTGCAATTGTAAACTTCTTACTGTGTTCTACAATCATTTCACTACAAAACTGGTAGGTAGCCAACTGTTTGGCCGCGAGATTGTCTTGCTTTCCCGACACGCTGAGCTCGCTTTCGCGGATAAACACCGCAGCCGAATTAATGCTGTATACTTTACCGAAATCCGAGCACTCCAGCACTGCCATCTCGTCGGAATGCCAGGCAAGCGGGAAATCGCGAAATCCCTTTTGGTGCAAAGTGTCTTTCTTAAAAACATACTCCCCGAGAGAACTTCTGGTTTCCCCGCTGAATTTTCGGATCAGGAAATGGGGAGATTTCTCGAGTTTGGGATGGGCAAACAACTCCGATTGCTTCTCGCCTGAACTGTCAATGATATAACTGGCAAACCGCACCACGTTTAGTGATTGGAATTCGGATTGGTGTTTGTAGAATTCGCCCACACAATAGTCTCCAAGCAAATCGTCATCGCCCAGGATCATCACCCAAAACGCATCACCTACCAAGGACAGACAGCGTTCCCATTGTTTCACGAGCGACTGCCTGCCGAGGTTTTCGTCAAACCGATGGTACGAGTAGTTTATTTTACCGCGATACTTTTCGAGCAATGGCAGCGGACTTTCGGGACTGGCGTCATCTCCAATGTACACATGAAATCGCTGGTCGGTCTGGTTGACCAACGACTGCAGTGTTGCCTCAAAAAAGGCAAGCCGGTGATACGGAATGACGATTGCTAGGGGTTGCATTATTGTTTTTCAATCCAAAGATTGCCGCCGTGGTTCTTATGGGTAAGCGGCATCGCTGCGAAAGCTTCGGGGTGGTGGCGGTGCAAATACTCAGAAAACAGTCGAATTTTGAAAGCGTTATTGTACATCAGGAATGCCTTTAAGATGTAATCCTCGTTCCAGTTTTTGCCCTCATACACCCATTGCTTTGGATATTCAAACGGATAGAAGACATCATGGAAATGGATGAGTACTCCACTTTTGAGACAGGGCAGGATTTCAAATAAAATGTAATTGACGTCGCTTCCGGTTTTAGAAACGTGGGTGCTGTCTACAAATAAGATATCGCCTGATTCGAGCTTTTCAAAATGCGACAACGGTATGACCTGCACATCGCTTTCAATGATAGTGGTGGCTGCTTTGTCACGCTCTGATATCAGCGAATACAAACGTTCCGGATAAGGTTCAATAAAGGTAAGATTGATGGCATTGTCAAAAAAACGTTGGTTGGTGTCAAGCATCACGGCCGATGAAAACCCCGAACCAATTTCAATAATGCGTTTGGGTTTGAAATGGCGCATGACCGAGTACAATACGATACCGTCTGTATACGAGTAAAAGCCGTTGGCAAAATGGTAACGCAAACCATCCTGTTTGTCTGCCGCAAATGGCAATTCGTCGTAGTAAGCGCTGAAAGTTTTGGCCAGCGCGATTTGTTCTGGCGTGTGCAAATCGAGTCCGGCGATACCATCAATGTCTGCCTTGCTCCAGATTTGCTTTTCTCGGCGACGGATTTCATCCACGGCAACGATTGTAGAATAATAATGACCGGGCGCAAAAGCGGCGTTTTTTCTGAAATTTTCCCTTTCCTGGTACAAACCCTTAATATAAGGAAGTTTGTTTAATAAACCGGTGATACTTTTTTTGAGAGCCATAATGTTTTTTTTGCGATTAGAATATTTTAGACCACGCCTTTCTCAAGATTTTTCTGGGCTGTGAGGCGTTTTTTTGAAAATAATGGATGGCTTTTGACACAGCGCCTTGGGATTGATGTTTTTGCCATTGCACCAAACTGTCGTCGAGCGCGGCAAATGCTTTGAGATACCTGTCAAAAAAGATTTTGCGCATCGATTCATCTTGAAAATACGACAGCAAGCACGTGAAGAGCTTCACGTTGCTTTTGGCCAGGTTCAGCGCAGACTCGCCCGAAAAAATACCAACACCATAGCGATAGACAGCCATTTTTTCCTCGAGGTATTTGAGTTTTCCTTGCTGTGCCACGATGAGATAAAGAAAATAGTCGGCTATAGGGCAATGCCTGAACTCAAAGGGCAAGGCTTCAATGCAATTTCTAAACACCACCGAAGGCGTATGGATGTAATTCCCCAAGCGGGCCAAAGTATCAATAGTTTGGTAATTGGAGGGGACATTGGTGAGAAAATCGGGCGTAAGTTCTTCCTGTCGATTGATGATTTCTACCTGGTGAAAACAAAGGGCGTAATCTTTATTATTTTCAAGAAAATCCACTTGCTTTTGTAATTTCAAGGGATCACTCCAATAGTCGTCTCCTTCTAATAATGCGATGTAATTGGCTCCGCTGCTAAAGGTAGCCTTGAATATCTGCGCGGCGTTTTCGTGTACACCAACGTTGCTCGGGTGCAGCAACAATTCTATCTTATCGGGATATTTTTGTTTTAGCGATTGACAGATTTCGCGAGTATTATCGGTAGAACAGTCTTCGCCAATATAAAGTTTGTAGTTAAAACTGGTTTGCTGCATCATGACCGATTCTACCGCTTTGGCAATAAATGCCTCATGGTTGTAGGTAATCATGTAAACTGCCAGGAAGGGTTTATTTGACTGCATATCCAAAACCTTCTTTGCCAAAATCATTGCCGTTGTAAATCATATACGAAATGCCCTTGTGTTCAAAAACGTGGCAATACTCCATCATTTTATTGTCCCAGCCGCTTTCGGACAACGCAATTCCCGTTTCGTCGTATTTTTTGTCCCACTGTAATGCGTTTTGGGAGACAGCCAAGCCGATTTTATAGCCGTGTTGGGCAGAAACCCTGTATTGGTTGGTATTGCGATACGAAAAATAAAGTTCGTATTGTTGCGCTTTTCTAATTACGCATGGCCTTCCGATGGCGCTCGCCTTTTCATCATAGTCAACCGCAACGGCGCCATTGCGGTTCCAATGGATGCCATCCTGAGATTCTGCGTACTTGATATGGTACGAAGGTTCTGGGTAATCATTGATGGTTTGCCATTGTGTACAGGAAATGTACCACATTTTCCAGATACCACGGTCAAAAATGACGTAGGGCGCGGTGTTGAAATAAGGTTCTTCCAGGCTTCGGTCACAAATGGGCCCAGCCGAATACCGTTCCCAACTCAGTCCGTGGTCGTTGCTCACCGCGAGTCCGATGGCCAATCTGTAAGAAACGGTGACTTGCGGATTCCAACCGATATAATACATGAAAAGTTGGTTTTTGTTTTGTACGAGGCACGATGGCATGATTCCGCTGTCATCGAAAGTGCCGTTTTGGCCAAAATCGAGCAGTGGGCCTATTGGACTTCCATTCAAAGTAATCGTCTCGTTGGCAATCGTCGCATCGACGAAATACGGCAGCGATTTGCCGTTTTCATCCCTGGAACTGAAAAAAATCCTAAACTCGTCTCCTTGCAAATGATGCGCGAAAGGAATCGATGCGTGTGACCTTATCGTTTCATTTAAAAAATCGGCAACCTTGAAAACCAAGCCTTTTTTGCGCCACATATTATAGTTCTGTTGTTGGTTTTTCGGATTTTACAGCGGGGTTTCCTTTATACAGACCCCAAGGTTCGGTATTTTTGATGACGCTCGCCGCCATTGCTACAAAGGTTCCCTCTGCAATGGTCAAGCCATCCCGGATTGTGGCATTAACGCCAAGTATAGCATAATTTTCAATGGTACAATGCCCAGACATCACCACATGAGAGGTAAACATGATATGGTCCTTGATAATGCTGTGGTGCCCGATATGATTGCCACTCCATAAAATAACATTGTTGCCAATCGTAGTAAACGGTTGGATGGTATTGTTCTCCAAAATAAAGCAATTGTCGCCGATGGGATTGTCAAACAACGTGGCCTTGCTGCTCACATAACTAATCATCTCGTAGCCTTTGGCTTTGATGGCATGATAAATTTCTTCGCGCAGTCTGTTCATTCTTACGGGTGCCATTGGCGCAAAAAAATGGTATTCTGATGGTGGGAAGTGAAGTACTATATCTTCAAAAGCCAAAACCGGTAATCCTTTAAAACTGCGCTCTTCGGGGAGGTATTGCGCATTGACGCTAAATGCCACCACCTCATGGACAGAGTCGTTGGTTAGGTAATAGTGCGCCAGTTCTGCAAAATCCTGGATACCAAAAACAATCACTTTAGCCATTTATTCTTTTTTTAAGACGTAAACCGTGTACTCGTACAATCCGTAGTCATTTCTGATGATGTGGTGCCGGGTCAGGTTCTTACACAAATAATCACTTAGTAAATCGTATGAAACATGAAACAAGTCGTCTCGTTCCCAATCTACATTTTTTGACATGACATTGAAGGCTAAACCCTTATCGCATTTTTCATAAACGATGGTTATTAAGCGGGTGAAATAAGCCCACATTTCATCAAAAGACAATTCCCTCTTTTCAGTGAAAACACCATTCATGACGATGTAATCAAAATTTGGAATGCCCGCGCGGTCTTCTAACACATCGGCACAAAAAAAACAGTTTTGAGGAAATTTTTTCTGAGCAACCGCTACAAACCGCGGTGAAATGTCGAGGCCACTATAGGTTAGGTTGCCATAGCCTTCCTTCTGTGCATACTCCAACAGATGCGCGGTACCGCAACCAAAATCCAATAATGTCGCCGGCTGGGTATTGGCATCATATTTAATAATGTCGAGCATTACCTGATACCGCTTGTACACATCTTGCTGATTGGGCCAATCTACCCCAAGGTGCGTGTCGCCATGCTTTTCAAGGCAATCTTCGTAATGTGTTACTATTTTAGTGTATTTCTTGTCCATTCAGATCAATTCCTTTTGTTGGAGCAATGCTTTGGTTTGCGCAATGTCATTAAACATCAACACGTCTATTATGGACAGCCAAGGTATGAATTCGGCCTTAAATTGCCTATAGGTTATTGGATTCGTTTTTAAAAAATGCAGGGCGATTCCAGCATTGGAAAAAGCTTCGCTGTCGTAAAGCTCCATTCCGCCAATCGCATTGATATAGGTAGTTGCGTGCAGTTTTTTACCGATTTCCAGAATCTTATCCTGTCCTTTTAAAAATTCGTCCTTTTGAATTTCAGACGAGTTCACAAAGCGAGTTGCTAACTGTAAATAATTACTGGTCTTTTGGAGCGAATGCGCACAAAACCGAGCCAAATTCTGTTCTTCATAACCAACGATGGCTTCGAGCAACGGGAAAACCGTGTCAAAAAAAGGCGCTTTCCTGTATGCTTGTTGGATGGTTTTGAGCAAATTCGGTTTCCAGGCCGGGTTCGCGTCAAGCTGGGTCTCGTTGATGTATTTGTTTTGGCTGGCAGACTGCAGCGGCAGGCTAAACAAATGGGGCTTGTTGCCTAACAGTATGTTATTTCTGTTAATCCACCCTTTTTTGATGTAATTGACATCGTCATAAATCACAAATAAATCGACCGAATCAATCAGCTGAAAGTAACCGATATACGGCAAGAAATATGGCTGCATTATGGCAAGTTTCATCACAGGCTTGCATTAACGAGGGAGACGATTTTTTGCTGGGATTCTCGTTCGAGCCCTACGTACAAAGGCAAACACAGCACTGCAGCGGCTACTTGTTCTGATACCGGCATATTGCCAGCGCCTTCGCAATAAGGCAACATATTGAGCGAGGGATAAAAATACCGCCTTGGCATAATGTCATTTTGGAGCAACAACTGCTCGGTCTTTAATAGCTGGGCTTCGCTATCAAAAATAACGGGATAGTAACTGTAATTCCACACCGTGTTCTCACGAATTTTGATGGTCCGTAAACGGTTAAAATTGAGGTGCGCTCCATAAAAAGAAACGATCTCCTTGCGCGCAGCGATAATTTCTGCCAAATGCGGGAACACTGCCAAACCCATGGCCGCCTGCAACTCTGATATTTTCGCATTAATACCTACGCCGTGAAAATCGTGCGGGCCGTTGTGCCCAAAATTATGACTGTAAAACAAGCGGTGATGCACCGCGGCATCCTTACAAAAAAAAGCCCCACCTTCTGAGGTGTGAAACAGCTTGGTAGCATGAAAACTACAAGTGCTTACATCGCCAAAGTTGAACAGTGATTCTCCGTTGTAATTCACGCCAAACGCGTGTGCCGCGTCGTAGATGACCGCAAGATTATACTTTTTAGCGATTGATTCGATAGCTTCAACATGGCAAGGATTGCCAAAAACGTGCGTGGCCAGGATGGCAGTGGTTTTGGGTGTGATTGCCGTCTCGATTTTTGTTTCATCTATGGTCAGGAATTCTGGATGGATGTCTACAAACACCGGCTTGCAATGCTCCCAGACAATTGCCGCAGTGGTGGCCACGTAAGAGAAGGGTGTGGTAATGATTTCGCCGTCGTTTCCAAAAAGCTTCAAAGCGATCTGCAATGGGATTGTGCCATTGTTGACGATGAGTATGTTTTGAACCTTGAGGTAATCCCGTAGCTTGCCCTCGAGCTCCAAAACCAACTCGCCACGATTGGTAAGCCATTGCTTGTCCCAGGCGCGTTGCACAAAATGCATGTATTCGGCAATGGGCGGTAAAAATGTCTTGGTAACGGTAATCATATTCAGTTTATTTTCCATTCAAACCTTGGCTTGATGTAGCCTGGCTCTCTCCCCATATATACACCCAATTGGCGTTCTCCATCAACAACGGTGTATGTTATAATGTCGCGCTCTATAAAAATGGCCTTGCGGTTGTCTTCTATGATGAACAATGCCAATGAAAAATTCCCCGACTGGAAGAAATGCGCTGGAAACGTACACCCGATCTCATTTTCGCCTTTCTTTAAGTGCAAAGCAGAATTTCCAAAAGAGAACAGCGCCTCACCCATTTCATTATAGAGGTGGTAGGTAATATGGTAACGTTCTGGTTGTGTTTTGAATTCGATTTTGGTGAAAAGTTCTATTTCTTGATCTTCTACCAGTGGCTCGCTTTCAGATCTTCCTTTGGTGTTGAGGCAAATCTCATTCAACTTGAAAATGGCTGTGTCATAGGTGGGTCCGAAAGCCCTCTTGTTTTGGGTTTCAGCATCGGCTCCACCCAAATAATAACTCACGGCCGATTCTACTTCCCCATTGTGTTTGACCAATCCGTTTTCAAGGACGATTCCTTTGGTGCACAAACTTTTTACGGCAGCCATATTGTGGCTTACAAACAAAACGGTACGGCCCTCGCCTTTGCTGATATCACCCATTTTCCCGAGGCATTTCTTTTGAAAATCGGCATC
>JAKQJQ010000114.1 GCA_029561105.1 Bacteroidota bacterium
CTCAATGGCGCCGCGAGCGAGCCCACACATATCTATGACCCCAAACATTCACTGTTTTTTGGTTGGAAGGAATTGTTGCGGCACATCCGATACATGTATGAAATCAGTGCAGCCAATCACAAACTCGGGCATCCGTATTTGACGCACAAAGCAGGGATGCGGGAATACCGTCTGTCTCGGGAGCACGAACGTAAAATCGTCAACTTTTAATGAAGTCGCTGCAGAACATCGTGGTGGGTTTTGTGGTAAGTTTCCTGGGGTCGATTCCTTTGGGCTACCTCAATGTGGTAGGCTACCAGGTCTATGCTAAATCGGGGATGCGCGAGCTGCTGTTGTTTCTGCTGGGAGTGATTTTGGTCGAAGCCATCGTGATTTATCTCACCGTTATTTTTACGCAGCAAATCCTAAGGAAGCAAAAACTGATTAAAATCATCGAGCTGTTTTCAATCTTTTTCATGTTCGTGTTGGCGTACATTTTTTATGCAGGCGGAAATAACGAAATGGCTCCGGTAAAAGGCTTTCGGCAGTATTCGTCGACTTTTGTTTTGGGTTTGGTCTTGAGCTGTTTCAATTTCCTGTCGATTCCGTTCTGGACGGGCTGGAACCTCTACCTGCTCAATGAGCGCCGCATCCAAATCGGTAAAAAAGTAGCCTATGTGCTGGGAACGATGTTGGGTACCTTTGCAGGAATGCTCACGCTAATCCTGTCGCTCAACTACCTCTCAAAAGCCGGATTCTTCTCCAAATACCTCATGACCACTATCATTCCCATGGCCTTTGCTGCGCTAGGGATTTATCAGGCTTATAAATACTATAAAAAGTATGCTGCTAGGTAAGGTTGTTGAGTGCCTGGATCAATTGCGCCTTTTTGCGTTGTGAGACCGGCAAGGTGCTTTTGTCAGACAACACTACATATCCGCCATCCTTATTGACAAAATTAGTCAGGTGATTCAGGTTGATGATGTGAGAATGGTGGATGCGCTCAAAACCGCTCGCACAAAGCAAATCCTCAAAGTCCTTCAGGGTTTTAGAAAAAAGCAACTTCTTGCCATTGGTAAAGTAAACGCAGGTATAATTGCTTTCGGCCGAACATCGCAGGATACTCTCCAGTTCAAAAACAGCAATGCCATCCGAAGTCTGCAAAGCCACTTTCTTACGCGCTGGCGGTAACTGTTGGTTTTGCATGAAATTGCCGATTTTAATTTCCTCTTCCCGACGCGACGTGCGGAGTGCTTTTGCCACGGCGGCCAGCAACTCATCCGAGTCAATGGGTTTGAGCAGGTAGTCGATGGCGCTGAACTTGATGGCGCGGATGGCGTATTGGCTGTAAGCGGTTGTGAAGATGACTTTGAACTGGTTCTCGCCATACAATTCGAGGATTTCAAAACCCAGTCCGTCCGAAAGTTGGATGTCCAGGAATACCAGTTCGGGTTGGAGTGATTTGATCCGCGCGATGCCTTCTTTGACAGATTTGGCGATGCCGATGATCTGCAGCGACGGGCAGTGGATTTCAATTTCAGACTTCAGCGCAGAAATCGATTGGTCTTCGTCTTCAATAATTAGTACTTTCATTGCCAGATGGATAATAATGGGATGCTTACTATAACGCGGGTTCCGGTCGCTATTTCGCCCGAAGCGAGGTCAATAATTTCAAAGTTCGATGGCCCGATGTTTTTACCGAATAAGGCTATCCTTTCGGACGTAATATCGGTAGCCTTCGATTCGTGATCTTTGAATTTCTGGTTGTTTTTTGATGCAGTTCTTCCGATACCGTTGTCTTCAACGATGCATTCCAATTGCTTGCCTTTCTTGACAAAATACACCTTGAGGACGCCTTTTTTGTCTTTTGGCGCCAAGCCGTGAATGATGGCGTTTTCAACAATCGGTTGCAACAATAAGGTTGGGATGACGGTTTCATTGGTGTTGAGGTGCTCATCCACAAACAATTTATAGTCGAATTTATTCTTGTACCGGGTTTGCGCCAGGCTGATGTACAAGCCCAACATCTCGATTTCATTGGCCAGCGGAACAACCTGGTCGGTGTTTTCCAGTAACATCCGCAAGAGTTTGGAAAATTTAGAAATATACGAACTCGCGTTGATCGCGTCGCCTTCAGAATAGTAGCCCTTGATGGTGTTGAGCGCATTGAAAATAAAGTGTGGGTTCATTTGCAAACGCAGCGCTTTTTGTTCGAGTTCAATCATTTGCCGTTCGAGATGGGCTTTGTCGCGTTCAATTTGAATCGTAGCTTTTTCAATTTCAAAACGTTTTTGCTGTTGTTTCAATTGCTTTTGCACGAAGAGATAAATCAGCAATCCGAGCGAGAAGATGCAGAGCAGCACAAACCACATTTGTTGCCAGAAAGGCGTAAGGATTGTAAATGAAACAGACTGGATTTTGCTTTTCACACCAAATCCGTCTTTGCAGTACACGCTAAATGTGTAGGATCCGGGCGCTAACGATTTATAGTTAATTTGCGATTCATTCGTTTCAGACCAGGTCGCTTTTTGTGGGTCGAGTTTGTAGCAATAGGTGAGATTGTTTTGGTTGCTGTATGAGATTCCGATAAAATTAATACTGATGTCGTTGTTGTTGTACTCAAATTTACAGTGGTTTTCTTCGGCAATGATTTTATCGCCGTTTTTAAGGGCTGCAATCCAGCATTTAGGATTGGTTTTCTTGGGTTCTATGTTTTTGATATTGAAATTGAGCAATCCTATATCTGTTGCCAAATAAACAGTGTTGTCATGAAATTCGATGTCGTTGATGCGTTTGTTTTTTAAGCCCAATATCAGGTTAAGGTTTTTTACTTTGTAGGAGTCATTTTTAAATTCAATGGCATTCAAACCGTTGTTGGTACCCACCAAATAGTAGTTTGGTGCGATTTGCTTCAAGGTGTTACAGCTAATACTGTTGAGCCCGTCTTTTTTAGAAATTTGATGGACAATTTCATCATTTTGAATGTAAAAGACGCCTTTTGACGCCGTAGCCACAAGAAGTGTTTTTGACTCAGGATTGTAATTTAAGTCGATAATGTTGCTCTGGAGGTTTTGCGATTTGGGATGGTAAACGGTCACCGAACTTTCTTTGGTGTATTGGTACAAACCGCTGTTGGTGCCAATCCAAACCTTATCGGCGGCGTCTTTTGCAAACACATTCGTTCTCTTGTGAAGTAGTTTTTGGTCGTTTAATTCAAGCCCGTAGTGCTCGCGCAGCCGAACGTCGTCGACCTTAAAAGTAAGGTTATAGCCAATGAAAAATTCATTTCCCACAATCATGATATCGTTGGCGCCAAATCCATAGCTGGTGATTGTATTCGCCGCGTCTTTTTTTAGCACTTTCTTTTTCCCGACTATGTACGTGTCTGTTCCAAAAAAGCGGATGTTTTTAATTTGATCGGTTTGATCATCGGTTTCCACTACATGCTTCACGAAAGACTTTCCGGGCGATTTGAAATAATAATCGTTGTTGTCACCGCCAACCCAAATTTCCTTATTGGCATTGATGCTGACGCAGTTTAGTTTTAATGGGTTGGCATGATTCAAATTGTCTACAAAAACATCAAAAGAAGGTACGTAATAAGCGCCATTTCTTAAGGTAGCAATCCAGTAATTGCCCTCAAAATCCTGCGTCATATTGGAGATGGCCTCATTTTGAAAAAACCTTTTTTTTAATTTTTGGTTTTCATAAAGAAACAATCCATTGCGGGTACAAATCCAGATCTTGTTTTGCTTTTCTATGTAAAGTTGCAGGATTTCGACGTTCTCGGGCAGCGTAACTACATTCCTAATTTCATTGTCGGCATTGATGCGATACAGTTGGTTGCGCTTGCTGAAATAATTGGCTTTCCCAATATGGTACATCCGATAGTAGTTGGCGGTAGTGAAATCGGGATTTACCCTTTTGTTCTTTTCGTCATAAACGCCAAAAGTGCATAGGTAAAAGGGTTGGTTTTTATGGGTCCATATTCCCGCCATCGAGAAACCGGGATTGGCTTTGTGTATTACTTCGTTTTTTGGGGTTACGGTAACGATGGCTCCGTCTTTGAAAACAAAATAGCAATTGTTTTGGGCGTCTTCATAGAAATCGATGATCAGGCTCGAGCTTGCTATTTTTTTCACCAATGAGGAGTTGGCTTCTGTGTACAGTTTGTCTTTGTAAAAGTAAGCCGTTTTTCCGTTAAGCGTTAAAATCCACGTCCGGCCCTTGTGGTCTTTTTTCAATTGAAAAATTTCATTGTCGGGCAAATCGTTATCGGTCGTGTAGATTGAGAAAGTATGGCTGTTGTATTTTGCGAGTCCGGCGTCTGTAGTAAACCATAGAAACCCTTTTTCATCTGGTTGGATCGAGTAAATCGTGGCCGATGGCAAACCATCGCTGGTTGTATAATTGATGTAATAGGGGTCTTGCGCCCGACTCCACGGACCAATAAAAACAAGTAAGAAGAATAGCAATTGCTTCACACTGAGGGTTTGGTTGCGTAAATGTAAACATTCTAAAAGATACGGATTGCTGCGTCGACATCACTTATAGTGCAATGAAAATCAGTTATCTCATGCATTGAGGCATTTGCTAAATAGGTGGTCTCGCTTAAATAAATTAAAAAGTGACGCTTTTTATATGACCTAATTTTGAGGCTACTTTAAATTCAAGAACAATGAAAAAAACAGTACTCCTTATCGTTTTAGGTTTGTCAATGATTGCTGCAAACGCCCAGGTATTGTCTTCTATTAATTTCACCAATTACAATACGCAGTCTCTTGGCGCCGATTTAACCGGAACGCTCACCAATCAGCAAGGTTGGTTGAGTTATGCTACGCCAAATACGCAATCGCTGATCACTGATTTTAGGATATCACCCAACGGAAACCCAGGAAATTGTATTTATATGATTGGGTTTGATCATATGACTGTGACCGGTAGTAAGTTTCTGTGGAAAGACGGTTTTCCGGCTTTGTGGAATTCCAGAACGGCTGGCAATAATACCTTAGAATTTGAAGTAGATTACCAAAGACCCAATACTACATTAAGTGCCGATGATATCCAGGTAATTATTTATGATGCCACTTTCACCAAAGTATTGGCCGGATATTCTATCTCAGAAACCGGAACTATTTTCGCAAGGATGTATAAGTTCTCAACCACCAGCAATAGCTTCGGAAATTGGTATTACGCGTTAGAAGATGGCAATTTTACTACACTTCCGGCGATGCAGTGGATGAAACTGATTTTGAGATTTAATAAAGTGACCGGAGATGTAACGTTTATCATTAAAAATCCCAACGGAACTGTATTTGTTCAAAAAACAATTACTGGCGGCGGTGCTGCTGGTGTAGATCCAGCCGAAATTGACTTTGCTATTTTTGCCAATACATCAGGAGTATCTTATCCCGCTCAACCCTATTTTGACAATTATAAAATAACCGCTTTGGCCAATACCCTAGCAGTAAATGAAGCGTCTGAAACAGCTGTGTTTTCAATCTACCCTAATCCGGCGAGCAACGAAATTACCATTTCAAACGAGCGTCAAATTGGCGTTTCCGGGATTGTAATAACCGATATGAACGCAAGGATTGTTAAGCAAATCCAATTCGACAATTTGCCCAAGGTACAGGTCAATATTGCTGATTTATCCAATGGCGTTTACCTGATGAAAATTACTTCAGGAGCAGGAACAGTCACCAAAAAAATAGTAAAGCATTAAAATAAAACTTCCATGAAAAAGAACATTTTAGTATTGCTTATTCTTTTATCTGTTCCTGGGCTATCTGCACAAGTTACCCTAGTGAAAGATATTAATGCGGGAACCGCTTCGGGAATCAATATAAACAATCCGGCGACAGAAAGGGACAGAATTGTATTCAACGGGAAAATGATTTTTTCGGCACGCGGAACTTCGGCTACCTACCAACTTTGGCAAAGTGATGGGACAACAGCAGGAACTTCTATTCTAAAACAAATAGCAACAAATGGAGTTGATTCTAATCCGGGTAGTTTTTTAGCATTTAACTCGCCAACCGGAGCCAAGCTTTATTTTTCGGCCAACAATGGCTTGAATAATTTTTGGGGCATTAATGATGAATTATGGCAAACCGATGGAACAACGGCGGGAACTGTAATCAACTCCGAAATGAATCAAGCTACAACATCAACTCCAGGATCATTCCCGAGAGGCTTTACTACGTTTGGTTCTAATTTCTATTTCACGGCCAATGTTAGTCCGCCGGGCGAAGAGTTTTACAGGAACAACGGATCGCTTGGCGGCGCCACTTTGGTTAGAGATATTAATCCGGGTGCAGCGGCCAGCAGTCCCAAGAATTTCACGGTAGCCAATGGCAAATTGTTTTTTTCTGCAACCAATGTAGACATCGGCCGGGAGCTCTACGTGGCAACGGGCCCAACGACTTCTTCTTTAAATTACATTGATGTCTTGCCGGTGGCCAACATCGGGAGCAACCCACTGTATTTAACCGCGTTTGACGACAAAGTGTATTTTACTGCGGGTGTGGGTGGTGACCAATTGTGGAAAAGTGACGGCACAATCGCCGGAACCGATTTGATAACCGACTTTTTATTTGATGCCAATCCGCAAGATTACTTTGCCTCACCCACATTGGGACTTCTGCTTTTCTCGGCAGCCACCAATGGCCAAGGTCGTGAAATACATTATGCAGCCACCGATAATGACCAAGGTATTTATGGTGTAACCAATCCGGGTGCCGGAGATGGGATTCGCGCCGGTACGCAATTTATAGAATACAATGGCGACGTCTATTTTGCGGCAACAGATGGTACATCGGGCTATGAATTATGGAGAACCAATCATTTGCTAGAGGACGCACCGCTCACGATGGTAAAAGACATTAATGTCTCGGGCGACAGCAATCCTTTGAATTTCGTGGTATTCGATGGCAAATTAATTTTCCAGGCCACCGACAGTACCCATGGCGCAGAGTTATGGCAATCAGACGGCACCGCCGA
>JAKQJQ010000116.1 GCA_029561105.1 Bacteroidota bacterium
TCTGACGGTGTGGGTTACAACTGGATTGACCAGTTGATTGAATACGCCTCTTCGCAGGTGACCGACGAGCAGTTGGCTGCGGCCACCGAAAGGTTTCCTTACAATACTCCGGCGACGAAGGAGGCGTATTTTTACCGCGACATTTTCCATAAGCATTACCCTCAGGTTTCTGCGGCGCAAACGGTTCGCAAATGGATCCCGAAATGGCAGGAGAACCAAGATCCGAGCGGACGTGCCAATGCGGCGCACGTTCAGGCAGATGTTGAAATTGCCAAACCCAGCATTATAGTTTAGTTAAAGTTATTTTTAGGTTTAGTTTAGTTATTGTTTGTAATTGTTAAAGCGCCGGAGTGGTTTCTGGCGCTTTTTTTTGTTTTGATGATTGGCAAATTTAACATTTGCTGCGGAAGTTCTGCTTTGAAGTTTAGCTTTGAATTTGTAGATTGCCTTCAGGGAAGGGGCAATTACGTCCCTAAAAAAAAACGGCGAATCCGATATGCAGAAAATCTGCATCATTTCCTAAAATTATCATTTTGTGAAGTAAGGCAGTTATCCAATCGGAATTTGTAATTTGCAACGATTCCCGGCGATACTTTTTATGGCAACCAAACTTTCTTTCCGCTTTTACGAATTGCCGCTGCGGCATCCTTTTACGATTTCGCGCTACACTGTCACCATTCAAAAGACGGTCATAGTTTCCATTTCGGATGGAACGTACTCGGGTTACGGCGAAGCAACCGTCAACCCTTATTACCACAGCACTGTTGAGCGTTTGACCGAAACGCTTTCTAGGATACAATCTGCCATCGATTTCAATTCGGGCTTGCATCCCAAATCAATGTGGGAAATAGTGAAGCCTTTGGTTGGAGAAGATTACTTTGGGTTATGTGCGGTCGACATGGCATATTGGGATTTTTATGCAAAGAAGCACGGGCTTACGGTTCGGCATTTCTTTTCGGATATCAGCCTCGCCACGCCATTGACCTCATTTACTATTGCAATCGACACAATCGAAGTCATGCAACAGAAAATCCTCGAAATGCCGTGGCCCATTTATAAAATCAAACTCGGTACCGGACAGGATATTGAAATTGTCGAGAAACTGAGATCGGTTACCGATGCGGTGTTCCGCGTCGATGCCAATGCCGCCTGGACTGTCCACCAAACCATCGATTACGCCAAAATCCTCAAAACCCTCAATGTGGAGTTCATTGAACAACCCTTGAAAGCCAATGATTTTGAAGGTATGAAGAAAGTCAAAGAGCGCTGCGTTTTGCCCGTTATTGCCGATGAAAGTTGCCAGCGTGAAGCAGATGTTGAATGGTGTTGCGAATGGTTCGACGGCATCAACATCAAGCTCATGAAATGCGGCGGGATTACGCCGGCCTTGCGCATGATTGAAACCGCCCGAAAAAAAGGCGCTTTGATTATGGCGGGTTGCATGACCGAATCGACCGTGGGGATTTCGGGACTCGTTCAAATCGCACCGCTTTTGGATTACCTCGATGCCGATGGCGCGCTGCTTTTGGCCAGTGATATTGCTGATGGCGTTACCTTTAATTTTGGGCAAATAAACTATCCCGGCCGCTCAGGAACCGGAGCCGTTTTGCGCTAAATTTCCATCAACATAATGTTAATAACTTCACGCGCAAACAGGGCATTTTTCCTGTGATGTTTGGCGTGTTTTTATATATTTGCCTGTTAGACAAAAAACCTATTTTTTAGCGAAAATTTTTATGAGCGACGAGAACAAGAAAAGCAGTTATTCGGCAGATAGTATTCAGGCATTAGAAGGAATGGAGCATGTAAGAATGCGTCCATCCATGTATATAGGTGATGTAGGAGTGAGGGGTTTGCACCACTTGGTTTATGAGGTAGTAGACAACTCAATAGATGAGGCAATGGGCGGTTGGTGTGATACCATCGGCGTAACCATCAACGAAGACGGATCGGTAACCGTTGAAGACAACGGCCGTGGAATTCCCGTCGATATGCACAAAAAAGAAGGCGTTTCTGCTCTTGAGGTGGTCATGACTAAAATCGGGGCCGGAGGTAAATTCGACAAAGACTCGTATAAAGTTTCGGGAGGTCTTCATGGTGTTGGGGTTTCTGTAGTAAATGCGCTTTCAGAACGAATGAAATCGACGGTGTTTCGCGATGGCAAAATCTACGAGCAGGAATACGAGCGCGGAAAAGCAATGTATCCGGTAAAGCAAATCGGCGAAACCGAAAAAAGAGGAACACGCCAGACGTTCTACCCAGACGATAAGATATTTACGCAGACTTTAGAATTCTCTTACGATACTTTATCGGCACGTATGCGCGAGTTATCTTTCCTGAATAAAGGCATTACAATTACTTTTACGGACAGAAGGGAAGTAGAAGAAGATGGTAAATTCCGCTCTGAAACCTTCCATTCCACCGAAGGGCTCAAGGAATACATCCGTTACCTCGATGGCAACCGCGAGCCAATCATTACCCATGTAATCAGCATGGAACATGAGAAAGGCGAAATTCCGGTAGAAGTAGCTTTGATCTACAATTCAAGTTACTCCGAGAATATTTTTTCATACGTCAACAATATCAATACGCACGAAGGCGGAACGCACTTACAGGGTTTCCGCGCGGGACTTACGCGTACGCTTAAAAAATACGCAGATGCTTCGGGCTTGCTCGACAAACTTAAATTTGAGATTACCGGTGATGATTTCCGCGAAGGACTTACCGCAATCATTTCTGTAAAAGTCGCCGAACCACAATTCGAAGGACAGACCAAGACCAAATTAGGTAACCGTGAAGTGGTTTCTCCGGTGTCGCAAGCGGTTGGGGAAATGCTTGAGAATTATCTCGAGGAAAACCCGAACGACGCCAAAATTATCGTGCAAAAGGTCATTCTTGCCGCGCAAGCCAGACATGCTGCCAAGAAAGCGCGTGAGATGGTACAACGCAAAACGGTAATGGGCGGCGGCGGATTGCCGGGAAAATTGTCTGATTGTTCAGAACAGGATCCGGCGAGATGTGAGGTTTACCTGGTCGAGGGAGACTCGGCGGGCGGAACAGCCAAACAAGGCCGCGACCGTAACTTCCAGGCGATTTTGCCACTCAGGGGAAAAATCCTCAACGTAGAGAAAGCCATGCATCACAAGGTTTTTGAGAACGAGGAAATCCGTAACATCTTTACAGCACTTGGCGTAACGGTAGGTACTGCCGAGGATTCCAAAGCATTGAACCTCGAAAAACTAAGGTATCACAAAGTCATCATCATGTGTGATGCTGATGTCGACGGTAGCCACATTGCTACCTTAATATTAACGTTCTTTTTCCGTTTCATGAAGGAGCTCATCGAGGAAGGACACGTGTACATCGCGGCGCCACCATTGTACCTCGTCAAAAAAGGGAACAAAAAGGAGTACGCCTGGACAGACGACCAGCGCGACGCAGCCAACGAAAGAATGGGCGGCAGCGCCTCCATCCAACGTTATAAAGGTTTGGGAGAGATGAATGCAGAGCAGTTGTGGGAAACCACGATGGATCCGCAATACAGGACTTTGCGTCAGGTCAATATAGACAGTTTGGCCGAAGCCGACAGGATTTTCTCGATGCTGATGGGTGACGAGGTTCCGCCACGAAGGGAGTTCATTGAAAAGAATGCCGTCTATGCCAATATAGATGCGTAAATTCTGTGTGCGAATACTGGTCTCGGGATTGGTGTTGTTTGCCGGTTTGCAATCGCGCGGGCAGTCGGTACAGACTGTAATCGACTTGAATAATTTTGTAAGCGACGCCTTGTCGTACTCCGACAAATTCATCACTCCGGCTACTGATGCGGCTGTTTACCAAGCCTCTTCGGGTTGGATTGCAACGCCTCAGAAAGCCAAGTTATGGGATGTTAATGTGAGTTTGCATACCAATATTTTCTTTGTACCCAAAGCCAATAGTACGTTTACCATCAGTAATTCGGACTTTGCGTTCCTTGAGATCGAGAATGCCTCCGCTGCAACCGTGCCTACCGCAACCGGAAATGACGATCAGGTGTATGTCGTTGGGTCTTTTACGGATGTACCGAACGGCGATATTCGCATTAAAACACCCGAAGGGCTGGATGCCGAAACGGTGATTTACCCTTATATCCAGGCTTCGCTTGGTATGTGGTATGGTACCGAGATCCTGGCCAAGTACTCGTACAATGTCAAACTCAAAAAAGGGCATTACCAGGTATATGGTTTGGGTATTAAGCATAATTTGAGCCAGTATGTGAAATCGCTGGAAGCCAAGAACATTTACTTGTCGATCTTTGCAGGGGTTTCTAAGGAAGAAATCGCTTTTGATTTTCTCGCTTCTGAGTCAGCGCAATTCGGGTCACTGGGCCTCAATGAAATTGTAGGTTCGGTAGATACATACCAATTTCAGGTCAACGGATCCAAGAAATGGAAGCGATTTGAATTGATGGCTGGAGTAATCACCAATGTAAGCGATATCGCCTATGAAGTAGGTGGTTCAAACAGAACTACGGCGCTGTTGGTTCCCGTAAAGTCGGTTGTCAACAATAGGTTGTCAGAAATTGGGAAGACCAAGATCAACTCGATGGGCGAATTGTCTGGCAGGTACCAATTTGGGCATTTTTATGCGCAGGGTATTTTTGCCTTCGGTAAGTTTGCCAACACCAATATCTCATTACAATATCAATTTTAGTTACCAATTTTAAATTACCATACAATGAAAGTTACAATAGTAGGAGCAGGGAACGTAGGAGCAACCTGCGCTGACGTGATTTCGTACCGAGGAATCGCAAGTGAAGTAGTCGTTTTGGATATCAAGGAAGGTTTTGCCGAAGGTAAAGCGATGGACATCATGCAATGTGCTACCAATACCGGTTTTAATACCCGAGTAACCGGAGTTACTAACGATTACTCCAAAACAGCCAACAGCGACGTGGTGGTGATCACTTCGGGGATTCCGCGCAAACCGGGAATGACCCGTGAGGAATTGATTGGGATAAACGCCGGGATTGTAAAATCGGTGGTAGAAAACGTACTCGCACATTCGCCGAAAGCTATAGTCGTAGTGGTTTCTAATCCAATGGACACCATGACTTACCTGGCACTTAAAGCAAGTGGCTTGCCTAAAAACCGCATCATCGGAATGGGTGGCGCGCTAGACAGCTCGCGTTTCAAATATTATCTGTCAAAAGCACTCGATAAACCTTCTAATGATGTCTCGGCGATGGTTATCGGTGGGCACGGCGATACCACAATGATTCCGCTTACCCGCTTGGCTTCGTACAACGGTATCCCGGTTTCTGAATTCCTGTCGCAAGAACAACTCGATAAAGTTGCAGCAGACACTATGGTAGGCGGCGCCACGCTAACGGGATTGCTAGGCACTTCGGCCTGGTATGCACCAGGTGCTTCTGTAGCTTACCTGGTAGACAGCATCCTCAACGACCAAAAGAAAATGATTGCTTGTTCTGTAATGCTTGAGGGCGAGTACGGGCAGAACGACATTTGTATCGGTGTGCCTTGTATCATCGGTAAAAACGGAATCGAGCAAATCGTAGATATCCAACTCAACGAGAGCGAGAAAGCGGCATTCGCAAAAAGTGCTGATGCGGTTAGGAATATGAATGCCGACCTCAAATCGGTACTGGCATAAATTTTTCATACCTTAATATAAGAAGGCTGCAAATTGCAGTCTTTTTTTTGAGATTAATCGACAAATAAATTGGTTAGTCTGCGCGTAAATTATATATTTGCTCGGTTTAAAAAAATACGTTGTCATTAAATTGACGTATTTTGTTTTTAAAGCTCAAAAATCAACACGTTTTTAACGTTTATCTAAATAATTTCAAACAAAAATTAATTAATCAATAGTAATAATGCAGAATAGAGGACTAGTTAAATTTTTTGCAATTTTATTTGCATTGGTAAGCATTTACCAACTTTCTTTCACTTTCGTGGCACACAATATTGAAAAAGATGCCAAGGCCTTTGCGAAAGGAAATTCAGAAAAAGAAGTAAAGTATTTAGATTCGATTGGAAAAGAGAAAGTATTCAATCTTGGATTTACCGATTTCACTTACAATGAAGTCAAAGACAAGAAAATCAATAAAGGTTTGGATCTTGAAGGAGGAATCAACGTTCAGCTTCAGGTTTCTGTAAAAGACATCGTGAAAGGATTGGCCAACAATTCTAAAAATCCGGTGTTCAACCAGGCACTTGCCAACGCAACCAAAAACAGACAAGGTAACGAGGACTATCTTGATGTTTTCTTCAGGGAATTCGAAAAGGCTTCTAACGGAACAACCAAACTTGCCTCGCCTGATATTTTCGCCAATAAAACGCTAGGTGACGAGATCAACTTCAAGATGACTGATGCAGAAACGCAAAAAGTCATCCGCAAAAAAGTAGGTGAGTCTATCGAGTCTGCTTTTGAAGTACTCAGGAAACGTATCGACAAATTTGGCGTTACCCAACCCAACATCCAGAAATTAGGACAATCGGGAAGAATCCTTGTAGAACTTCCGGGCGCCAAGGATGTAGACCGTATCAAAAACCTATTGCAAAGTACTGCCCAACTCGAGTTTTGGGAAACCTATAAGATTGAAGAGGTTGGTAACTTCTTGATGGCTGCCAACAACGCGCTTAAAGCTACTGAGAAGACAGAAGTAGCTGCCGCAGCGAAACCTGCCGATTCTATCAGTGCTTTATTGACCGACAAAGATGCCGACAGTACAGCTGCCAAAAAAGGCAACAACCCATTGTTGGATAAATTTGTAGCGCAAGGCGGTGGGCCAATCCTTGGGATTGTAAACACTAAAGATACCGCTACCATCAACGGTTATTTCAAAAGAGCCGACATCAGGAACTTATTGGCAGGTGACCAGAAATTCGCCAAATTCGTTTGGGGAAAACCAACATCGAACATAGACGAGAAAACCAAAAAACAAACCGAAACGGTTGAGTTGTATGCCTTGAAAGGCAACCGTGACAACCAAGCTGCGATGAGCGGTGGTGTGGTAACAGACGCTAAAGATTCGTTTGACCAACTGGGTAAGCCGTCGGTAACGATGCAAATGAACGGTCAAGGTGCTAAAGCCTGGGAAGAATTGACAGGAAGGGCATTTAGCCAAAAAAGCAACATTGCTATCGTGCTGGATGACATCGTGTATTCGGCTCCTGGTGTGACCAGCGGACCAATCTCTGGCGGACGCTCAGAAATTTCGGGTGTTTTTGATGTTACAGAAACCAAAGACTTAGCCAACGTATTGCGTGCGGGTAAATTGCCTGCGGCTGCCGAGATCGTACAATCAGAGGTAGTAGGTCCATCTTTGGGTCAGGAAGCGATTGACAACGGAACCACTTCGGCACTTATTGGTCTTTTGATTGTCGCCTTGTGGATGCTCATCTACTACGGTAAAGCGGGTTGGTATGCCAATATTGCCGTACTTGTTAACTTATTGTTCATTTTTGGTGTGATGGCGAGCTTCGGTTTCGTATTGACTTTACCTGGTATTGCGGGTATCGTGCTTACGATGGGTACTGCGGTGGATGCCAACATCATCATTTATGAACGTGCCAAGGAAGAACTGCGTATGGGTAAATCTATCGAAGAAGCCATCAAGGCGTCATTCGGCTGGAAAGGTGCCATGCGTTCTATCGTTGATGCGAACGTAACGCACATCTTAACCGGAGCGGTGTTGTTTATTTTCGGGACAGGGCCAATCCAGGGATTTGCTTTGACATTGTTGATTGGTATTGGAACTTCTTTATTTACTTCGATCTTCATCACCAGAATTCTTTTAGATAGAAGCGTACGTAAAGGAGCAAACTTGACTTTTGTAACGAACTTCTCTAAAAACTTCTTTACGAATTTCCACTTTGACTTCCTTAAAATCAAGAAATACACCTATGCATTCTCGATTATCGTAACAATCGTGAGCGTCATCTCTTTGGCGACACATGGTTTGAATTATGGGGTTGATTTCAAAGGCGGACGTACTTTCCAGGTGCGTTTTGATAAAGTAGTAAGCCCGGATGTAGTTCGTGAAGAACTCGAGAAAGTCTACGGTAGCGCCGAGGTGAAAATCTTCGGAGCCGAGAGCCAACTCAAAATCACCACCAAATATAAAGTGGATGACCACAGCGAAACGGTTGATAAAGAAACCAACCAGTTGCTTTACGATGCGCTCAAGAAGCACTACACCAAGGATATGGGTTACGACAATTTCGTAAACATCTACGATGGTAAGCAAATCGGAATCCTCAACGCTTACAAAGTATCTCCAACCGTTGCCGACGATATCAAAACCAACTCGTATTGGGCGGTTTTAGGCGCGATGGCTATCGTGTTCCTTTACCTGATGATTTCATTCCGCAAATGGCAATACTCTTTGGGTGCGTTTGCAGCCGTGGCACACGACGTCATCTTCGTACTCGGAATCTATTCGTTGCTTTGGAAATACATGCCTTTCGGTATGGAGATCGACCAGCACTTCATCGCGGCTATCCTGACCGTTATCGGTTACTCGATGAACGATACCGTAATCGTATTTGACAGGGTTCGTGAATACCTTGGCGGAAGAGGTGCCAAAGGAAATTTCAACGACATCGTAAATCAGTCTATCAACTCTACCATGTCAAGGACCATCAACACTTCGCTTACAATGATTTTGGTGTTGTTGATTATGTTCATCTGGGGTGGTGAGTCCATCCGTGGGTTCATCTTTGCGATGTTGATTGGTATCGTAGTAGGAACATACTCTTCATTGTTCATTGCGACTCCTGTATTAGTGGATACTATCCCGGAATCAGAGCACAAAAGAATTGAAGAAGAACACAACAGGGACTAAATATTGTTTCTGATACAACAAAAAGCCCGAAGGAATACTTCGGGCTTTTTTATGGCTTAACAAGTAGTTAGCAGTTATTTTAAAAAGGGCAAAAAACTATATAAATGTGGATACATAAAAAGACAATTTTTGATAGTGAAAAATATGAAATCAACGGAATAAATATTTGGGATTTTAGATGGGATTCAACGGGAAAAAAAATTACTGTAAAAGATCCGTTATATGGACAATCTTATAGTTTCAATATATACAAAATTAAAACCGCCAATTTTGAGATCACTTTTGTGGCAGGAGAATTTTCAAATTGTGTTTGGGGAATTTATCAATTAGAATCTTAATGTAAATAAAAAGCGTTTGTCAATAAAAAAAACAATTGCTAACAGCGGTCATGAGAAATTGTTGGTTTTGAGTAGAGTATTAAAATCGGTGTTGCCGTTTTTTTTTTGGCAAATAAAAGTACTTATAACGCAATTGACACTGCCTTTTAATCGCAAAGCATTCGGTTGTCTTAGTTTGGTTTAATAGCAACGATGGTTAAAACATACGCCATTCATTGTAATACGCTAACGTTGCCATAGACTTACGTCAATAGAATTTTAAATCGCGTTGAAGATTAAAGCATTCAAGAAAATACCCTTTGCCTCGGCCGTTACCAGCCAACATAAATGCAACAAAAAAGCCAAAGACGATGCTTTGGCTTTTTGTGTTCTATCAGAAAAGTTTGATTATACTTCTTCTATCGGTTTGTCGGCAGTGACAATAAAGTAAAGCCCGATGAGTATGAATGGGATACTGAGCCATTGTCCCGTAGAAAACAAGCCCAAATATTCTTCAATACCGCCTTGGCTTTCTTTAACATATTCTACCACAAAACGCACACTCCAGAGCAATACAAGGAATACGCCAAAAAGATAACCTAGTTTCTCGCGCGCACTCGTTTTCCAGTATAAGAAAAACAAGATGGCAAATACCAATACATAACATACTGCTTCATAAAGTTGTGCAGGGTGCTTTACGGGAACTTGTTGCAATAACGAGGCATATTGTGGGTCATTGCTAATCGCGTGGAAAGCACTATTCGCATCGGGTTGGCCGGTCTGCATCATCGTGTCGCGCGGCTTGAAGTGGTCCCGAACAAACCGCACTCCTGTAGCAAAATCGGTTTCCTTACCCACGATTTCTGAGTTGAAGAAATTCCCGATACGCACGAAAATCGCACCGCTCGCCACTGGAATCACCACACGATCCAA
>JAKQJQ010000120.1 GCA_029561105.1 Bacteroidota bacterium
TGTGGAAATGCAGAACGGTCATTGCGTGTATATTCGTGCAATGATACGTCCAGCCAGCATTGCGCCTTGGATAAATTGTAATCGGCAACTGGAATGCCAGTTTCATTCAATGCGTGAATTCTAGCTTGCGTTGCCGTGTAGGTGGCTTGATCCGCACGAATAGCTTGGTCAGTAATGCGGTCCTTTGCCTCATTCAACATTGGCTCAGCTGAGGTTTCCGCTTGCACTGTACTACTCATGATTAAAGTGCCGACTAACATGCTAATCGTTTTGATGTTAAATGC
The DNA here is from genome assembly GCA_029561105.1 of Bacteroidota bacterium. Lineage (GTDB taxonomy): Bacteria > Bacteroidota > Bacteroidia > Flavobacteriales > Flavobacteriaceae > Flavobacterium. The sequence continues at coordinate 285 of JAKQJQ010000120.1, forward strand.
TTTAAAGCTTGTAGATGTTTTTTTCATTTGATTAAGTCCAGTTTAGCCTAGAATTTATTACGTATTTAATGTTGCAATAATGGTTAAGGTGGTCGTCATAGTTTTTACAAACCTGCAATTAGTTAATCTCTGGCGCACTATCGGTGCGCTCTAATGTACGGTTCACCTCTTCACTTTTGCCTGAGAATAAATTCTCATCAAATTTGAAGCGTAATCTCACGTAAAAGCCTTGTGCCGTATAATCCGAGCCGCTTAAATCGCGGTCATGAAAGCCTGACCAGTTAAAACCAGCTGATGCCCAAAGATTGGTTTGCAATTGATAACCCGCTTCTAACCCTGCTGCCCACTGCGTAGCGCTACCCTGCGGGCTATAGAGCACACTGCCCATCACACCTAAGTCCCATTTTTCTGTGATGTCGTACACCGTACGACCACTCACCAAGTAGGCGGTATAGGTTTTGTCAGATGGCAAAGTGTCATCGGTTGTACGTTTAGCCGCTACTCGTCCAGTCATCCACCACGGACGACTAGGATGATAATCCATGTGTGCTGAGGCAATATGCGTACGGTAGTCTTCACCTGTGGCTACACTAGTTGCATCTTTTGCCAGCGAATCATCGCGCACCTTTTTGTACTCGTAGCGCGCCAAACCGTTCCATTGATTGTGGTCAACTGGACGCCACGCTGCTCCAATCTGGAAGCGATCTTGAAAAGTGTTACCTTTTGCAAGGCCACTGGCATCTTCATTATTGCGCGTATAGAGCAAGTAGTTACGTGTGAGCAAGGT
>JAKQJQ010000128.1 GCA_029561105.1 Bacteroidota bacterium
CGATCATTAATTTTTGGGCGTTTCCCTTCGGGTCGGGCTTTCCGCTGCAATCTTTTTTCGGTAAAAACCTAAAAAAGGATTTCCGCTACAATCCCTAACGCGGACATCCGTCTTAACTGAACATCTATGAAAATAAACGCCTCCCGTTTACAACAACATTTCCAGGCCATGAGCCTCATCGGCAAAATTGGCGAAACCGGAACCTGTCGTCCCGCACACACAGACCTTGAAAAACAGGGCTTTGAACTCGCCGCTTCGTGGATGAAAGCGGCTGGGATGACAACGCGCATCGATAATTTTGGCAACCTGATCGGCAGGCTCGAGGGCAAAAATCCCGAACTCCCAGTTTTGATGATGGGGTCACACCTCGATTCGCAACCTTACGGCGGAAGATTCGACGGCGTGGCTGGTGTACTTTGCGCCATAGAAGTAGTTTCTACTTTACGCGAAAACGGCATCGTTCCCGAGCGTCCCATAGAAGTCATTTCGTTCGCCGATGAAGAAGGCTGGCGATTCAACAAAGGGCTTTTCGGTTCGCGTGGCATTTTAGGGAAACTCGAGGACGGCGAACTCGAACGCACCGACAAAGACGGAATTACGCGTGCCCAGGCACTCCAAGATTTCGGCTGTGACATCACAAAATTCAAGGAATCAGAATATAAACCGGGAAGCATCCATTGTTTCCTCGAACTCCATATTGAACAAGGTCCTATACTTGACCTTGCACACAAACCCATCGGTGTGGTTTCGGGAATCTCCGGTCCGTTGTGGTGGACGGTTAAATTAAAGGGAATGGCTGGGCATACCGGTTCGGTACCCATGCCGATCCGTCAGGACGCACTGGTTGGTGCTGCAGAAATCATCTTGGCGGTTCGTGAAATCGCGACGCAGGTTCCGGGCAATCCAACGGTTGGTACTGTGGGCACGATCCAGGTTTTTCCGGCTTCGCGCAATATCATCCCTGAAGAAGTGACTTTCACCGTAGACCTGCGTGACATCGACCTCGATCGCCGCAACCGTTATGAAAAGCAACTACGCGACCGGATCGAATCCATCACCAAAAAACACCAACTCACTTACGAAATATCCGAAGACACCAAAAGTGACCCGCGTTATTGCGCCGATTGGATCAAGAAAATCATCCACGCGCAATGCGATGCCTTACAACTAGACGCGCCAGAGCTCATGAGCGGTCCTTTCCACGATGCACTCGCGCTGTCTTACGCCTGTGATTATGGGATGATTTTCGTGCGTTGTAAGGATGGTATAAGCCACAACCCGCTCGAGTATTCTTCTGATGCCGATTTGGCCTTGGGCGCAAATGTATTGTTGGGCACCGTCACCGAAATATTGAAATGATTACTCATGAATACCAGAGTATTTAAAATGTCGTTTGCGAGCGTGTATCCGTTGTACCTGCAAAAAGCACAGAAAAAAGGCCGCACCAAATCAGAAGTGGATGCCGTCATTTTTTGGCTCACCGGTTATGATGGGCAAATGCTCCAACAACAAATCGCCAACAAAGTCGACTTTGAAACTTTTTTCGCCGACGCGCCACAAATCAATCCCAATGTTGCAAAAATCACGGGTGTCATTTGCGGGTATCGGGTGGAGGAAATCGAGGATCCGCTGATGCAAAAAATCCGCTATTTGGATAAGCTTGTAGACGAATTGGCAAAAGGCAGGGCGATGGAGAAAATGTTAAGAAGTTGAACAGTTGGATTAAAATCTATCGGTAACAACCTTTAAGCTGATTTTTGTTTGTTTTTCTAACGGTTGATTCTCTCAAATTTAACTGCCAAGTTTTCTATGAGAATCTTTTTTATTACCGCTTCAAAGAAAAATGTGCCCTAAAAATCTTTGGGATTTTGTTTTCTGTGTAATCTACGGTAAACCAATAATCTGTCGACGGCAGCAAGTGCCCGTTGTAGGTTCCGTCCCATCCCTCGCCACGCGTACTGATCTGCTTGACCAACTTACCATAACGATCAAAAATCGAAATTTCGGCTGGTTGTCCCGACAACGAAAAAATGTTCCAGTAATCATTGTAACCATCGCCGTTCGGGGTAAAGAATTTAGGGTAATCGATCAGGGTTACTTGGGTTTCCAGGTCGGTACAACCATATTCATCGATCACTTTAACGGTGTACGTCCCGCCACCCAAACCAGAAAAAACATTCGAAGTTTGCAGCGGGCCATTGGCGAGTTGGTATAAGTAAGGTCCCGTACCGCCGTTTACCGATACTACTATCGATGCATTTTCAGAAAAAGCGTCCGATCCCACGGCGGTCATGGCGTTCGCCGTATAGATGGCGCTCACCGTTGCAAAGACTTCGGCGGAAATACAATTGGATTGTATGTTGGTAGCAATGACCGAATAATTCCCTGCCAAAATCGCCTCATAAGTATTTAACGTAGCGCCCGGAATCACAATGCCATCATGTGCCCATTGAAAATGATGGGTGGCGTTGCTGAGCCCAGAATCGAGTATGTAGGAGCGTACCGTGGTTCCGCTGGCTTGAGATACGCAGATATTACCACTTATCAACATTGGTTTTGGTAACGGATGCACTTTTACGGTAATCAAATACAGGTCGCCATCACATCCCAAGCTGCTCGGCCTGATGGTGTAGGTAACCGTCCCTACGGTGTTTCCGGTGAGTGTAAGGGGTTGGTTGATGATGTTCCCGGTTCCCCCAATGGCGCCAGCAACGTTGCTTTGGGCGATGCTCCAGACGTAAGTGGTTCCCGGAATATTAGCTGTTAAGTTGATATTGGTGGCGTCGCCGTCACAAATCTCAAAAACTGCATTGGTCGTCACTTGTGGCCTCGGATTGACTGTGACCAATGCGTGTATTGGCGTACCCAGGCAACCGTTTCTAACGGGAACAATTGTATAGTCGGCCGTTCCGGTAACTGTCCCAGTTGCCGTTAGGATTTGGCTGATGGTGTTTCCGCTACCTGAGACGGCACCAGAAACCCCTGTCTGGATGACGGTCCAGTTGTATGTCACGCCGGAATCGCTCAAAGAAGTTAGGTTGATGTTGGCACGTTGCCCCGAACAAATCGTCTGCAAAGCCGGGTTGGCGATGGCTACCGGCAACGGATTTACGGTGACTGTTACCGATATGGGCAATCCGGTACAACCGTTAGCAATCGGAACAATCGTGTATACCACTTGTCCTGAAACATTTCCGGTAGTATTGAGGATTTGAGCAATCGAATTTCCGCTTCCCGATACCGCACCCAAGACATTGGTTGCCGAAGCTGTCCAGTTAAAAGCAGTTCCGGGAATTGCCGTCAAGGAAATGGCTGGAGCGTTTCCAGAACAGATGGTTTGTGAACCAGGTGTGGCTATAGCAATCGGAGTAATGGGCTGGGCATTGAGTGTCACGACGGCAGGTAAAGAAACACAACCTGCGGCATTTTTAGCAGTTACCGTGTGCGTAGAGCCTGCTGCGAGCCCTGAGTGGGATAAAGTTGCTGTATATCCACCTCCGTCAAAACTATAGCTCAATCCCGGAAGCCCCGTAATCGTAACGCTACCCGTCGCCACCGTACAAGTAGGCTGTGCAACGGTCAAAGTAGGAATGGCAGGCGTTAACGGCTGCGCATTTAAAGTGATATTGGCGATTGTCGAAATACAACCGGCTGCATTTTGCGCGGTAACAGTATGTGTAGTGCCCGCAGCGAGTCCGCTGTAAGTAAGAGTAGCCGAATAAGAGCCCCCATCGAAACTATAGATAAGCCCCGGAAGCCCGCTAATGGTAACGGTTCCCGTTGCCACGGTACAAGCGGGTTGCGTTGCAGTCAAGGTTGGTATTGCAGGCGTGAGCGGTTGCGCGCTCAAAGTGATATTGGCGACCGCCGAAATACAACCCCCTGCGTTCTGTGCGGTCACGGTATGGGATGATCCTGCGGCAAGTCCGTTATAAATAAGTGTCGTACCATACGCGCCGCCATCGAAACTATAAGTTAGTCCTGGAAGCCCCGTAATGGTGACCATTCCCGTTGCCACAGAACAAGTGGGTTGTGTGGCGGTCAGGTTTGGGACAGCTGGCGTGGCCGGTTGTGCGCTCAAAGCGATATTGGCGATTGTAGAAATACAACCCGCCGCATTTTGTGCAGTAATGGTGTGCGACGATCCCGCTGCCAGTCCGCTATAAACCAAAGTAGATGAATAAGCACCGCCGTCGAAGCTATAAGTCAATCCTGCAATAGCGTTGATGGTCACCGTTCCTGTCGCCGTACTGCAAGTGGGCTGAAGCACAGTAAATGTTGGTATTGCGGGTGTTAACGGTTGCGCATTGATTGTAACGGTCGTAGCCGAAGAAATGCAGCCGGAGGCATCTTGGGCAGTAATGCTGTGGGATGAACCTGCGATAAGCCCACTGTAAATCAAGGTTGGAACATAAGCCGCGCCATCAAAACTGTAAACCAATCCGGGAATCCCCACAATAGTTATGGTTCCGGTTGCCACGGTACATGTCGGTTGTACGGCGACAGCGGTAGGAGCGGCTAAGGCCGATGGTAGATTGCCTAAAGTAAGGCTTGCCATTGGTGAAATGCAGCCCGCTGCGTTTTGCGCGGTCATGGTGTGCGATGAGCCTGCGGAAAGTCCGCTATAAATCAAAGTAGAAGTGTAGGGGCCTCCATCGACACTATAAGAGAGTCCCGGAATCCCGGTAATGGTAACGGTTCCTGTGGGCAAGGTACAAGAGGGCTGTGTAGCGGTCAAAATCGGGACAGCTGGCGTGGCCGGTTGTGCGCTCAAAGCGATAGTAGCGATTGCCGAGATACAACCTGCCGCATTCTGTGCGGTGACCGTATGCGACGATCCTGCTGCCAGTCCTCCATAAACCAAAGTAGACGAATATGGGCCGCCGTCAAAGCTGTAAGTCAAACCGACAATTGCAGTAATCGAAACCGATCCAGTGGCCACCGTACAGCTCGGCTGGCTGGCGGTTAATGTCGGCAGGACTGGCGTTGAAGGCTGTGGGTTCAAGGTAATGTTGGCAACAGAAGAAATGCAACCCGCTGCGTTGCGCGCCGTTACCGTATGTAAAGAACCCGCTGCCAGCCCACTGTACACCAAAACAGAAGAATAGGGTGCGCTGTCAAAACTATAATCTTCCCCGGGTACTCCGTTGATGGTGATGGTTCCGCTTGCGGTAGCACAGGTAGGTTGGGTGATCGTAAAGTTAGGGGTAGCAGGAGTATTTAATGGGATGCCGAGTATTATATTGGCCGCTGCCGAGATACAACCCGTCGCATTCTGAGCGGTCACTGTATGCGATGATCCGGCAGCAAGTCCGCTGTAAACGAGTGTTGCCGAATAGGCTCCGCCGTCGAAACTATAGGTCAATCCCGGAAGTCCGGTAATCGTAACGATTCCCGTAGCAACGGTACAGGTGGGCTGTGTGGTCGTTACGGTCGGAATCGCGGGCGTGGCCGGTTGCGTGTTGAGCGTTATATTGGCCGCTGCCGAGATACAACCCGCCGCATTCTGAGCGGTCACGGTATGCGATGATCCGGCAGTAAGCCCGCTGTAAACGAGTGTTGCCGAATAGGCCCCGCCGTCGAAACTATAGGTCAATCCCGGAAGTCCCGTAATCGTAACGGTTCCCGTAGCAACGGTACAAGTGGGCTGTGTGGCCGTCAAGGTCGGAATAGCTGGTGTCGCCGGTTGCACGTTCAGCGTGATATTGGCCGCTGCCGAGATACAACCCGCTGCATTTTGTGCAGTAACGGTATGCGATGATCCGGCAGCAAGCCCGCTGTAAACGAGAGTTGCCGAATAGGCTCCGCCGTCGAAACTATAGGTAAGTCCAGAAGCCCCGACGATTGTGACGGTTCCCGTGGCTACGGTACAAGTGGGTTGTGTAGCGGTCAAGGTTGGGATAGCCGGTGTCGCCGGTTGCGCGTTCAGCGTGATATTGGCCGCTGCCGAGATACAACCCGCCGCATTTTGTGCAGTAACGGTATGCGATGATCCGGCAGCAAGTCCGCTGTAAACGAGTGTTGCCGAATAGGCTCCGCCGTCGAAACTATAGGTAAGTCCCGGAAGTCCGGTAATCGTAACGGTTCCTGTCGCCACGGTGCAAGTGGGCTGTGTGGCTGTCAAGGTAGGAATTGCAGGAGGTGCGACAATAGTAATCGGAGTGGTCGCAGTAACAGCCGGACAACCTGCGGTCGCGGCAATCGTGTAGGTGACGATGTAGTTTGCGGGTGTGCTTGAAGCGGGTGAGATATCGCCAGTCGTAGTGTTGATTGCAAGCCCTGCCGGAGCACTGAAGGTTCCTGTGTTGAATACGCCCGAACCGGTCAAAGTCACCGTTTGTGCAGCAGCTAAAGTGGTACAGAAAGACGTGGCTCCATAGACAATATTGGCCGTTGGCGGAACACAGTTGGCGGCCGTACACATTTGCGTTGCCGGATTAAAACAACTGCCCAAAGCACCCGTTGGCGTCACGGTGATCGTAACATTGTCTCCCGGACTCAGACTGCCAACCGAATAGGTCAGTAGGTTGCCAATAGCGCCCACATTTACAACTGGGTTTGCGTTAATCTGATAGGAAACGGTATAACCCGTCGCTCCCGAAACTGCCGCCCAATTGAACTGCACCGAAGTCGTGGTAGACGTCCCACAATTCACGGTAGGGGTTACTACTGGGGCAATCGTTACAGCCACAGTACTGGAATCGGGTGCGCAAGGAGTTGTACCTGTAACGGTGTAAGTGAAATCGCTTGAGGTGGAGCCAGGCGCTGGCGAGTAGGTTCCGGCTGCAGCGTTAAAAGTTCCGCCGGTTCCCGAATTCCTGGTCCAAACACCACCAGGCTGCTCTCCTGTGATCAGCGCGAACAAATCGATAGGGGAAGTATTGGAATCACAAACCGACAAAGCCCCATCGGTTCCTGCGTTGGCTTGGGGCAGCACATTTAGCGTTACCGTACTGGTGTCATTGCTGCATGGCGAGACGCCGGTAACGGTATAAGTGAAAGAACTGCCCGACATTCCGGCAATCGGGGTGAAAACACCGGTGCCAGCGTTGAGCGTACCGCCGGTTCCGGAACTCCTGGTCCAAATGCCTCCGGTTTGTTCGCCGGTAATGAGCGCGAACAAATTGATGGGTGTTGTATTGGAGTCGCAAATGCTGGTACTGCCGTCTATTCCGGCGTTTGGTTGCTGTCGGATAATTACCGATGTGGTCACTGTTGATGCCGGGCAACCGCCGCCGGCAGGAATCGAGTAAGTAACCGTATAGGTCCCGGCCGTGCTCGAGCCTGGTGTGATGGTGCCCGTTACCGGATCAATCGCGAGTCCGGCGGTTGAACTGAAACTCCCGCCCAAGAATCCGGTAATGGTGACAGTTTTTGGTGTCTCTGAGGTGCAATAGGCTGCCCCCGAATATGCGATGGTGGCTGTATTTGCGCCTCCCACGGTCACGGTCACCTGATCTGTTGTTACGCAGCCACCGGGATTGTTGGCCGTCAAGGTATAGGTGGTCGTCGCCGTTGGGCAAACTGTTGGCGTCAAAGTATTTGCGTTGGTCATGCCGATGGTCGGCGACCATGTAAACGGAGGTAAATTGTTGGTCAAAACCAAATCCCAGTCGAGGATGCTGCCACTGTCACCGCCAACGTCATCCACTACGAAAAGTGACCAGATGCCATTAGCAGGATGTCCGTTAAGATTGCTAAGCGGTTGTTCGGGAATCCAGTTGCCTGTAAAAGGTGCCGTTCCACCAGTAATGGGATTGGTGGCTGTGGGAGTAAAACAGGTATTGGTATAGTCATCTCCGAGTGGTCCGTTTCCGGTCGAGAGTCCGATCATTGTACCGTCGGGAGAAACCAGGAAAATATCTAAATCGCTGTCCCAAGTATGGGTTAAATTGATACAGACCGATTGGATTGCAGTTCCGGCCAGTATTCCAGGCGTAATACCCGAAACGGTGATAGGCGACGACACGCCCGCTAAATTGCCGTCTGGGATTGCATAATTGGTGGTGTTATTGAACGATAACACACCCGTTGAGCCGGTGGCATTGGTGGATCCGCTTAGGGTGAAACAGGCGCCCGAACAGATGGTACTGCCGGTTCCCGCGTCTACAGTGGGTGGTGCGCTTACCGTGACGGCTTGGGTAATCGAGTTTTGGCAACCGCCGGGAATAGCCGTTACCAAAAGGCTTACATTGTAATTGCCTGCGGTCGCGTAGGTGTGGCTGGGATTTTCAAGATTAGATGTAAATCCATCGCCAAAATTCCAGCTGTAAGTAAAGTTCCCGTTGGTGGTATTGGTGAATTGCGTTGGGGTTCCTACACAAACCGTTGTGGCTGTAAATGTGGGGTTGGGACTTGCAAATGTGGCAGTGGTTCCTGCAAAATCAAGCGTAAAACCAGAAGTGGAAGCTGCGGTGAAACGATCAACCAAAATAGAATACGTTTGCCCAGCTACAACTGCAAGACAGGTTTCGCATTGTACGCCGGCACAACCCAATCCCGTAATAGGAGAGGTGGGACTCCAATTACAGGTAAGTTCTGTTCCTGGGCAACTGCTGGTGGTATTGTACACCGCAAAGTCGTAATCGATATTGGTATTAGGATTGATCGTGAAGCATAGGTTTCCGCTCGTGGCGGCAGTAAAACTGTACCAGTTAGAAGACCTTTCTCCCGGAGCGCCAAAGCAAGAGGGGAACTCTTGGCTTGCTCCGACACCTCCAGGGCCGTCCGGAACAGAAATACTCGCCATGTTGCACAAATTTTGCGAGGTCGCACAATCCTGAAGTGGCAACGGAGGACCCGGCGGCAGGGTTTGTTGCGCGCAAACGCCAAAAGTCCCAGTGGTATTTCCTTTTCCGTCAACAGCGATATAGTAAGTGTTTCCTACCGTGAGGCCGTGTAGAATTACATTGGTATGTAGCAGACCGGTTGCCGTATTGATATCTTCCTGACAGGCCAATAGGGTGAGCGATCCGCAACCCCCGCTGTAAACGGCAATTTGGGTATCGGTCAGGGTTCCGCCAAAATTGGTAGACAGTTCAATGTCGGCGCTCGTGGCTACAAATGAAAACCAAACTGTTTGGCTCATGGAGTTGGGCAGCCAGCAAGGCGGTGTGGCGGGATTTCCTATTGTGGTCGCCGCTACGTTGGTGTATAAGATAGAGTTGCAACTCCCTACACCCACTGCAATAGATTGGGCGGTTGCACAGGCATCGTTTGGCGGTTGTGCGTGCAATTGGTTTACACACGCCAAAAGGATCCAAAGCAAAAGAGCGCAATATTTTTGTTTCATTTCCTGCACATTAGTTTTTAGGTACGCCTGTTTGCAAATACTGCTGATAGGTCTCCCGGTCAACGGGCTGATCGTTTGCAATGTAAAAGATAGCTGGGGCACCTTTTTGGTTGATGGGCAAAGGATTTCTTTCGAAGACTTGGGGTGTGTCTGCGGTTGAATTTTTAATAGCCATGAAAGTAGTCGCAGGCGTATTCTGAGGTTGGTCTGGGACTGTCTCTTTTTGTGGGTCGGTTTGGGAAAAACAGTGTCCGCCCAACAACAAGAAGAAAATCAGCACTGCGTAATTTTTTTCATGTGGTATTTTTATGGTTGGCTGGTTGTCAATGTTTTAGGAATTATAGCTATGGGGAAAAACAGCCCTGAAAGATAAAATATTTTGATTGAAATTAAGATTTTGAAGGATAAAAATTCACGGCAATTGTCAATTTATAAAGAATTCTATTATAAATTTTGATAAAAAATGTGCGAATCGACTAAATACAATTGCAAACGAAGCCGAGAGGCATAAAAAAACACCTTCCGCAATGAAAGGTGTTCTGGTAGCCTCGCCAAGAATCGAACTTGGATCTAAAGTTTAGGAAACTTCTATTCTATCCGTTGAACTACGAGGCCTGATAAAAAAAAGCCACTCTTGCGAATGGCTTTCTGCTTTTGCTCCCCCTCTTGGGCTCGAACCAAGGACCCTCTGATTAACAGTCAGATGCTCTAACCAACTGAGCTAAGGAGGAAGGCGTGTTGCCTTTTAAAGCGGTGCAAATATAAAGCCTTTTTTATTTTCAGCAAACAAAAAGACCGATTTTTTAAAAAAAGATTATTTGCCTACGATGGCTTTGTAAATATCGTTTCCGTTGGCAAACAGCAACAGTCCTATAAGCAAAACAAAACCAACCATTTGGGCGTGTTCCATGAATTTGTCGCTGGGTTTTCTGCGCGTGATCATTTCGTAAAGCAAAAACATCACATGGCCGCCATCAAGTGCAGGAATCGGCAAAAGGTTCATCACGCCAAGCATAATAGAAAGCAAAGCGGTAATGTTCCAGAACACTTCCCAGCTCCAGGTTTTAGGGAAAATATCAAAAATCGCCTTGAACCCGCCCACACCTTTATAGGCGCCCGTACTTGGGGTAAAAATCGCCTTTAGGTTTTTGCCGTATCCAACCAGTTGGTCTTTGCCGCGTTCAATCCCCACAGGAATCGATTCAAAAAAACCATATTGCTGCTGCGTAAATTTGTAAATCCCGAGTTTTTCTAAACTATCCACACCCAAAGAACCCGCAATTACGCCAAGTTTCCCGTTCTTATTGAGCGTAATTTTCACCGGAACTTCTTTTTCGTCGCGCAGCACCACCGCGTCAACGGTTTTGTTTGGGTTGGCCTTGGCCATAGCGATCACCTCGTCGGCATATTTTACGGGCGTACCGTTGAATGACCTGATGATGTCTTTGGGCAACAACACCTTTTTATTAGCCGACGTATCAGGAACTTCTTTAATGGCAAAAGGCTCGCGTTTGTCAATAAACAAACGCTCCTGTCCGCCGAGTACCTTGTCTATCATGTCAACGGGCAAAGCAATCGTCTGTTGCGCGCCATCGCGTTCTACCACCACCGATTTGGCAAACAATATTTTTCCCGGAATTTCATTAAAGCGATCCATTTTCTCCCCATCAATTTCAAGGATTTTATCGCCGGTTTTAAAGCCTAGTTCTTCACCTACTTCTGATGTTACCGCAACCCCATCCTTAAGCTCACTGTTTTTGAGGTACAAATCGCCATAGCAAAAAGCCATCCCAATGTAGATTACAAAGGCAAGGATAAAATTCACCGTCACGCCGCCAAGCATAATAATCAGGCGCTGCCAGGCCGGTTTAGAGCGAAACTCCCATGGCTGCGCCGGAAGTGCCATCTGCTCCTTATCCATACTCTCGTCAATCATCCCCGAGATCTTCACGTAACCACCCAGCGGCAGCCAGCCAATACCGTATTCGGTTTCACCGATTTTCTTTTTGAGCAACGAGAACTTGATATCAAAAAACAGGTAAAATTTCTCAACGCGGGTCTTGAATAATTTGGCAGGGATAAAATGCCCCAATTCATGTAAGACAATGAGCAATGACAAGCTCAGTAAGAATTGGGATAATTTGATGACTATTTCCATAGGGTAATTCGGTTTCTAATGACAGGCAAAAGTAAGGTTTTCTGTTAATTAAATGCAGTTTAAAATCGGGCACCCATTTAAATGTTTGTTAAAAGTGTTGCGCTGCGTGCAGGCATTGAAATTTTTTGGGCGTGCCGGCAATCAACCCTTGGTTTTTTGTATGGGTTTGCGTTGCCGTCAGGCTGTCCGCTGCAAGTCCTCGCTCGTTCCTCGCTTTGGGCTTTCCGCTGCCATCCTTCACGCAAAAAACCACCAAAGAAGCACGTGCTTCCCTAGTGGTTTTAGGGTTATAATTATTGTAGGAGTATTTAATTCTTGATGAACTTGAGTTGTTTCACACCCGCATCCGAGGTGATGTTCACCAAATACACACCCGACGCCAAATCGGCTACATTCCAATTCGTTTCCGAGTCGCTCGCCTTTACGATTTGTCCCAAGGCATTGCAGAAGGTCGTTTTTCCTACCGTTACTCCGGTAGGTACATTCAGCGTCAACGTGCTATGCGCCGGATTCGGGTACAAGGCCACGCCAGAAAGCAATTCCACTTGCTGCGTCGCTAAAGTCGTTGTGCTGTTCTTGGTGATGAGGTCTTTCTTAGGATTGAAAACCACGCCGGTTGGCGTAAAAGGCACATCCACTACAAACTGCTGTCCGTTGGTGGTGTTGTTCAGTACGTAATCTTGTTGCTGTCCGCCGCTTCCGGTTAATCTCACCGGCACCGGCATCTCAAAGAAACTCACAGAAGCATTCGATTGGGTTTGGTTGATTGTAATCCTGGCCTGGTTGGCGGGCATACGTTGCACATTGATATTGTAAATCGGGTAGCCTTGGTTATATACCCAGTCAAGAAAGAATTCAGTCAGGTCTGTGCCCGATGCCGCTTCAAGATGCGATTGCAAATCATCGGTATGTGCATAAGCATAAGCCAAATCGGGATCGTTGAGGTAGTTGCGCAAACCTTGAAAAAATGCAGCATCGCCCAATTTAAATCGCAACATATTCAATACCATCGCACCTTTGTTGTAGGTCAAACGCGTACTAAAGATGCGGTTCACGCTCAACGCCTCGTCATCGGTCAAATAAACCGCGCCGCCCGAATTTGAGGTGATGCTGTTAATCATACTGTCTTTGTTGGAAATGAAGGCCGCTTCCCCGTCAAACTCCTCAATCACCATAGAAGCCATATAAGTGGCAAATCCTTCGTTGAGCCAAATGTCATTCCAGGAACCGCAAGTCACCTTGTCGCCAAACCATTGGTGTCCGAGCTCATGCGCAATCAGCCCACGGCTGTAGGCACCGCTGCCTCCGGCGGTCATGAATGAAACGGTAGTGTGCTCCATACCGCCACCCCAGCCAAACTGACAATGCCCGTATTTTTCATCCCTGAAAGGATAAGGCGTAAACGTCTCTTCAAAGAAATTCATAATGGCAGGAGTAATCGCCGTACTTGCGTTGTTGTTATCTGCCGTTTCAGGATACATATAATTCACAATCGGGAAAAACGGGCTTTCTGCTGTGCCCAAACCAGCCTGGATGGTATTTACTTCGTAATTCGTCACGGCAAAGGCCACCAAATACGCAGGAATCGGATAACCGTGTCTAAAGTGCGTCGTAGAAGTACCATTGCCATTGTTCACTTTGCTTAATTCAACGCCATTGGCCACCGAGGTGTAAATGGTGGGAGCGGTAATGTAAAAATCGATACCGTCATCGATCTTGTCGTTGAGGTCTTGTTTGCAAGGCCACCAATCGCGGGCGCCAAACGGTTCAGACAAAGTCCACATGACGGGCGTGCCGTTGTGCTCGTCCATAATAAATGAACCAAAACCACTGCCGGCCGGTGCGCCTTGATACAGGATTTCAACGGTAGCCGAAGTACCTGCATCCTGGACGGTTGGGAGTGTGATAATGATTTCTTCGTCGTTTCGGGAGAAATCCAAATCGACATTGTTTTTCATGACGGCCAACACTTCAATCTGGTTACCGAAATTCGGGTCGCCTTCGTCGGTAATGCGGGCCAGGTCAAAGACCACGGTGCTCATATTGGCGAGCGCTTTGTAGGTAGTCGTCACTTTTCCGCTAACGCCGTAAATGCCGGGATCCACGGTGAGCTCAATTTTATGGTAGGTCACATCATAATTGTAAGTGTCGGGATTGATGACCGCATTCATTCGTTTAGAAGCCGATTTGCTTTCGGCGGCAGCAAGGTCTTCGAGGGCTTTATCGGTCTGGGAATATCCAGAAACAAAGCCAAGCAGCAATAAGAGTAGGTAGGTTTTTTGCATAGGGTTTGAAAATTTTTTGCGAATGTAATTAATAAATCCAGAAACAACTGTTAATACTACTTAGAATTCACTTAAAAGTCAGCACATTACTATTTTGAGATGTTGCGAAGTTTTTTTGGTTGCGCCTTTCAACTCCCAAACATTTGATTAAATTTGCGCGGGCCAAGCCGGGAAACGAATTTCGGCTGGTTTATAAAATTTACGTTTTATGTTACAGATCGGATTTATCAGGGAAAACCAAGAGTTAGTCATCAAGGCATTGGCCAAGCGAAACCTCGACGCCAAAAGCCTGATCACAGCAGTAGTAGAATTGGATGAACAGCGTCGCGCTGCGCAAGCCCAACTAGACAACACGCTTTCCGAATCCAACAAACTATCCAAAGACATAGGCGAGCTCATGAAAAGCGGCGAAAAATCAAAAGCTGCCATTCTAAAGGAAAAAACAGTTTTGCTCAAGGAAAGCAGCAAGGAACTCGCTGAAAAGGCAGAGGCGCTGGCGCATGAGCTCACGCAAAAACTCTATACCATACCAAACCTTCCGTACGATTTGGTTCCCGAAGGCAAAACGCCAGAAGACAACCTCACCGTATTCCAGGAAGGCGAAATTCCCGCGTTGCACGAAGGCGCGCAGCCGCATTGGGAATTGCTCAAGAAATATGACATCGTCGATTTTGAACTCGGCGTAAAAATCACCGGCGCCGGTTTTCCTGTTTATAAAGGAAAAGGAGCCCGTCTGCAACGTGCGCTCATTTCGTATTTCCTCGACAAGAATACCGCCGCGGGTTATAAAGAGTATCAGGTGCCGCATCTGGTCAACGAAGCATCGGGTTACGGAACCGGACAATTGCCAGACAAGGAAGGACAGATGTACCACGTAGGCATAGACGATTTGTACCTGATCCCAACAGCCGAAGTTCCTGTAACCAATTTGTTCCGCGATGTGATCCTCAATGAAAATGAATTGCCGGTGTTGTGTACGGGTTATACGCCTTGCTTTAGGCGTGAAGCGGGTTCTTACGGATCGCATGTGCGCGGACTCAACCGTTTGCACCAATTCGACAAGGTAGAAATCGTGCGTATCGAACATCCCGATAAATCCTATGAGGCGTTAGAAGGCATGGTCGAGCACGTCAAAACCTTGCTCCAGGAACTCAAATTGCCTTACCGTATTTTGCGTTTGTGTGGTGGCGATATGGGCTTTACTTCGGCCATGACCTATGATTTTGAAGTGTTATCGACTGCGCAGGACCGTTGGCTCGAAATCAGTTCGGTGTCGAATTTTGAGACGTTCCAGGCCAACAGGCTCAAGCTGCGTTTCCGCGACAAGGACGGAAAAAACCAACTCGCACACACGCTCAACGGAAGCGCGCTCGCCTTGCCTCGCGTACTGGCCGGAATCATCGAGAATTACCAAACGCCCGAAGGCATTGTAATCCCCGAAGTGCTGCGCCCATACTGCGGTTTCGACCTCATCAACTAAAAAGTTAATCTTTACCGGACGATGTACTAATTTGACGCAAAATGTGTTACTTTGGTACATCGTCCTTTTTCAGTCAAAATGAACAAAATAGTCCTCGGTTTGCTGCTCTTCTTCTCGATAGTCGTCTGTGCGCAGAACGACCAGCTCGCGCAGAATTATTTTGACAAAGGCGATTTTGAGAAAGCCAAAATCACTTATGAGGAATTGCTCAAAACCAATACAGGAAATGGGTATTATTTTCAGCGGCTCATTGAGTGTTACCAGCAATTGCAGCTCCTCGATCAAGCCGAAACCCTGATTCAGACCAGGCTCAAACAGTTCAACCAATCCAACTTGCTCGTAGAACTCGGCTACAACTACCAGCTCAAAAAAGACGCCGACAAATCCAAAAAATACTACGACCAGGCCATAGACCGCATCCGCAAAAACCCGAGTGAAGTCTACGCGGTAGCCGGGGTTTTTGAAAAGAAAGTGCAGTTGCAGTATGCGTTGCAGGCTTATGAATTGGCGCTCAGCCTCGAGCCCAAGTTCAATTTCAATTACCAGATGGGGCTCATTTACGGGCAACTCGGGAATACCGATATGATGATAGACAAATTCCTGACAGAAGCCTACGCCAACCAGCAGAATTCGGTCATGATCCAAAACCAACTCTCCCGATTTTTAACCGAGGACAGCGATGCAGCATTCAACGAAGCACTCAAAAAAGCCCTGCTATTGCGTGCGCAGAAAAACCAGGATGTCTTCTGGAACCAATACCTGAGCTGGTTTTTTGTACAGCAGAAAGAATATGGCAAGGCATTTATCCAGGAAAAGGCCATTTACCGACGCAATCCCGAATCGTTTTCAAGCATTGTAAACCTCGCCCAGCTGTCTATCGAGGAAGGTGAAACCGACACCGCAAAAGAAATCCTCACTTTTGTTCTCGAGAACACGCGCGACCTCGAGCTTTTGATCCAATCGCACACCTACCTGCTCAAGATGCGCATCGATTCGGCCCAGGAAAAAGACCTCAAATTGATTGAAACCGACATCGACAACCTGCTCAAAGAGTTTGAAATTACGCCGTACTCGTTGCAATTGCAAATCTTGCAGGCGCATTTTGAAGCCTTCCGGATGCAAAATCCCGAACTCGGGAAAGCCATCCTCAAAAAGGCGCTCACCTTGCCGCTCAATCGTTACCAGCAGGCCGATGTGAAGATTGAACTCGCCGACATTTTGCTCTTCGAAGAGAAATTCAACCAAGCCCTGATCTATTACTCGCAAATCGAGGAAGACCTCAAGAACGATGTCATTGGGCATGAAGCGAGTTTAAAGTCGGCCAAGACGAGTTATTTCAAAGGCGATTTTAGCTGGGCGCAAAAACAGTTCAAGGAACTCAAGGCCGCCTCGTCACAGCTCATTGCCAATGACGCGCTCGAATATTTCCTGCTGATCAATGACAATACCGTCGCCGACTCGACCCAAACCGCGCTCAAGCAATTTGCCAAGGCCGATTATTTGTTGTACCAGAACAAGAACAATGAGGCGCTGGCACAATTTCAAAGCATCCTTAAAAGTTTTAAAGGACAGGAAATAGAAGCGGTAACTTTGTACCGGCTTGGTAAAACGTATGAGAAACTCGGCGATTTCCAATCGGCATTGAACCAATACCAGGCGATTATAGACCAACACAAGGAAGGGATTTACATCGATGAGGCCTATTATTTTGCCGCCGAGATTTACCGCAAATCGCTCCAGGATCCAGAAAAAGCCAAAACCTTTTACGAGCAAGTTATTTTTCACCACGAAGACAGCATTTATTTTACCGACGCGCGAAAGAAGTATCGGCAATTGCGTGGCGATACGACATTATAATTTGGAAATTTGAAAATGAGATAATTTGAAAATGAACAATCGGCTTCCTATTCCAAATTGACACATTTCAATGCCTCGACAGCATTTTCAAATTTTCAAATTCCTGAATTTTCAAATTAATTTAACATGATCATCTACAACGTAACCACCAACATAGACGACAGCGTGCACGACCAATGGCTCAGCTGGATGCAACACAAACACATCCCCGAAGTGCTCGCCACCGGGAAATTTTCCTCGGCCCGATTGACCAAAGTGCTCATCGTAGAAGAAATGGGCGGGGCCACCTATTCTGTGCAATACACCACAGATAGCAAAGCTACGCTAGACCGCTACTATCTTGAAGACGCGACCCAATTGCGCAGCGAAGCCGTAAAACTCTTTGGCGACAAGATGATCTCTTTCAGGACAGAACTCGAGCTGATCTCGGATTCGTTCAACAACCTGCAATAACCCAAACACCCCGTCGCCTCGCGCGTCAACCGAAACCATGGATCAAGTAAAGGCCAAAAAACACCTCGGACAGCATTTCCTCAAAGACGAAAATATAGCCAAAGCCATCGCCGACACACTTAATCTGCAAGGCTATGACAACGTGCTGGAAATCGGTCCGGGAATGGGCGTGCTCACCAAATACCTGCTCGAGAAAGACACGACCGTTTTTGTGATTGAGATCGATACCGAATCGGTGGCTTATCTCGAGGCAAACTACCCCAAATTGCACGGTAAAATCATCCCGAAAGATTTTTTGAAATACAACATCAACGAGGTTTTCGATGGTAAGCCATTCGCCATTATCGGAAACTTCCCGTACAATATTTCATCTCAGATTGTGTTTCGCGCGCTAGAACTGCGCCACCAAATTCCAGAGTTTTCGGGTATGTTCCAAAAGGAAGTCGCCGAGCGCATTTGTGAAAAAAAGGGCAGCAAAACCTACGGCATCCTGTCTGTTTTGGTACAGGCGTTTTATGATGCCGAGTACCTTTTTACGGTGAGCGAGCAGGTTTTCAATCCGCCGCCCAAAGTCAAATCGGGTGTGTTGCGTTTGCGCCGCAAGGAAAATTTCGGCTTGCCGTGTTCTGAAAAATTGTTTTTTACGGTCGTTAAAACCGCGTTTGGACAGCGACGCAAAACCTTACGCAACAGTTTAAAAACTTTAAATTTATCGGATAATTTAAGAGAAGATACTATCTTTGACCTGCGTCCGGAGCAACTCTCGGTCGAGCAATTTATTGGTCTTACCCAAAAAATAGAAGCCGATGGAATTTAAAATCAGCAAGGAGCTCATCCAGCAAATTGAGCAGCTCATTGAGACCAAACAGGAAAGCCAGCTCGAGCTTTTGCTCAATGACATGCACCACGCTGATATTGCCGAAATCCTCGACGAACTCGATTTTGACGAAGCCACCTACATTTTTAAGATCCTCGACAGCGAAAAAACCGCCGAAATCCTTTTGGAACTCGAGGACGACCTGCGCGAAAACATCCTAAGTAGACTTTCTCCCAAAGAAATCGCCGAAGAGCTCGACGAACTCGAAACCAATGATGCCGCCGACATCATCGCCGAACTTTCGCAAAGCAAAAAAGAAGAAGTAATCCTCGAATTACAGGACGTAGAACACGCCAAAGACATCGTCGATCTGTTGCGTTACAAAGAAGA
>JAKQJQ010000153.1 GCA_029561105.1 Bacteroidota bacterium
GTATTGGCCGTCGTGCTGGGCATCGCCATTTTTAAATTGTATACCACATGATTGTAACCGTCAAATATTTTGGGGCTGTTGCCGATGCGACGCAAAAGAAAGAAGAGTCTTTGTACCTGGATGCTAAATTGCATTCGGTAGAAGACCTGCGCCTGCAACTGGAAAACCAATATCCCGAACTCAAAGATATTGCGTATGTGATAGCCGTAAACCAATCGGTAGTTGCGTCGGGACTGGTCACGATCAACGAAAATGATGAATTGGCTTTATTGCCGCCGTTTGCCGGAGGATGATGGAAAATACAAAAAGATACAACAGGCAGATTGCGCTTCCCGAGGTCGGGATTTTGGGACAGGAGAAACTCGCTGCTGCAAAGGTATTGATTATCGGTGCCGGCGGATTGGGTGGGCCGGTTTTACAGAGTCTCGCAGCCGCAGGTGTTGGCCAGATTGGCATTGCCGACGGCGACGCCATAGAAGAAAGCAACCTGCACCGACAGTTCTTATACACTGCGGCCGATTGTGAAAAAAACAAAGCACAAGTGGCGGCCATAGCGGTATTGCGGCAGAATCCCCAAGTCAAGGTTTTTGCGTTCCCGTATCATTTTACGAAAACTAACGCTGCCGAAATGATTGCCAGTTACCAAATAATCGTTGATTGTACCGATGACAACCACAGTCGTTACCTGATCAATGACGTAGCAATGGCAAAGGGTATTCCTATGGTTTATGCGTCGATCCATAAGTTTGAGGGACAGCTCTCGGTGTTCAATTACAAAGGTGGCCCGTCGTATCGCTGTCTGTTTGGCTCGCGCGATGAAGCGTTGGATGAGGCAAATTGTGCTGACTCGGGCGTGCTAGGTGTTCTACCCCAAACCCTCGGCGCTTTGCAGGCCACCGAAGTGCTCAAGATTGTCTTGGGCGCAGGCGAGGTAGTATCGGGAAAATTGTTGCTCTACGATGGATTGCAAAGTCGGTTGCATGCGATTGCCTTTGACAGCAACCCGGCCGAATTGGCGAAAGGTTTGCAAAACGGGGAAGAAATCTTACACTCAAAAAAACAAACGGCGATGGGTATTGGTGCCGATGCGTTTAGGCAAGCGCTGCGCACCAACAGCCACCTGATCATCGATATCCGCGAAAGCTACGAAGAACCTCGATTGGAGAACCACGGCATTCACAACATTCCTTTGGCGCAGCTTGAGAATTTTATCGCCACGGTGGCGCAAAACCAAAAGGTGATTTTGTTTTGCCAACGCGGACACCAAAGCCAAATGGCTGCAGATTACTTAACCCATAAAGGTTTTCGTTCGATTTTGCATCTGCAACATGGGATCGAGGGATTGACCTTAAACTGAATCACATGACCAAGAAATCTAAAAAGACAGTTTTTATAAACGGCGCCATCTCGCCCCAATTCATCGCCGATTCTATCGCGAAACACCAGCGTAAAACGACAATCGGCGCCCACCAGATTTTCCTTGGGCAGGTGCGTGCTGATGTAATCGAAGGCAAAGCAGTCGTCGCTATTGATTATTCGGCGTATGAAGCGATGGCCGAAACAGTTTTCCACGAAATCCGCGAAAGTGCTTTTGAAAATTATGGACTCACCTGTCTGCACATTTACCACAGCCTCGGGATTGTAAAGACGGGCAAAATTTGTCTCTTTGTTTTTGTGTCGGCACCACGTCGCAAGGTAGTTTTTGAGGCAATCGAATTCCTGGTCGAAGCCATCAAGGAAAAGGCACCGGTTTTTGGCAAAGAGTTGTTTGCTGATGACACCTATGCATGGAAGAAGAATACCCTATAAATTCTTGCCTGTTCTTGAATTAAATCTATATTTGTGGGTCGTACGAAACCGATGGGGTTTCAAAAAATCAATATTTTGCAAGAAAGAAAAATATACAGCCGCCGCGTTTGGATTGACGGTAAACTGCAACCTGCAACGGTTTCGTTTTCGGGCCAATCCATAGCTGCAATCCAATATGAAAAGGCCATGGGTGCCCAAGATTTTGCCGATGCCGTAATCATGCCCGGCGTCATCGATGCGCACGTACATATCAATGAACCCGGACGCACCGAATGGGAAGGTTTTGAAACCGCCACCTTAGCCGCTGCTGCCGGAGGCTCGACGACCATTATCGACATGCCGCTCAACGCGAGTCCGGTTACTACAACGCGCGAGGCTTTTATCGAAAAACTCGAAGCGTCTAAAGGTAAAATGAATGTGAACGTGGGGTTTTATGCAGGCTTGGTGCCAGGAAATTCAGGACAGCTCGAAGCGCTGATCCAAGATGGCGTGTTGGGCGTGAAATGTTTCCTCACCCATTCGGGAATCGACGAGTTTCCCAATGTGACCGAGAAAGACCTTGACGAAGCGATGCCGATCATTGCCAAATACCAATTGCCGGTGCTTGCACATTGCGAATTGTATGACGCGGAAGTAGATTGCGGTTTCGTTGAAAATCCCACAAGTTACCAACACTATTTGGCAAGCCGTCCCAAAAAATGGGAAAATGATGCGATCGACCTGATGATCAGAAAATGCAGGGAACACAATTGCCCGGTGCATATCGTGCATGTCGCGTCTGCCGAAGCTTTAGAGAAAATCGCCGCTGCCAAAAAAGAAGGGCTTCCCATTACCGCCGAAACCTGTACGCAATACATTTTCTTCAATGCCGAGGACATACCAGACGGCAACTGCATCTACAAATGCGCGCCGCCCATCCGCGAACGCGCCAACAATGAACAATTGAAACAGGCGCTCAAAGAAGGTGTTCTTGATTTTATCGCCACCGACCATTCGCCTGCACCGCCCAACATCAAGGAGATTGAAACCGGCAATTTGAAGAAAGCCTGGGGCGGCATCGCCGGAATCCAGTTTTTGCTTACGGCTTCCTGGACGGCCTTGAGCGATCTGATGACTTTGGAGACCTTCATTCCGCTTGTGACTTCTAAGCCCGCCGCGTTCCTCAAAGCCCAACGCAAAGGCGCCATCTCAGTGGGCAACGATGCCGATTTTGTGATCTGGAATCCCGAAGCACCACAAATTGTTAAGGAACAGGATATTTTTTTCAGGTATAAAATAAGTCCCTATCTTGCAAAAACCTTAAGCGCGACGGTGGTTGAAACCATTGTCAATGGGGCGACCGTTTACCAAACACCAACGATAAACACCAAAAATAAAGGACAATGGCTTTTGAAAAAGTAAAAGAAATCATCAAGGAATCACCGCAATTTACTGCGCTCACTGACCTCGCTGCCGAAAGGCTGGGCGGCAAAGTGCTCTATGCCACCGACGATTTCTTCGCAGAAAAAGAAAACCTCATTTTGCCCACCCGCGGCATTTTCATCACCGACAAATACACCGACCGCGGTAAATGGATGGACGGTTGGGAAAGCCGCCGCAAACGCACGCCCGGACACGATTGGGCGATTATTCAATTGGGCGTTTCGGGGAAAATAAAAGGATTCGACATCGATACGAATTTCTTTTTGGGGAACCATCCGCCGCATGCGAGTGTTGAGGCCGTAAACCTTTCGGGAAAGGAGCTTCCTGCGGATTGGGATTCGGTTAGCTGGACAGAAATCCTACCCAAGTCGCACCTAGATGCGGGTTCGCAAAACTTCTACGAATGTCATTCTGACGAAATCTACACACATTTGCGTCTGCACATATACCCCGATGGCGGCGTGGCACGTTTTCGCGCGTATGGAGAAGTATTCAAGAATTGGGACTTGGTCTCAACCGGGCACGTCATCGATTTGGCGGCAGCCGTGAACGGCGGGAAAGCCATCGCCTGCAACGACATGTTCTTTAGCGCTATGGGCAACCTGATTATGCCGGGTCGCGGCGTGAACATGGGTGACGGCTGGGAAACCAAACGCAACCGTACGCCCAACAACCGCGATTGGGTTATCCTCAAACTCGCCCACAAAGGAACGGTAGAACGCATCGTCGTGGACACTTGCCATTTCAAAGGGAATTACCCAGATAGTTGCTCGATCGAGGCGTGTACGTTATCAGATGATAACCTCGAAGCGGCCAGCTGGGAAACCTTGCTTGGGCAACAAAAACTCAGCGCCGACCACGAACATGAATTCTCCTCCGAGCTACATAAGATAGAAGGCATCACACACGTGCGTCTCAACATTTTCCCCGATGGCGGTGTGAGCAGGCTTAGGTTATTTGGTAAAATCGTCAAGTAGTGCAGGTCAGTACTTTTGCCATATCGATTTTGTATGCGGTGTATGCGGGCATGTTATTGTTGCTCGTGGTGCTGTCGCATAAATTGCCGGGCATTTTGAGCAGCCGTTACAGCAAGGTAGTTTCAGAGGAAAAGCAGGTGACGATCCAGAATTACATTTATGTTGGTATCCTGCTGATGATTATCGGGATTACTGCCAACACCTGGTTCCTTGTTAAAGGCTCGCCGCTCGAAAGCCATCTGATGGAGTGGCTCAATATCATCATCCGTGTGATGCACATTACGTTTGGGATTGCATGGATTGGTGCATCGTTTTATTTTGTTTTCCTCGAAAATGCGCTCAACCGAACCGAAGACGTACGCGACGAACTCGCCGGAAACCTTTGGGCGGTACACGGCGGCGGATTCTATTACCTCGAGAAATACAAAATCGCCCCAAAGACGATTCCCAAACACTTGCATTGGTTCAAATACGAAGCCTATTTTACTTGGCTTTCAGGATTTTGCCTGTTGTTTGTGGTCTACTATTTCAACGCGTCTGCGTTCCTGATCGATAAGAATGTACTCGACATTTCGGCAGGCCAAGGCATCCTGATTGGTGTGGGCTCGTTTGTCGTGGCTTGGGTGATATACGATTTGATGTGCAAATCGGCATTGATTAAGAACCAGTTGTTGTTTGCCATTATCGGTTTCCTGATTTTGATCGGGTTTGCGTATTTCTACTGCCAGGTATTTTCGAGTCGCGCGGCCTATATCCATTTCGGGGCGATGATTGGCAGTTTGATGGTGGCCAACGTGTTCTTTGTGATTATTCCTGCGCAGAAGGCGATGGTCAATTCGGCCAAACTCGGATTGCCGCTTGATCCAACGCTTGGTAAAAAAGCGCTCGCACGTTCGCTGCACAACAATTATTTTACTTTACCGGTGTTGTTTGTGATGGTGAGCAACCATTTCCCATCGACCTTTGGCTACGAGTATCCATGGCTGATCTTGGCGATCATTTCGCTAGGGGCAGCAGGTGTAAAGCACTACCTCAATCTCAAGGAACAAAAGCAGCTCAACGTTTGGATCTTGCCGGTTTCTATTTTGATTCTGCTTGCAGCCTGTTTCGTGTCGGCGCCGAGTACAAACCCGTACGAATGTAAAAAGGAAATCCAATTTACCGAGGTACAGGAAATCATCCAGAAACGCTGCGTGCAATGCCATTCTAAAAACCCGACCGACGACGTGTATAAAGTGGCACCCAACGGCGTGATGTACGATACCCCAGAAGGCATAAGCGCCAAACGCGACCTGATCTTGCAACGCGTGGTGCTCACCAAGACGATGCCACAGAACAACAAAACCAATATGACCGAGGAAGAACGCGACGCCATCCGTTGTTGGATAGAACAGGGCGCACCCATTAAATAAATTGTATGAATTTATCCGATTTCAATAATCTAGAAAAGGAAGTGGCAGCAAAACATTTGTTGGATTGTTGCGGTTCCCAGAAATGGGTAGCCGAAATGATGGCACATTTCCCATTCGAATCAGAAAAGCAACTCGTCGATTTGTCTGACAAAATCTGGTACGACGACTGCGGCGAAAACGACTGGCGCGAATCGTTCACACACCACCCAAAAATCGGCGATATCAAAAGCCTCACCGAGAAATTCGCAGGAAAAGAGCAAGCCGGAGTGGCAATTGCGACGGCCGAAACAATCAGCCAATTGGCACAGGCAAACACCGATTATGAAAATAAATTCGGTTTCATTTTTATTGTTTGCGCCACGGGGAAATCGGCAAACGAAATGTTACAATTGTTGCTCGACCGACTCCAAAATACTGCCAAAGAGGAGCTTCACATCGCCATGGGCGAACAGCAGAAAATCTCAATCATCCGGTTTAAAAAATTGCTGACCGAGGGTGACTTTGGTTTCCTCAAGGTAAGCCAAATCACCACCCACGTTTTGGATACATCGACCGGAATTCCCGGAAAGGATATTTCTATAAAATTGCAGTCTTATAAAAGCGGAACCTGGCAAACCATCACCCAAGGCATCACCAACGCCGACGGCCGTATTCCAGATTTATTGCCGCCATCCAAGACGATCAACCCAGACACCTATAAAATGGTTTTTGACACCGGGAAATATTATGGTGCGCTCCAAACCAAAACCTTATATCCCCAAGTCGAAATCATTTTCGAGACCTTCGACGAAACCCATTATCACGTACCTTTACTCGTGAACCCATTTGGCTACAGCACCTATCGCGGCAGTTAGCCATTTAAAATTTATCATTTAAAATTTAACTTCTCATTCCAATGACGATTCCATCCGATAAAAAAGACCAGATTTTCAACCGCCTCAAACAGGCTAATACGAGCTTCAACGATATTTATCCCGGTGACCGCAGCGACCGCCAACCCGTGCATACGCTATACGGCGGTGCCAATTTGTTCAAGTCGGATGCGCCTATGGCACTTGGCCAACGCGCACTCGAAATCCTCCAGACTTATGCGCCCAACCATGAGGTTTTTGGGCAGGCGTTTGGATTAACCGGCGGCAACGATTTCAGCAAGCGCATTTACGATAAAGTCGTGGCCAAGCTCAAATCTGAAGCAATTGAGGATTTCCGTATCGACTTTGAAGACGGTTACGGCAACCGAAGCAATGAAGAGGAAGATGCCACTGCCGAATCGACCGCAAAAGAAGTCGCCAAAGGTATGGCCGATGGTACGTTGTCACCATTCATAGGCATCCGCATCAAGCCGTTTACCGAAGAGATGAAAGAACGCGGTTTGCGGACACTCGACATTTTCGTATCCACCCTGATCAAGGAAACCGGCGGAAAATTGCCCGAGAATTTCGTGGTCATGATGCCCAAAGTGACGATTCCGGAGCAGCCTCAGACGCTCGCCGATTTTTTCGCGATTTTAGAAGAAGAACTAGGACTCGAAAAAGGCATCCTCAAAATGGAGATGATGGTAGAAACCACCCAAGCCATCATGGACATCAACGGCACTAACCCGTTGTATCGCTTTATTAAGGCGGCGCAAGGGCGTTGTGTCGCGATGCATTTTGGTACATACGATTATACGGCAAGTTGCAGCATCACGGCCAAATACCAGGAAATGGACCATCCGGTTTGCGATTTTGCGCACCACATGACCAAAGTGGCTCTGGCACATACCGGCATCTGGCTCAGCGATGGCGCGACCAACACCATGCCCATCGGGCCACATCGTGGCGATTTAACGCCCGAGCAAGAAGCCGAAAATCGTGAAGTGGTACACCGCGCCTGGAAAAAAGGCTACGACCACATCCGCCATTCGCTTTGGAACGGATATTACCAGGGCTGGGATTTGAACCCGGCGCAATTCCCGATGCGTTACGCCGCCGTTTACGCGTTCTTTTTGGAGAGCTACGACGACGCGGTAGAACGTTTGAAAACTTTTGTAGACAAAGCGGCACGTGCTACCTTGATCGGCGATGTGTTCGACGATGCAGCGACAGGACAGGGCCTGCTCAATTATTTCCTGCGTGCGCTCAACAGCGGTGCCATTACCGAGGACGAAGTTTTGGCAACAGGATTGACGCTCGAAGAAATCCGTGGGCGCTCGTTCAAGAAGATTTTAGAAAATAGAATGGCCAAATAAGATGGTAGACATCACGCATAAGACCACGAGCCTGAGAGCGGCCACCGCGCAAGCGATTGTGACGGTTGGCTCGGCCGAGACCATGCGTGCTATTTTGGATAAGAAAGTGCCCAAGGGCGATGTGCTCGAAGTGGCCAGGACGGCGGGTTTGTTCGCGGTCAAGAACACTTCGAACGCCATTCCGGATTGCCATCCGATTCCTGTAGAATTTACCGGGATTACCTATGAGTTCGGAGCCGAATCGATAAAAATCGAGGTGACTGTTAAAGCGATTTACCGCACCGGAGTAGAGGTAGAGGCGATGCACGGCGCGTCTATTGTAGCCCTGACGATGTATGACATGCTCAAGCCGATTGACAAAAGCGTGGGCATTTCGGAAATTAAATTATTGCGCAAAAACGGTGGGAAGTCTGATTTTAATGCTGCGATGGATTTGAAAATTTCGACCGCTGTAATTGTCTGTTCGGATAGTGTGAGCGCGGGAACCAAAGCCGATGCTTCGGGGAAAATCATTGTTGAAAAGCTCGAAAAACTCGGGATCGGCGGGTCACAATATGTTGTCATTCCGGACGAAGTTGGGTCAATCCAAGATCAAATCCAACAGTTTGTAGAAACCAAAATCGACCTCGTAATCACAACAGGTGGCACGGGCTTGTCACATAAAGATGTGACACCAGAAGCGGTTATCCCGTTACTCGACCGCAGGATTCCCGGAATTGAGGAAGCCATGCGCGCCCATGGCCAAGAGCGTACGCCGTACGCCATGCTCTCGCGCAGTGTGGCGGGATTTTGTAAGGACACTCTGGTATTGGCGTTGCCGGGGTCGGTAGGCGGCGCGGCCGAATCGATGGAGGCGATTTTCCCATCGGTACTGCACCTTTTTGGCATCCTCAATGGCAACCGTCATGGCAACTGATTTGCACGACACTTTTGGGCGCAACCACAATTACCTGCGCATCTCAATCACCGAGCACTGCAATTTGCGCTGTACCTATTGCATGCCCGCAGACGGTATCGATCTGACGCCCAAGCCGCATTTGATGACCGCTGACGAAGTCGTAAAAATCGCCTCTGCCGTTGTGGGTTTGGGTGTGGATAAAATCAGGCTTACCGGTGGCGAACCTCTGGTACGAAAGGATGCACGTGAGATTATCTTGAGACTGGGCGAACTAGGCACACAGCTTACCTTGACAACCAACGGGCTATTGGTACATCAGTTCCTGGACACTTTCAAACAGGCGAAAATCGAAACCATCAATGTAAGCCTGGATACGTTGATTAAGAAAAAATACCAGCAAATTACACGACGCAATTTGTTTGATACCGTGCTTGAAAACGTCGATTTACTGCTTGCAGAAGGATTTCGCGTGAAGATCAATGTGGTGCTCATGAAAGGATTCAATCAGGACGAGATTGTGGATTTCATCGGCTTGACCGAACATAAAAACGTGCAAATCCGTTTTATCGAGTTCATGCCGTTTAGCGGCAATGCCTGGGATAAATCGAAACTCGTTACGTATAGCGAGATCGTCAACGAGGTAGCGGCGGCTTTCCCAAACCAAATCGAGCGGATTACCGATGCGCCCAATGATACCGCTAAGAATTTTAAAATTGTTGGATATGAAGGCAGTTTTGCCATTATCAGTTCGGTGACCAATCCGTTCTGCAGTACTTGCAATCGCATCAGGCTTACCGCCGACGGCAAACTCAAGAACTGTCTTTTTTCTGATTCAGAAACTTCGCTGCTCGACGCTTTGCGCGCAGGGGAGTCGATCCTGCCATTGATCGAGCAGAATTTGCTCGCCAAGAAAGCGGTGCGCAGTGGCCTTGACAGCGATTTGAAATTTCAGGACCCGGATGCCTTTTCTAAAAACCGCAGTATGATTGCTATTGGCGGCTAATGTGATTAAACATAAACTTTTCCTTAGATAGTATAACAAAATCGCGGTAACGCGCCATTATCTTTGAATTACAATACGACCGCGAATTGCTATGAAAAAGAACCAAAGTTGTATTTGCCAGAAAATCTAAAATAAGGGCCAACGGTGACATTATGCGTATAATGCTCGCTTAGAAGCGTTCCTTCGGTGCTGGTCATCGAAGAATGATTTGTTAGATTGATTCTTATTTTGTGGAGCCTGTAGTGTCTTTTGATGCTGCAGGCTTTTTTTTAACAATCGTTTTTCTGTATTTCCTACAGGTTTCCATTACTTCGTGTTATATTTGGAAAAATTTAATCTGCTACGAAATGAGAAAAATTACGATCCTACTCTCCCTGCTGCTTACCACGGTTGCCTTTTCCCAGAACGAAATCGGTAAAAAAGTGAGTCAGTTGGTTGCGGCCAATAAAACGTTCCTGCCGTATTCGGTTTTGGCCGAGTCGGGCGCAGTCGCCGGTGAACCAATCAATCAGGTGGTGACCAAATCTACTTTGGCTACTTTAAAAGCACAGGATTTGTCGAGACTGGTAGCGCGTAAGGACGCATTTATCGAACTTGAAATCCCTTATCAGAATCAAACCATTTTGCTACAGCTTTACCGCGACGAAGTGCTCGCCGAAGGTTTCCATGTGGATACCGACAAGGGCAGAAACATCACCTACAATCCCGGCGTGTATTACCGTGGCATTGTAAAAGGCGATTACCTTTCGGTGGCGGCTTTTAGTTTTTTCAACAACGAACTCGTAGGTATGGTCTCGAGCCGTTCGCTCAACAACCTTGTGGTGGGTAAGCTCAATAAGCAAAACAACACGAGCGAGTACATCGTTTATTCTGATGCCGACATGGCCATCCAGAATGATTTTGAATGTCATACCCAAGACCCGGTTGCAACACAGCCTTCGCCCCAGCGCGACAACAACGTTTTGCTTACAGACAAATGCGTGACCTTTTACTTTGAGGTGGATTACGACCTGTACAGTGCCAACGGGGTCTCGACAACGAATACGACCAACTGGATGACGGCAGTTTTTAATAATGTCAAGACGTTGTATGCCAATGATGGGATCAACGTGGCACTCAAATCGATTTATATCTGGACCGAGCAAGACCCATACTTTGGGGAAGGTTCCTCAGATTACCTCAATATGTTCAACGAACAGCGCCCGATTTTTGATGGCGATGTAGGGCAATTGGTCTCCATTGACAGCGGCGGTCTCGGCGGCGTAGCCAGAACCATTAACGGATTATGCGGCGTGAACAATTACAGTTACTCCGACGTGAGTTTCGGATTTAGTACCGTTCCTACTTATTCCTGGACCATTATGGTAGTTACGCACGAGTTTGGACATTTGCTAGGGTCACCGCACACCCACGCCTGCATCTGGAATGGCGACAACTCACCGATTGACAGTTGCGGTCCTTACTCAATCGGATCGAGCGGGGAAGGTTACGGCTGTATGGCGACACCGCCTTTATTGCCATCGGCGTCACAAAAAGGGAGCATTATGAGTTATTGCCACCTGGTGAATGGTATCGGCATCAACCTCGCCAACGGTTTTGGTCCACAACCCAGACAACGGGTTTTGGATGCGGTGAACGGCGCTACCTGCCTGAGTACCGATTGTATCAACACCTGCATCAACACCGTCGTGGGTGTTAACACCCAATTTACCACACCCACTACCGCAGTGATTAGTCTGGATCAGCTTTCTAATACCAACAACTGGCTTTTGTCTGTGGTGCCTTACTCGAGTACGCCGATTTGGAATTCGGTTACAGGAAACCAATTTACGGTGACCGATTTATTGCCCAATACCTTTTATAAAGTTACCGTGCGCCCAGATTGCGATGCCTCGATGACCACCGAGACGGTACAATCAATGTTTCTAACCGAAGCAGACTATTGCAGCGGAAACATTGTGATCACCGATTCGGGTGGTATCTCAGGAAATCATTCTCACAACGAAAACTACGTTCGCACGATGATCCCGAGCATTCCGGGCACTAAACTGAAGCTTACTTTTACAGACTTTTGGCTTTCTGGCCAGGATTGGTTGTTTATTTATGACGGAAATTCTACCGCTGCACCCGACCTGACCAACGGCGGATTGCGCGGCACGACAATTCCGGGGCCTTTCCAGTCTACGGCTGCCGACGGTTCACTTACGATTCGGTTTACTTCGGACAATGTGGTTTTGCGACCGGGCTATGCGGCCGCGGTAAGCTGCACCAATTTGCTGGCTACCGATGGTTTTGAACCGAATATTGATTTTAGTTATTCGCCAAACCCTACCACTGGTATAGTGGGCATTGTTTCGCATACGCCGATTGGGTCGGTGGAGGTGTACAACAGCCTGGGTCAATTGCTCTACCGCGGCAATGAAAAGGCTTTTGAGGCCAAGATTGACTTGTCTGCCTTTGCTTCTGGAACCTATTTCTTTAAGCTCAAATTCAAAGACAAGGAAGCGCATTTTAAGATTTTGAAACAATAAAAAGGAGAGCCACCCGAAAAGGTGGCTTTTTTTATGCCTTTTGTTTGCTGTCTGCTGAAAGTACATGAAATATTGTAACCTATGGGACAAATAGCGTAACCTACTTTAAGATTGAAAGGCGAATTTTGAATTCTGTCAAAACAGCAACTTATCCATCCTTCAAAATGGGGTGTATGAATAGGTGTTTTCCTGCCACTCACAGATTTTTCTATGAAAAAGCCACATTTAGATATCGGCTGTTCTGCTTACAGCAACAGGTATTGGAAAGGGATTTTTTATCCCGAAATACTTCCCAAGAGCGACTGGTTTGCCTTCTACAGCGAGCATTTCAATACCTATGAAATCAATTCGAGTTTTTATCGGTTTCCTACACTGAAAAGCCTACAGTCCTGGTACCAGAAATCACCAGATGATTTTACATTTGCGGTCAAGGCTCCGAAAATCATTACCCATCTCAAACAATTTACCGATTGCCATCAGGAAACCGATGAATTCTATGGCAATTGCCACAAAGGACTCGGTAAAAAGCTGGGTTGTATTTTGTTTCAATTGCCGCCAAGTGTAGCATTTACACCTTATCGCTTGGCGTTGGTCTTGAGTTATATGAATGCCGACTTTTGCAATGTGATTGAGTTTCGCCATGAAACCTGGTGGCGTCCCGAAGTTTATGAAGCACTGGCCGAAAAGAACGTGACCTTTTGCAATGTGAGTTACCCGAATTTACCCAACACCCTGGCGCAGACCAACAATATCGGTTATTTTAGGATGCATGGCGTACCCAAGATATTTCAGTCGGGTTACCCCGAAGAAGATCTTAGGCAACTTAAAGAGGCTGTTGCCCTTACGCAGTGGGATAAAGCGTATGTGTATTTCAATAACACTGCGAGCCAGGCTGGCATATTAGATGCATTGACACTCAAAAAACTTAAAAGCCGTTACCGATAGGTTGGTTTTCTTTTTAGGCTTGGTTTAGCGCAACACGCTGTATTTTTTAAAGTTCGTAATGCTGTAATTTTTGCTACAAATTGCGTAACAATCCGGTGCGATTTTGGAGGCAACTTTGTCTTATCTAATGTTGTTCAATCTTACGACGATGAAAAAAATTACTCTACTGGGGATTTTGCTTTTTTTTGTAGTGAGTACCCAAGCCCAAAGACTCGAAATCAGGGAAGTCCCTGAAGCCGTCATGATTGCTTTCAGGAAAGCCAATCCGGGAGTAGGCAATCCGCAGTGGCGCAAAGACAAAGAAAATTACCAGGCCAAGTGTATGGTCAATAAAACCCCACGCACTTTTACTTACACCAAGTCGGGTACACCGGTAGTGAAAGACGCCAAAGCCGCCATGGAAGCGCTGCCTGGCGCAGTAAGGGAATATCTTGATAGAAATCACCACGGCGCCGTCGTAGACAAAGTGCTACGCATCATCAACCCGAAAGGGACGGTCAATTACGCCGTAGAAATCAACGGTTCTGATTTAATTTTCGACGCCAACGGGAAGTACCTCAAGACCCAGAAAATCTTTTAATGAAAAATGAATTATACTCAAGAAGAAATCTCCGTAACAGGAGATTTTTTTTTTTTGCTCCACCACCAGACACCCGAACTGTTAAACTGTGCAAAGCATAACTTATTGCAAAAGTGTTGTAAGGCAATGCGACGGCTTGTAGGCGAACTTTACGATATGATCAAAATCGGCTGGCGGACAGCCAAAAAGTAGCCATCTAACCATAAATCCGAGCATATGTTACAGGCAAATTCGCAACTTAACGTCAATAAATTGGGAATCATTTTAGACAAGACCCACCTGGAATTCGAAAATGCCGGTGTGCTCAATCCGGCTTGTATAAAGGAGCAAGACAAAGTGCATGTATTTTACCGCGCGGTAAAGCAGGGCAACTATTCTACTATCGGTTACGCCCAGCTCGATGGCCCCACAAAAGTTGCATTCCGCATGGAAAAGCCGCTCATTGAAGCCGACGCGGATTATGAATCGCACGGCATAGAAGATCCCAGGATTGTAAAAATTGACGATTTATACTACCTGACGTACACCGCCTACGATGGCATCAATGCATTGGGTTGTTTGGCCGTATCCAAAGACCTGAAACATTTTGAGAAGAAGGGCGTGATTGTGCCACAGGTGACCTATGACACTTTCGTGGATTTGACCCAGCCCAAAGGCCTGCTTAAAAACAAATACTATCGTTTCAACCAGCACGAGAACGTGCCCGAAAAGGATCGCGACAAAATGCTGCTTTGGGACAAAAACGTAGTGTTTTTTCCGCGGCGCATCAACGGTGATTTGGCGTTCATCCATCGCATCAAGCCCGGAATCCAGATCGTAGCCGGCGTTCGGGAAATAGAAGAGCTTACACCCGGGTTTTGGGAAGCCTATTTAAAAAACCTGGATGAAAACATCTTGCTCGAACCCAAATTCCCGCACGAACGCAACTACATCGGCGGCGGTTGCCCACCGATAGAAACCGAGCACGGCTGGCTCATGGTGTATCACGGTGTCCACGAGTCGCTCAACGGATATGTGTATTGCGCGTGTGTGAGCTTGCTCGATCTGGAGAATCCCAGAAAGGAAATCGCTAGGCTGCCTTATGGGTTGTTCCAGCCCGACCAGGATTGGGAGCTTACGGGTTACGTACACAATGTCTGTTTCCCATCGGGTGCCGCCGTTTTCGACGACACGCTTTATATTTATTACGGCGCCGCCGATGAGCGTATCGCTTGTGCCTCGTTGGATATGAATGCCTTGTTGAATGAACTACTGCAAAATAAAATACAAACACATGAGAACTAATTCAAACGTCCGCCCGAATAGCGATTACAACAGCTCGTTGCGGCAGCCTGCGATGACTAACTATAACGCTCCAGGCCAAACGCAGCCAGCAAAGATTCTGTTTATTGCCTCCTATCCGCCGCGTGAATGTGGTATTGCTACTTATACGCAGGATTTAATCAAGGCGCTCAACCAGCAATTTGCCCAATCGTTTGACATCAGCATCTGCGCACTCAACAATCAAAACGAACAGCACCGCTATCCTGAAGAAGTCGATTACATACTCGAAACCGACAAGTCTGCATCATACCGTGAGTTGGCCGAATCCATCAACCACAACCGCGAGATTAAAATGGTCCTGATCCAGCACGAATTCGGTTTGTTTAGGAGCAACGAGGAAGATTTTAGGCTTTTCCTTGAAACACTCACCAAGCCCGTTACTCTGGTTTTCCATACGGTCTTGCCACGACCAGACGAGCTCTTGCGCCGCAATGTACAGTTGCTTTCAGAACGCGTAGAGGGCTTGATTGTCATGACGCAGTCGTCGGCCGTGATTTTAGGGAGGGATTATGGTATCGCTTCGGATAGGATTACCGTCATCGGACACGGTACCCACCTGGTCGAACACACCGACAAGCAAGAGCTCAAGGTGAAATATGGCCTGGAAGGCAAAAAAGTGCTGTCTACTTTTGGATTGCTGAGTTCGGGAAAAAGCATCGAGACCACTTTGTACGCGCTCCCCCAGATCGTTAGCCAAAATCCTGAGACGGTGTTCCTGATTATTGGCAAGACGCATCCCGGCGTGGTAAAAAATGAAGGCGAGGCCTACCGCAACCAACTCATAGAAACGATCGAAAATCTCGGTTTGGAAAACAACGTACGATTCATCAACCGCTTTTTGACGCTAGAGGAATTGCTCGAATATCTGCAGCTCACCGACATTTATTTGTTTACTTCAAAAGACCCGAACCAAGCCGTGAGCGGTACTTTTTCGTACGCCATCAGTTGCGGTTGCCCGATTATTTCAACGCCGATTCCGCACGCAACCGAAGTCCTGAGCGAAGACACCGGCACCATAATCGATTTTGGCGACTCGGCACAATTGGCCAAAGAAGTCAACCTGTTGCTGGCTGACGAGGAATTGCGTAAGGTAAAAAGTATCAATGGCTTGCATAAGATTGTACCCAATTCCTGGGAAAACTCGGCTTTGGCACATGCTGTTTTGTTCAACAAGATGACCGGCAACCGTTTGCAGTTGCAGTATCGGATTCCCGAGATCAACCTCAAACACGTCAAGAAGATGACGACCGATTTTGGGATGTACCAGTTTTCGCAAATCAACCATCCGGACCCTGCCTCGGGCTACACCCTGGATGACAATGCCCGCGCCATGATTACGCTGTGCAAACATTACGAGCAGACGCGCGATGACGCGGATTTAAAGCTTATTGAAACCTATTTCAATTTCATCACATTTTGCATGCGTCCCGATGGTTATTTCCTCAATTATGTGGATATAAATCATGCGTTTACCGAGCAAAACAACCAGACCAACCTCGCCGATTCTAACGGGCGCGCCATCTGGGCATTGGGTTACCTGATTTCTAAGGGTTACATTTTCCCGGTAGATTTGGTAATGAAAGCCGAACTGTTGATGCGCAAGGCGCTAAAGAACGCCGATAAAGTATATTCGACGCGCGCCATGGCATTTACCATCAAAGGGCTGTATTACAAAAATCTCAAAAAACAGTCGGATCAGGATTTAGACCTCATCAGGTTGTTGGCCAACCGCATGGTGCAGATGTACCGCCACGAATCGAGGGAAGACTGGGAGTGGTACGAAACCTATCTTACCTATGCCAACAGCTTGCTGCCCGAAGCCTTGCTCATGGCGTATCTCGCAACCGGTGACAGTGTGTACCAATCGGTGGCCAAGAACTCGTTTGACTTTCTGTTGACCAAGATTTTCAGGGACGACCATATCAAAGTGATTTCGAACCGCGGCTGGATGCAGAAAGGTGAGGCGCTGGTTCCCGAAAATCGCGGTGGCGAGCAACCCATCGATGTGGCTTATACGATTCTTGCGCTAGGAAAATTCTACGAGGTGTTCAAGGACGAGAGCTACCTCAATAAAATGCGCATCGCCTTTGATTGGTTCCTGGGTAAAAATTACCTGAACCAGATTGTGTACAACCCATGTACCGGTGGTTGTTTTGACGGCCTCGAAGACAAACATGTGAATCTGAATCAGGGCGCCGAATCTACGTTGAGTTACCTCATTGCGCGGCTTTTCATAGAACAGTATTTCATCAAACCGCAACCTGCAATACCTAAGGTGGATGGCATCAAAATGGACTACCTTAGGAAAAATCACCATTTCCAGTTGCGCATTGTGCCATAACTCATAAAATTATAAACATGAAAAATACAGAAAAGCAACCGGCATCGGTTAGTCAAACCAACAAACCGGATAACGATTTTCCGGGCTATCCACAGTATCCGCCTAGTGAAGACATTTACGCAATGGGAAAAAAGGAAGCCGATATCGATCCCGAAAATCCAACAACCAACAAAGCGGCAGATGTCATTGAAAGCCGCGAAACACCCAATGAAAAAGCCTTCAAGGACGACGTTTCGGGTAGCGACCTCGATATTCCGGGCACCGAGCTGGATGATTCGCTTGAAGCGGTTGGCAGTGAAGATGAGGAAAACAATTATTACAGTATTGGTGGGGATAATCATAATGATCTTGAGGAAGATCAGCAATAGGGAAGGCGCTACTTGTAGCGCTTTTTTTTGGAGCTGGTTCCCGCTATCCATTCCAATCTTTTTGTCTCGTGCCTCGCCAAAAAGGATTTCCATTTCTATCGGGGCTATCGCTGCCGCGAGGGCCTTCTTTTGTCTGGCAGCAAAAGAAGCAAAAATGCCTTAGCGACCAAATTACAATCTTGAAAACTACCTCAGAACGGCCACTACGCCTCCTGGCTCCTTCGCTAAAACAGTTCACAGAACTGTTTCTTTACGCTTGGCCCTTGGCTAAGCCGCTCGCCTTGCAGGCTCGACTCTCACGCCCTCCGATGCCGCTTTTCTTCGTTGTTTTGCTTCGCCAGTTCGGCCTGCGGCCTCGGGTCTACGATTCTAATTTGACGTCGCACCAAGTAGGAAGTGTCTATTTTATTTTTCGTTTGCTGGCGCTGCACCGAAAAATCCTCCCAAGAAAGTTCCCGAATCAAAGGACGAATCATCCAGTTTAGAATTTTTGGCAGGGTCGAGCGTTAAGACCCGAGGCTGAAAGCCGAACTGAACGAAGTTAAAATGTCCAGTGGACATTTTTAGCGAAGGAGCCAGGAGGCGTTGGCCACAAGCCAAAAATCAATAAACACTTCCTGACTGGCGCGGCAGTCATAAGATTTGCGTTAAGACCCGAGGCCACCCGAGGCTTTAGACGAACTGGCGAAGCAAAGGCCGAACTGAACGAAGTTAAAATCAAATGAGTGAGCGTTAAGAAGCAAATTCTGTTTGAGCAGGGCCGAGCGTTAAGAAACAGTTCTGTGAACTGTTTTAGCGATGGAGCCAGCTGGCGCGGTGGAGCCTTTCGAGGTAGTTTTGCAGATTGTAATTTGGTCGCCTGGCATTTTTGCTTCTTTTACCTCACCGCTCTAATATTTGTAAGCGGTGTTCGGTGAATTGCATTTGTTGCCAGACAAAAGAAGGCCCTCGCGGCAGTATAGCCCCGATTACCTTCGGTCAGTTCGGCCTGCGGCCTCGGGTGTAGTGGAGATCCTTTTATGGCGCAGTGCAACGGAGACGTAAAAGATTGCAACGCAAAGCGGGAAAAAGCTCCAAAAAAATTATCTTTACAACATGATCCTCATTACCGGCGCATCCGGCCTCCTCGGCTCCCACCTCACCTTACACCTGCTCGAAATGGGCGAGCCGGTTCGTGCCATTTACCGTACCGCAACGGCGATCCAAAAAACCAAATCGGTTTTTGAACTGCACCAGAAAATAGAGTTGTTTGCTAAAATCGAATGGATACAGGCCGACATCAACGACGTGCCCTCGCTCGAAGCAGCCTTTCAAAACGTAGACCGCGTGTA
>JAKQJQ010000050.1 GCA_029561105.1 Bacteroidota bacterium
TTTGCCTTGTTGGAAAGTGGTTCATCTTGGCTGATGATCAGTGGTACATCGTTGGTGATTACGACTGGTACATTTTGGGTGAATATTCCTGGCGCATCTTTGGTGAATGCTTGTGGTACATTATAGGGTGATTAGTGACAATCCGTTATTTGACCCCTGAACAGGTCCTTTTTTTGCACAGCCGGCTGATTGAAGAAACGGGGGGCGCCCACGGTTTGCGGGACCTGAGCATGCTCCTTTCTGCATTGGGGAGGCCCCGGGCAACGTTTGATGATCAGGAGCTTTACGAGACGGTTTTCACCAAAAGCGCGGCCCTCATGGATTCCTTGATCCGGAATCATCCTTTTGTGGATGGCAATAAACGCACCGCCATCACCGCGACGGGGCTTTTTTTACGCATGAATGGATATCACTTGAGGGTGGCCAACGATGAAATGGTGCGGTTTACCCTGGATTGCGCTCAATCGCGGCTGTCCATTGCCGAAATATCTGCCTGGCTGCAAAAATTCTGCGCTGTGCTAAACAGCTAAAAGGAACTCTCCTCATGATAAAAGAGCAAGCAATTGAAAAAGATGATATTGAGTATGGGTATCAAGTGATGTACGATGAAGCAAATTCTCGTTTGCAAGAACAATATGAAAGCATAAAAACATTAAGGGGTATATCCATCGCTCTTTTTGGCTTTTCGAGCCTTTTAATCTCCCTTTCCAACCCTATAAACCTTATTGATCCCCTTTACCCCAATATCACATGTCAGAATTTATTAGTAATTGGGGCTTTGATTTTCTATCTTCTCCTGATTATTTTTTGCTTGTTTGTCATCTACCCTGCCGAGATGAAAGGACCGGTTTCGCCATCGTTAGAAGAACTGGTAAAGGCTTTTGGTAATAAAACAAAAACTGAGGTGTTGAAACAACGGGTAAGCAATTGTCTCAACGCCATAAAATTAAACGAAAAGGCACTAAGTGAGTCCTCTGCAAAAAGTTGTACTTTAACAACCAAACACAAGATTGAAAGCAGGTTTTGGCCTGAGCCAACCCGCCAGTCGACGCCAAAAATTATGCAAAAAAGACTCCTTTTCCGCTACGGATGAGGAAGCGGACGCG
>JAKQJQ010000186.1 GCA_029561105.1 Bacteroidota bacterium
TCTTCTTTGGTGTGCGGTAGGTGGATGAACAGCGCATTGAAGCACGGTAAATTATTATCGTAAACGATCTGGCTTCCCCGGCCAATGATTTGGTGTGTGATCCCTGATCGTTGAACCATTTGAAGGATTGGGAGCACCCGATAAAACCACGGCGCTCTGCATTCTTCGTCTCCTTTGATCAATAGTTTTAAGCTCACTTTCGGTTCGGTTTGGTGGTTAAAATTCTAAGTCTTCTTCATCGTTTCGGAATCCAAGCGCCGGACTTTCTTTAGCCTCTAATTGACGCATGATTGAGCCGTTGAACTCTCGGAGGGGTACGCTTTGAATTTCAGCACAAACCTTTGCAGCGAGTTCCTGTGTGATCGGAGTGATTGAAAAAATAGAGTCGGGCGAAATAAGCTTTTCATGTTCTGGGATTTCCATTTCGGAACCACTATACATTCCAAACTTATTTCCTGGAACTCGGACGCTTAAAAATCCTTTCCCAGCGACTTGGGTTTCTTTTACAAACCCGGCAATTTTGTTATGCCCCATGATTTCAATGAAGGCCCAAAATCCATTTTGAAAATCCATCACTTTCGATATTTGATAGGTTAAAAATGTTCGTCAATCACCCACTTTACAGGAACTTTAAAGTCTTTCATCCCTGGTTCCCACATCTTCCTAAGCATCGGGTATAAAATGCCGTTAAATGCAGCCCCTGAGCTTCCAGACATAAAGGCAAAGTTACCCGATTTGTTGATGTAGGGCTTTGTTCCCGTCAGTGGGCACCCCTCAGTGTGAATAATGTCAAGCCCGGTATGTACTCGAATGTTGCCGTGAATAATCACCTTGCCCCAACGATCCACCCCCTTTACCATTTGCAGGGCCAAAGCGAAGTCCTGCTTATTTGTCTTGGCCTTTTCGTAGAACTTACCCATAAACCAAGGCACTAACCACCCCTCCCCCGCTTCTATTGCGGTGCTTCCTTTGATCTTATCCAGTGTCCCGTCCTGGTTCTGATCGGCTGCGGGCAAATCTTCCAGCAAAAAGAAAAGCACTTTACCCCCCGTTTCCAAGGTAGATAAAGTGCTCTTGCCTGTTTTTGCAATTCGTCTATGATGAAAGGTAATTTCCGTCATGGTGTTGATTTTCACCAAAGTTACGGATTTTGTTTAAATCGTACCCCATTTTCTTAAATCGCTTTCGGTCACAAAGTACGGGTCTTTAGGCATCTGCTTTGGCGTGTATTCCCTTTTGCCAGTCATTCCAGGCCGACCAACCAAGTGATGGGTTTGTGCTGTCTTAGGCATTCCAGTGATGCCGCTTTTATCATTTTTGAGTTTTCGGATTTTCATGCTCCTAGGTATCTGTAATTTGTGAAGTGAATTATTGCAAAAGCTTCCAGTAAATTGTATTGCTTGTTTGAAAACCAGCTTTCAAAATCATCGTATGCTAAACCGTCTTTTGCAGGTAATTCAACCATGTCTTGAACTCTGTACTCAACAAATGGCGTGTATGGTTTACCGTCCAGAAATTTCAAATCTTGAATGCCAACCCCATCTGCTGACGTGAGTTGTTTAAACTCGACTTGAGGGCTTCGATATGGCTTTCCCGACCAATACCGCAAGCTTAAAACAGCTTTACCTTCCTGAACTTCCGCAATTCGTTTTTGCCAAAGCTCTAAGTTTCCTCGGATGGTGTGGATTTTTTCACCACTTAGAATCTTTTCAACAAATCCAGTTTCTTCGCCTTTCCTTGGGTGGAATCCAGGGAAGAATTTAGAGACGGTTATTACATAGGTTTTCATGTTGTGAATTTTGAGTGTCAATTATTCGCCTTAAACTTCAAAGGCGTGTTCCAAATCTGTGCCTTGAGCTTTGCAAAGTTTACATCAATGGGTATGCCTTCCATGATGTACACCCCAACCTTTGGCTTTTTATCCACGGCTAAAATGGTTTTGTGGAGAATACCCCCGTTGACCCATTTCCAGCCGTCGTTTCCAAACACCGGGCTTGCTCTGAGTCCGTCCAGGATAAACTTTGTGCTCATGCCTGCAACGTTGTCATGGTCACGGCGCTTGTTCTCTTCATGCCAGACAAAGATAAGCGCACAAGCTTCTTCGACTGGTTTTACATTGTGAAGGAATGCATAATCACAAACCTTTTTCTCCCATTCTTCCTTGAGTGATCCGTATTTGTCTGGGCCCCATTTGCCGTAGAGTAAGCTTAAGACCTCGTTTGTGCTTGGCGGTTTACCTGGTATCTCAAAGTATTGAATCCTCTTCATCGTAGAGTTTGTTTAGGGCTTTAATGGTTTGCTTTTCTAGCTCCAAGGTCTTGACTGGGTTTTTGGTGTGTATCTTTTCCCAAACCTCCACCCGATCAGCAAGGACTTTCAAACGGTTTTCCTTGGAGTTCACATAATGGAACGGATCGCCAATCGCTGTTCTTGATTCGACAATCTTAATTTCACCCGCTTCTTTGGGAAAGATAGCCCTGAATGCCCAAACGAGCTTGCGGTCAGTGTTTAATTTTTCGTTCATGTTCAATTAGTTTTGCGGTTTCAATAAGCCATTTTGCAAGTTTTTCGGGCGTGTGTTCTCGTTCGGATTTTTTCACTTCTTTCAAG
Source organism: Bacteroidota bacterium (assembly GCA_029561105.1). Taxonomy (GTDB): domain Bacteria; phylum Bacteroidota; class Bacteroidia; order Flavobacteriales; family Flavobacteriaceae; genus Flavobacterium. The sequence continues at coordinate 2,611 of JAKQJQ010000186.1, forward strand.
TTGTCGCCGTGCTTTCGTTTTGAGCAGGTAACGACGTACTGAATTGCATCTAAGGAGAGAGGGATAAGCGGTAATTTTGATTGCTCTACTCCGACAATGTAAAGCCAGGTTCTTTTACGGGCCTTGTGCCCAAACCATGATTGATCAATGTCGATGGTGTATCCTCCAAATTCATCGTGTCCGCTTCCAGGTCGTGGAAGTTCAGCGACTTTCCAGAGTTTTGAATAGGCTGGATGCTCAAGGATGCCGCCGTTTTGCCTTACTCGATCAATGGCATGAAAAGCGGTTTGTTCTTCTCCTGGTCGTGGCTTTGCGAAGTAACTGAGCTTTCCCCACATTCGGCATGGTGGATGTGCAATCACTGGATTTGAGCCGTCAAAATTCATGGCGTTGCGGTCAATGTCCCATACATCCAAACCCATGCTTTTGTAGATGCTGTCTTTTCGGGCAAATAAAACTGTGATCATTTCACCCGCTTTTTAAAAATTTCCAAATCTGAGACACACCAAGGCACCAACACAATTACGATCAGTGCAAAAGCAATTTTAAAAACGATGTTGAGAATCATAAGGTACAATTTTTAGCTGCCCAAAGTAGGGCAATGGTTATGAAAATATAAGTCCCCCACTCCACCGCGATCACAAAAAAAGCTCCAAATAAAGTGGGAAAAATCGCAATAAACCAAAATCTTTCCGTCCGGCCGCTACCTTCAAAACCGTACACCCTGGCCCAGCTCATTTTCTCATGTACCCATTGCTCCACCTGCCAAGCAAAAGGTATACGGATTTTGAAGATATAGAAGTCAAAACCTTTGTTCGTCTCATTCACTTGGCCCAGGCGTAACCCTGGACTCCCTGTTATACCAACTTTCACCGTCCATACGTACGGGAGGTTCCCCATTATGTACAGCCACTGTCTGGCGCTGGTATTGTTCCCACTTCGCTTCCTCCCTTTGAAAATGCGCCACTTGGAACCCAAAGAGCCTAAAGATTTCCGCTTCGGCTTTGGCGACAAACCCCGCATAGTCCCGGTCGGATAACTTTTCCGGGTCGTTTGCGATCTTGAGCGTTTGGCCGATGGCGTTTGTTTCTTCATGTTCTCCTAAGATGGTTCTACTCAAATAATCGTTGGCGCTGTCTAAGTGTTCCGTATTGTGCGGGTCTACGTCGTTGCCCAGGCTTCTAAGCCCGTGTACAAAAGCGGGAAGTATTTGGCATTTGTAGTACATGCGCCGCCAATTTTCTGGCTGCTTCGGTATTCCGGTAATGGTGATTTCAACGAGGCAACCACCAAAATGTGCCGCAAGTGCTTCTTTTAGCTGCTCTGCGGTTTGGCCTGAGTAGTTGCCCCGTCCGTCAATTGACGTTTGAAACTTAATCCTCTTGAGCATTCCCAGGAAGTCCGAACGTTACAAATGCTCCGTCTTCATCGCCTCCAAAAGGTAGTTCGCCTTGGTCTGGGTCGTAGTTGCTTTTGGCTTCCAGAAATTCGCGCTTCAACTCTAAGCCCTTTTCATAGGCTGATTTCATTTGCAGAGCGCACAAACTCAAAGCAATGGTTTTGCCCTGTTCGTCAAAGCTCAATTGCTTAGTAGTGAGACATGCGGTAATTTTGATGTTGCCCTTGGTTTGGTCAAAGGTCAATTTACACTGCATATCTGAGGCAATTCCATCAATTTCAACCCTTTGATTAAAGATAAATTCCTCTTTGGATTCCTGTGGGGCTATCAAGCCGCCGCCTTTTGCTTTTGCCATTTTGGTAAAGTTTATGGTTCGATAAAAATTTGTTTCGCTATTTCATCCAGTACGTCACACGCCCGTGCTTCAAAATTGTTCTTGTGAACTAAAGTCGTGGTTTTCATCGTGCCTATGAAAGATTCCGTTTTCTCAACCTTCGCCACCTTTTTGAATGGGTAGCTTTTAAATCCGGTTTTAAGGTCTATCCATCCCCCGTCTTGGTAGTATTCGACCATATCAGGATATTTGATGTAAAGGCGCTGGTGTCCGTGTTTTTCCCAAAGCGTAACTTTTGCCGATTTGTCAAAACGCTGTGCAATTGGGAGTGCTGTTGCTTCTACGTTTTCGACGGTTTTCATCTCAATTGAATGTAGTAAGGACGCTTGACCTGGTTGCCGTTGGTTTCAATAATTTGAAGCCTATTTGAAGAAAGGTCTAAAATTGCCCTCCCTGGTTTTTCTGGCCCTGGGTTATCAGGAGTCGTAAACCAAACATTCTTTTTCGCGTACTTCTGAATCAATGAAGCGGGTAAATCGTCGTGAACTGGAATGTAATCCCAATCGTTTTCTTTTACGTCAGTGCTTGGTGTTGGCTGCCTTTCGCGTGGTGTGCTTGGGCTTTCCGGTGGGATGATTTTAGAAACTCCATTGCCAAATACCCGATCAGTTTCTAGAATGAAATTCCCAGCAATGGCGATGTTTAATTTTCCTTTAATGAACTCGCCTTCAAAGCTGATTCCGTAACACATCCAACCAATGTAACTTGAATTTGGATTTATCCACCTTGGATCATCGATAGCCGGAAATTTTTCGGCAAAAATAGGAGAAACATCATTGCGCTCGCTCACCTGACTTTCAACCCACTGCATACCCTCACTTATCGCCATCCCAAGATAAGTAAAAAGCTGGGCCTTGTTGTCAATGTTTTCAGATAAAATTGAAGATAAAGCCGTCATTCCAGCTAAAAAACCGTGTTCGTAGGGGGTTGTGTCTTCGATGCCTTGGTGCTCAAGGTCTTCGATAAATGGTTTGATCAAAATTTCGGTCAACATAGTTACCAATTTAAAGGTATTTCAATTTGTGTTTCCTCTTTTTCATCGTCCAATGTAGCGTCATATTGAAACTCCGTGCGTTCCTTCACAAACCTGGTTAGCACCGTTCCTGGCTCTCCGTTTCTGAACTTAGCAATGATGATTTCAGCCAGTCCTTTGGTGCTGTTTCCGTTTTCGTCTTCAAAAATCTGGTAGTATTCAGGTCGATAAATGAAAGTCACTAAATCGCTATCCTGTTCAATTGCTCCACTTTCTCTCAAATCCGAAAGTTGAGGTCGCTTTGATCCACCTCTCATTTCAACCTGTCTCGAAAGTTGGGACACTTGAATGATGGGTACTTTCAACTCTTTTGCCAGTCCTTTCAAGTCCCTGGTCATGTCTGAAATTTCCTGCTCTCTGAACTTACCCCCGTTTTTCATCAATTGCAGGTAATCAATCAGGATAATTTGGCACCCTTGAGCTGCCATTGAACGGATTTTAGAAGTCACCACGGCAAAATCTGGACTGCCGTCATAGTACACAACCGAAAAGCTCTCGATAATCTCAGAGGCAGCCAGGAAACGGCTGTATTCGGCATTGTCCATCGTGGACGCATTGACCAACTTTGATAAATTCAGTTGGGCCTCTTGTGCCACCATTCGGAAAAACTGCTCTTCGCTGGTCATTTCAAAGCTGAACAGGCCGCATTTAATCCCCTCTGCTGCCATGTTGCGGATGATGGTCGTAACAAAACTACTCTTTCCCATGCCGGGACGTGCTGCCAAAGTGATCAATTGCCCTGGTTTAAAGCCCCCGGTTTTACGATCCAGGTTTGCAATGCCACATTTTAGCCCGGCGAAGATTCCCCCGTTGCGCTGCTCGTTGATCTGCTTTCGCGCTCCATCCCCTATTTGCTCCCCGGTCTTTTCCTGCTTTGAAGAAACGACACTTGAGATTTCAGATACCGCCTTTTGGGCATATTCCAGCACGTCAAATTCATCCTGTGTATCGTCATGGGCTTTTTGGCTGAGGTCGTAAGAAAACTGTAAAGCAGCCCGGCGCATTTCCTTTTGGCGCAAAATCCGGCTGTGGTATTCGATGTTTGCAGAACTTGCAATTTTATTGGACAATTCAACAAGCTCATAAGGGCTTAAATCGTCATCCAAAAAGTTCAGCCGCTTCAATTCCTCCGTTACCGTCAATAAGTCGATGGACATTATTTTGCGGTACAGGCTTTGCATCGCCAAATAAATCCGCTTGTGCCGATCCAGGTAGAAAGTATTTTCATTCACTCCGATTCCCAAAAGTACTGGATAAGCTTCTTTGTCTATTAGGCATGCCCCCAAAACAGCCTCTTCAAGCGGGATGGCCTGGGGTGGAACTTTGCCAAAGACGAAGGTCGATAGCTTTTCTTCACGGGTTTGTATGTGCTGTTTCATTCTGTTTGTTTTTGCAATCTGGACAAAGACAAGTTTGATTCTTAATATTCACTTTCCACCCGTCACCTTTGGCACTTTCAACTACCGATTTTCTGTCTTTGTGGATATGGTTCCAGTACTTGACATAATGGGCGTTGTCGCATTCATCGCAGTTTAAGTAAAAAGTAAGCTCAGTTTGAATGTTCAGGCGCTTCATACTTTGTTCAGCTTTGGCGTTGGCAATACCCGGTCGTACTTAACCGTAGATTTCAGCTCTTCTTTACTGTATCGGATTTGGCCGTTTTGGCCGTCAGATTTGCCCCCCATCAAACGATCATACATTTTCCGCACTTCGCCCCAATCATCCCCGTTTTTGCACCACGTCGAAACTGTGAGCGCCAGGGACTTTATTTTTTGGCCGCGACTGTTCCGAAATTCGCGCACCGACCAGTATTCAATAAATTCTTTAATTTGGTTTTCGAGGACAGTAGCGACAATGTGCTTTTCAAATCGCTTGGATAGTCCCTTGTGCATTTCCGTCTTTACTTCTTCATAAAAAGAAGAAATGGTTTGTAGGATTATTTTTGGGGCATCATCGATGCTTTTGCTATCAGTACTATTATTTATCTTCTTTACTTTCTTTATACCTTTATATCGTTCATTTTCTGAACGACTTCGTTCATTTTCTGAACGATAATGATCGTAGAATTTTTTAGTTGTTTTCCTTTTTGTGATCCTTTTATCTCCGATAATCTCAAGCAATCCCATGCTTTCAAACTTACGATCAAAGGCAACTGCGCAACCTGCGGAAATATCAAAGTGCAATTTTATTTTACTGTATGGATCGCTGCACCATCCGTCACCATCAGGCCAGGATTGAACATGAAAAATATAGTCTAGGTAGGCATACTCAATAAGGGTTAGATTTAATTCCCTTCTGGCTGAGTGGTCAATTTTTGTGAACTTCCATTCCATTTTCAGAGCTTTTTAAAATGAAAATGCCCGGCTAAAGTAGGAGCGCCAGGCATTTCGTAGAATCATAATCTCATGAAAAATGGAATGCGGCCAGGCTCCTACCTCTGAGCGCATTCATTGACACAAATATAAAAACTTATTGGGAATCAGGCAAGTTTAACGGCCTGTAAATTTCAATTACAACGTCGGTTTCTTCCTGCTTCAATCTTTCTTCCAAAACCAGGACTTTGTTTAGGGCTGCCTCAAGCCTTGTTAACGCCATATTCAGCGCATCCCTTGTATTGCCTCCGTTTTCGGCAATGAATTGGTCTATTTGTTCTGATACGGTCATAGGTTCCAGGTTTTTGGAGCGTTTAAAAGTTTGGTTTTCCCATTCTCTAAAGCAGTTCGATATTCATTTTTTCGGCTGCCAAAGTATGTTTGTACTTGTAAATGGTTTCCTTCAATCCAAACCGCCAAGCTTTCGGAATCATTCAACCCATAATCACGGGCTTTGATTTGGAATTTAGCAGAAAGCTGAGCAAGCGCGTGGACTTCTCCGTTTACAGATATTCCACAATGAATGGTTTTTTGCATTGGTTGTTTCATCGGTTGTGAATTTTAAAAGTGCCGGGCATTAAACCCGGCTCCTAAGTAACTTACTACCCTTAAACAAATTGTGGCCTTACTCGACGGGTTGGCCGCCCCGTTTTATTTTAAAGGCTTTCGAGTTGGTTTTTGACAACCATTACTTGCCCTTGTAGCTGCTTTAGTAACATTTCCAGGGCTAGTTTTTGGCTGGTCTGGTACTCGCTCCATTCGGTATCAATAAAGCCTCTGTGTAGGTGCTTTTCGGTTCCCGTGGTTGTGGCATAAAGTCTCCAATCGTTCCCGTCGCAATCGCGCTGTGGTGTGCGGTGGAGTACTTCGGTTCCATTAGCTTTTATCCAGTATACTTTTTCTGGGAAGGTATCGAAAAAGGATTTGATGATGGTTTCAAGGTCTTCGGTGCCGAAACAATCGGCTTCGAGCATGGATTGATAAGAGCGAGGCACGGTTTGTTTTTCGCCATAAAAATCGAAAGTTACATCACAAAACCCTTTTTCAAAATATTCTCCCTCTGGAAAAAATCCAAGGTTTTGTGCGGTTTCAAAAAAAGTCTTTAGCTCAATATCTTGGATGATTTCTTTGCCTTCGCTGTCTTGCTGGATCAGGTGGCAGCATTCGCGGTTGATGATGTTGAGTGAGTAAGTCATGTTGTGAGAGGTTGAGCCGG
>JAKQJQ010000209.1 GCA_029561105.1 Bacteroidota bacterium
AAACTGCTGCGAGTACACCGACCAGCAATATGCGCTTTAGGATGTTTTAATGCGTTTGGTGCAAGTGCATGATTTGCACAAAGATTACACCACCATCGCTGGCACCATCCATGTGCTGAAAGAGGTTAATTTTGTGATGGATGAAGGTGACTTTGTGGCGATTATGGGGCCATCTGGCTCAGGAAAATCCACTTTTATGAACATTCTAGGTTGCTTGGATCAACCTACCAGCGGTGAATATCTGTTAGATGAACATTCAGTAGCAACACTCAATGCTAACGCACTCGCCCAAGTGCGTAACCAAACCATCGGCTTTGTATTTCAAGGTTTTAACTTACTCTCGCGCACGACCCTGTTAGATAACGTGGCCTTGCCATTAGTCTATTCAAAAATCAGCAAAACTGAACGCTTAGCACGGGCAAAACTGCTATTAGAAAAAGTGGGCTTAGGTCAGTATCTATATTCGTTTCCAAACCAAATTTCAGGCGGGCAACAGCAGCGCGTGGCCATTGCGCGTGCGCTGGTGAATCGGCCTCGGCTCATATTGGCTGACGAACCAACAGGCAACCTAGACAGCGTGACCAGTGAAGAAATTATGACACTATTTTCTGAATTAAATACTGAGGGCATTTCAATAATTTTAGTCACGCATGAATCTGATATTGCCGCGCATGCCAGCCGTCAGGTACGGTTTTTAGATGGTCGCATTGTGCATGATGAACGCAGCAAATCAGCGACTCAACTGACAGAAGCTGCGGAGATAAACTAATGTTCTCCGCGATGTTAGGTGAAGCTTGGCGAGCCATGGGTGCCAATCGCATGCGTACGTTTCTCACCATGTTGGGCATGGTGATTGGCGTGGCTTCAGTGGTGCTGATGATGGCCGTTGGGCAAGGCGCGCAAGAATCTGTGAAACAATCGATTAACGCCATGGGCAGCAATCTTTTTATTGTGCTTTCAGGCTCATCCACCTCTGGCGGCGCACGTTCAGGTAGCGGCAACACCAGCACGCTAACAGTAGCTGATGCCAATGCCATTGCTGAATTAGATGGCGTAAGCCACGTGGCCCCCATCAGCATGGGCAGCGCACAAGTGGTTTACGGCAATACCAATTGGAGTACAAGCATTATTGGTACAACACCAAGTTACTTAGATATACGCGTGTGGGAACTTGCTGACGGCTATGTATTTTCAGAATCTGACATGCGTTCTGCCACCCGAGTCGCGCTCGTAGGTAAAACGGTGGTAGATAATATCTTTGGCGACACTGACCCCATCGGCAAAACCATCCGCATCAAACAAAATCCGTTTGTGGTGCTAGGCGTACTCAAACGCAAAGGTCAAAGTTTGGATGGTCGCGACCAAGATGACACCATCATCATGCCGCTCACCACTGCGCAGCGCAAAATTCTTGGTAACCAATTTGCCGGTAGCGTACGGCTAGTCATGGTACAAGCCAATACACCTGAACTCATGCCAACGGTAGAGCAAAATATCAACGGCTTATTGAAACAACGCCATAATATTCGCGAAGGGGCTGACAACGACTTTAATGTACGCAATCTCACCGCAGTAGCCAATTCTGCCGCTGAAACCACACGCACCATGGCCTTGTTACTCGGCGCGATTGCTTCGGTATCACTGCTGGTCGGCGGCATCGGCATTATGAACATCATGCTGGTGTCGGTGACAGAACGTACGCGTGAAATTGGCATTCGCATGGCCATAGGTGCCAGAGAGCGCGATATTTTGCTGCAGTTTTTACTCGAAGCGATTGTGATTTCTGTCATCGGCTGTTTCATTGGCCTCATTCTTGGCATAAGCGGTGCCGTGCTCGTCAATATCATTACACAAGCGGCTGTAGTTATTTCAGGTTATTCGGTCATGATTGCGTTTGCCGTCGCCGCCAGTGTAGGTATATTTTTTGGCTACTATCCTGCCAGAAAAGCCGCCCGCATGAACCCAATAGAAGCGCTCCGTTTTCAATAAAAAATCTGCACTTTAAAGCATTAAAATAATGATTTTACATGCCTTAATTTTAACCAACCCTTTTACGCTGCCCTGCAAGCCTTTATTTACAAGGCTCGCAGGGCATCAAAAAATCCTCGGGCGTTTTTGGGCTGTTAAGCCCAATTTGCATGCTTAAATTTTAATCAGCAAAAACGCCGATTCCGAGCAAAATTAGACCATAAAAAAGCCCAACGTGTTATCGCTGGGCTTTTCATTTATCTGCTAAGCAGATGAAAAAAATTACTCTTTAAAAGCACGTTTACGCTCGTGCTCTAGCAAATAGCGTTTACGGATACGAATGGTTTTTGGCGTAATTTCTACCAACTCGTCATCATCAATAA
>JAKQJQ010000214.1 GCA_029561105.1 Bacteroidota bacterium
ATGTTGAACAAGTCAAACCGCGCACTGTAATTACGCTTGGGCGACCAATTGTAAGACAGTGCACTCGTGAAATTTTCCTTGTCGAGCCCAATGTTTTCCTGTTTGGCGATACCCATGCTCAGCGTCGTTGACGGAATCATACTTTTCGGGATGATCTTTTCGGTCTTAAAAAACATGAAAATCCTCGGGAAATTGAGTTTCAGGTCGACCCCATATTCCGATACATTGAAAAACGCATCGTTGGGATTGGCCAGATCCTTAGACGAACCGATATTGCCACGCGCCGAAATTTCAAAAGTTTCTGCGCCGTTAAAAACGTTTCGGATGGTAAGTGTCGGAGCCGCCGAAATCCCGAAATCCTGGATGTTAGAATGCGTCACGTCGAGCGAGGCACCAAAGCTGTATTTCTTACGCGGTTGTAAATAAATGTTGGCAATCAATGAACTTTGCAAGGTGTCGGCAGGATCCACAATATATTGAATCGTGGGGTAGTTGAAAATCTTGAGGTTGCTCAAATAACGCGTGGTCAAGGTGGTTCGCAGGTCAGAAAACAAATTGCCCTGGTTAATAAACACCGCATCGGTAATGGCGCGTGGGCGGTATTTTAATTTTTTTGATCCCCATAAGTTGAAATTGCGATAGGTGGCGCGCAAGGTGTCCTCAAAACCGGGGCGGCTTTTATTGGCCGGAAAATCAGTGTAGATGTTTACCTGGCTGATTTTGTACTGCTTGAACGGAACGGTTGTGGTAGAATCGCCCTCGCGATAAGAATAATCGGTGATCTTCATATTCACATTCGCCTTGAAATTGGCGTTGAGCGTGTCAATGTCAAAGTTGATGTTGTTGGGCTGGAAATAGTACACGCCGTTGTTGCGAAAATGCGTCGTGATGCGGTTGCGCTCGTTCTCAAAATCTTCGGTTTTGTATTGTTTGCCAGTTCTGATAAAGGAATTCGACATGCGCGAGCGGTACATTGAATCGAGGACCGGCGTGGAGATCGTGGTTTTGAGCGTGTCTACAAAAAACGGATTTCCAGTAGTTACAAAGTATTTGATGGCCGCTTTTTTGGGTTTGAGTGAATCCACCTCAAAGCGCGTCTTGACATTAAAATACCCATTGTTGAAATAATACGACTTGAGCCTGATGGCCGATTTCTGGGTACTTTTCGGGTCTATGATTACCGGCGGCTCGCCATTGTCCCTAAGAAAATTATGGATGCCCGCGTACCAGAAAGACTGCCCCAATCGGTTGACCTGTTTGGCAGAAAGCCATTTCGATTTGCGGCGGTACTTTTCGGGATCTTTGATGAATTTGGATTGGTAAAGGCTGTCGTGGTTGAGTTTGGCTAGGTTGTACAGGTTGAGCCTTAAATGATAACCCAGCAAAGAGGAGTTGGGTTTTTGGTACAAAAGGTTCTGGATGTTCTCGCCAGTTTCCCTTTTATCGTTGACGACAATTTGGGTTTTGGTGAGCAATTTCTTGTTGTTGGGCACCTTTTTCACCGTGTCGCAGGCCGAGATAAATAATCCAATTAGAATAAATAATGATATTTTTGTACCGGCGCTTCTCAAGGGTTTCGACATATTTAATTCAAAAGTACATTTTTTTATGCTTAGTAAAAACCAAATCAAACTAATAAAGGCTTTGCAGCAAAAAAAATACAGACAGTCGCACCGATTGTTTTTCGCCGAAGGCATGAAAGTGATTTCGGAGTTGCTGCAATCGGCTTTTGAACTGAACCAACTTTTTGAAACCGAACCAATTTTTGACAACGTTCCGGCCCATAAAAAAGTATCGGTCAGCGCAAGTGAACTCAAAAAAATCAGTGCCTTATCCACACCTAACAATTGCCTTGCGGTTTTTAAGATGCCACTGGAGTCGCCGTTATTGCAAAGCGGGTTAATCGTAGCGCTCGATGACATCCGCGATCCGGGAAACCTGGGTACGATTTTGCGGCTGTGCGATTGGTTTGGTGTCGAGCAGATCGTTTGCTCTAGCGAAACCGCCGACGTTTTCAACCCCAAAGTCATTCAGGCCACAATGGGTTCGCTGGCCAGGGTTGGCGTTCATTATGTGGATCTGGAGCAATTCCTGTCACAAACCAAACTCGTGGTTTTTGGCACTTTCATGGATGGGAAAAACATCTACAAAGAAGTGTTGCCAAGCGAAGGAATTATTGTTTTAGGAAACGAGGCCAATGGGATTTCGCCTGCAGTAGAAAAAATGGTCAGCCACAAAATTGCCATACCAAGATTTGGCAAACTGCAACAAACAGAAAGTTTAAATGTGGCTACCGCCGCTGCCATTGTGCTGAGCGAGTTCAGGCGTTCTTAATGGAATGCAAAATTGATTAAAATCGCGCGGGTTTTCATTGACTGTACATTCCCCGTCCAAGGGCTGTTGGGATCGGCGTCGCGGATGAGTTCGTCGCCCATGCCAAAAACCCCACGGATTGACGGCGAGAATTTAAAGTACTCCAGGTACAAATCAATCCCAAAACCCAGTTCGGCATTGCTCGTCATTTTCTTGACCCTGAATTTCTGTTGCTTGTTGTCGTCTATAGACGCCTCATTGCTGCCGAGATTCATGGTTTGCGAAACACCGGCTACCAAGTAAGGTCTTACGTTTCCGGTCCTGAGCGACGAGAATTTGAGCAGCAATGGGAAGTGCAGGTAAGTGGCACCCACTTGTCGTTTGGAGTCGATTTCTTTGGTGAAACCGGGAAAGGTAAGGTTGCGCTGCGTGTAATACAATCCCGGCTCGAAACGCAGGTCGATGTATTCATGCAAACGCAAATTGCCAATCAATCCTACGTCGAAACCCGTGGTGCGATCCACAAGGATGTCTTTGCCGGGTTGTTTGTAGGCGAACTTGAAATCGTAAAAATTGAACCCCAGGAAATAACCCCAATGCACGCGCTGCTTGTCGAAATTTTCATGGTTGATAATCGGATCCTTGCTAAATAATCCCCGCGCACCCTGGGCATTCACCGCCAAGGCCAAAAACAGGAATAGTAAAACCAATGTATTTTTCATATTATTTTTTAGAAGCTGAATAAATGGTTGCCACGCCAAAAGTCTGCGGCATCGCGGCCACTTCTATAAACCCAACTTTGCGTAAAATATTGTTCAATGCCTCGCCGAATGGGAATACAGACGCCGACTCTGATAAATAACCGTAAGCAGCGTTGTCTTTAGAAAACAATCTCCCGATTTGCGGCAAAATGTATTTGGTATAAAACCAATACCCCTGTTTGAAAGGCGTTTTGGTGGGGTTCGACGTTTCGAGGATGACGAAAATTCCGCCGGGTTTGAGCACGCGCAGTATTTCTGCAAGCCCTTTTTCGAGGTTTTCAAAATTGCGCACGCCAAAAGCCACGGTGATCGCGTCGAAACTATTATCTGCAAACGGCATGTTTTCTGAATCGCCGAGCAGCATCTCGATGCGGTCCGATAGTTTCCGGGCTTCGATTTTCTTTTTGCCGATGTCGAGCATACCCGCAGAAATGTCAAAACCTGTGATTTTTTTAGCTCCGGTTTGCGCCATGAGAATGGCCAGGTCTCCGGTTCCGGTGGCAATGTCGAGAATGGTCTCGGGCTTGGTTTCGGCAACGAGTTTCAGCACTTTTTTGCGCCATTTGACATCGATCCCAAACGAAATCACGCGGTTGAGGTTATCATAATTGCCCGAAATG
>JAKQJQ010000217.1 GCA_029561105.1 Bacteroidota bacterium
TAAGGCGTAAAAGATTGCAACGCAAAGCGGGAATCGGCTCCTAAACAACTTTCCCCTTCACAATAAGAATGTTAGCAATTTTTCTCTATTTTTAAACTTCGAATATTGCGAACCTATGCAAAAACCAATCTTCATCAGCTATTCCTCAAAAGACAAAGCAATCGCCGCCGCACTCTGCGCACACCTTGAAAAGGCCCAGTTGAAATGTTGGATTGCCCCCCGGGACATTGCGCCGGGAAAGGATTACGCGGCCTAAATCATCGAGACGATCAACACCTCGGCCATTATGATTCTTGTTTTTAGCCCACATTCTAACGAGTCAGACCATGTGTGCAATGAGGTAGAACGCGCCTTTAATAAACGCATCGCTATCATTCCGTTCAGGATTACAGACACGATGCCATCGGCGGCTATGGAGTATTTCTTGAGTCTTAAACATTGGCTGGATGCGTTTGAGAAGAAACCTGAATTTTATTTCAACGAAGTTCAGAACATCTGCCAAAACTTACTTGACCGCGCGCCTGTTTACGGCTGCAGGCGGGAATGGCCATGAGCCAAAAAAGGTGATGACTGGGAATAGAAAAACGTTGTTTTACGGCTTGAGTGTACTGGTGATTTCCCTTGTAGGTTATTTTACGTGGAATAGTAACACCAGGAAGGCGGATCCTAATGTGAGTTTAGACAGCATTGCCTATAACCAAACGCGTTTATTGGAGCGCCAACGCGACAGCATGGAAAAACCTAAAGTACAACAAGGAGAGGCTACAAACACAAGCCAAATACCTGCAGAACCGCCTAAAACTCCCAATACGCCACCAAAAGAAACCAAAGTAACAGCTACAGATACAGGAAGTTTGGGCGAAAACGACTATTTTGACAATGCTGCCGACAATGAAGACTATCTCAGGTTCAATAAAAAATCGGGCGACACTTTCACTTTTGAGGGTAAAATATCTGGGAAATCGGTATCAGGGGCTGTTAGATACCAAGGCCACAACCATTATAAAATTGGGAAAAGCAATACAATCAAGGGCAGTTTCTATGTTAACAAAGGTCAAGTGACGGGCGAAATTTTCCTGCTCGCAAACGGTTACGAATTCCAACCCAAGGGTTTTATCCTCTATCCCGTTATCGGGCAATGATTACATTGGTACTAGGTGTATAACCACTGCCGATTCTTTGTATGGCTTTATATCTTTCCTTTTGTAACTCTGTGTCATCCTGAAGTCGTTGTTTCTCGAGCTGCCATTCCTGTTTTTGTTTTTCATCAAGTTTTTTCTCGATGTCCGACATTAATTTTTGTGCAACCGCGTAGCATTCGTCGGCTTTGTCCGAAACATCCATTTTTTTCATGATGTCTATAATCTTGTCGTAATATTCCTGCGTTTTAGCCGGATCGTTCTGGGCAATTGCGGCATAGCTCTTCATCAGTGCGGCTTCTTTTTTGCACTTATCGAGTACATAAATCCCATACACCTTCTGCGACAGCTTATTGGCGTCTTCATAACACTCCGTCGCACTTCTGGGAACCGAGAAACTCAGCGCGATAGAACGCTGGTAATCTTTCAACGACAGTGCCTGATTGGCTTCCTTGAGCACATCCTTGCAATGCTTCTTGTAGTATTGGTCTATCTGTTTTTTCGATTCGACAAAGAAACTCTTAATATCAGGATCACCCGAGCGGATGTTACCGATGGCATTAGAAATCGCCTCATCCTTTGTAAAACCAGAACCCATGATTTTTTTTGAGTAGGTATTCATTGTGGCCGAAGCACCCTCAAAAACACGGTTAATGGTTAAAAACAATTCACATTCTGCCAAAACCGTTTTGGCGATTCCGGCATTGTCTTCTGAAACCGAAATTACATCGAGCTTTGGCGTCACTAAAAAAGTGCTGTATCCAAACTCTGCAATCCCAACCTGATTGATGAGCTGCGAAACCCGGCTAAAAAGGCGTTCACTACTTTTGGCGTTCAGGGCGGCTTTGTTTTCGCGCACAACATCTTCCTGGCTTATGAACAACTTGATAGCGTCATGCTTGTCGTCGGCTTGTGAAAAAACCATAGTCGCGTATACCATGGCCACTATTATAAAAATATTTTTCATGCTTTACGTTTTACAGGATGGATATAATGAGCTTATTATTGGTCCCGACTTCCTTTTTACAGGTAATACCCAACGATTTCAAATATTTCATGATGTCATTGTAAAGGTATTGGGCGGTGTAATTGGCGTTTGGGTTGGCGGGATAGCGCAGCGGGATCCGTACATCAGAATACGTAGCCTGAAGCGTGGACGACCCTTGGTTATTGTAGATGCCATTCACAGCATGCGCATTGAACCATTCATCTAAGAGCAATGACAATGGTGTGCCATTTATTTCTGAGTCGAGATTAAACTTGGCATTGTCATTGGCTGTAAATTGTACGAACACCGATTGTCCGTTTTCTACAATATCATCAAATTTGAGTTGCATCAGGTTGAGAAATTCCTCCGAAACTTTGTCAATGGCCATGGTCGTTAATTGCCCTACGTCATCGGTCTGAAACATAGGTCCGGTAGCGTTCTTAGAAGACATTACATTGGAGGTTCCGGCCTGATAGGCATCCAATATCAAATTGACGCTTTTGGCATTTCTGGCGCTGTGCGTCACCACATCCATTTTAACCTCAACGTAAATGTCGGCGCTAGATTTTTGCACAATCATCGATTTAACATCCGAACTGTTGTTCGACGCCTTATTGATGATGGCATTTTCCTGCAATTGCTTCAAAGCCTGGTCAAAACTTACCATTTTAGCGCCTTTGTTTAAAAACGCTTCATTGACTTTCGCGATGGCAATTTGCATATTTACATCTTTATCATAAAATTCTTTCATGTTAACGCCATCGGGAACCCTTGGGATTACCATGATCTTGGGCTGGATATTTTTGGTGGTTTTGGCTGTAGTGGCGGTCTGCGCCGAAGAAAACCAACCGTTAAGTAATATTGCTGAAAGTAGTAGTAATTGTTTCATCTTACTATTTTTCAAAGTCCGAATTTTCTAATTATTTTATTGTCTTCGAGGTATTTGCGCAGGGCGTTGCAATTGATGGTCATGATCATTTGGGTCTGAATGCCTTTCACGCCGTCTTCTTTTCGTTTGAGTTTGGTTTCACTCTGCAGCGATG
>JAKQJQ010000240.1 GCA_029561105.1 Bacteroidota bacterium
ATCCCGAGTCTGACGAAACCGTGAATGTGCAAAGCGGTACCTTTTACAAAGTTCCGGTATACTAGGCGCAGATTTTAGCAATAACATCCAACCATCAGTATTCGCTGATGGTTTTTTTGTGTAGTGAAATTAAAACACAAATAATCCCTGTTCATCGCGTTTTAGAAATAAAATAAAGCTATATTTGTGTGAACACTTTTAAAAAAGAATTATGAATATTTTTGTTGGAAGCCTTCCATTCAGTATGAAGGAAGCAGATTTAAGAGAGTCCTTCGAGGCTTACGGCACAGTTGATTCTGTGAAAATCATTATGGATAAATTCACAGGAAGAAGCAAAGGTTTCGGTTTTGTTGAAATGACCAGCGATGAAGATGCAGAAAGAGCGATCAACGAGCTCAACGGCGCAACGGTTCAAGGTCGTGCTATCGTGGTAAATAAGTCTGAACCAAGACCCGAAGGAGAAAGAAGAGACAATCGCGGCGGCGGCTACGGCGGTGGGCGTGACAATCGCGGAGGCGGCGGTTACGGCGGCGGAAATCGCGGCGGATATTAATCCAAATCCACTTTTCGTTTAGATATTATTTCAAGTAATTTCTCAAAATACTGACCATTCAGAAAGTTGTGTTTCAATTTTCTGGATGGTTTTTTTGTTGATAACTTGGGCTGTCTTTTTTGTCTAAAAAGGTCTAAATTTGAGCCATATTTCTGAGGCGATTTCTCCTGATCGCCCAAGCCCCATACAGCTATGTATTTAATATTCGATACCGAAACCACAGGATTGCCCAAGCGGTGGGATGCCCCGATTACCGACACGGGCAACTGGCCGCGCTGTATCCAGATTGCCTGGCAGTTGCATGATGAAATGGGGAAACTCATCGAGCATCAGGATTATCTTGTAAAGCCACAAGGCTTCAATATTCCGTACGATGCCGAGCGCATCCACGGTATTTCTACAGAACTCGCCGACGCCCAAGGAGTTTCTCTTTCGGAGGTGCTCGAAAAGTTCAACATCGCCTTATCTAAATCCAAATTCATAGTTGGGCAGAACCTTGGTTTTGACATCAACATCATGGGTTGTGAATTTTTTCGATTGGGTGTCGAAAGCCCCATGGGAAACATTCCCGTGCTCGACACCTGTACAGAAGTCACAGCCAATCTTTTAAAACTTCCCGGCGGACGCGGTGGCAAATTCAAATTGCCTACACTTACTGAACTGCACCAATACTTGTTCGACACGCCGTTTGCCGAGGCGCACAACGCTACAGCCGACGTCGAAGCCACTACACGCTGTTTCCTCGAGCTCGTGCGCCGCGAGATTTTCACCAAAGAAGAACTCGATGTTCCAGCCGAGTATTTCACCGATTTCCAGGGCAAAAACCCGCGTGAAATCGACCTTATCGGACTACGACACATCAATCTTAAGGAGGCTTCGGATAAAATCCGCCAGCAATTTGGAGAGAAGAAGGCTGCGCCGGTTTCCAAACAAGAGCTTTCCAATAATAAACAGTTGCTCGTCGGTGTCGACTTCGTCCACCTGCACAACCACACGCAGTTTTCGGTGTTGCAATCCACGATCAGTGTGGCCTCGCTCGTTAAGTCCGCAGTTCAGCAAAAGATGCCTGCGGTCGCAATTACCGACCACGCCAATTTGATGGGCGCGTTTCATTTTGTACGCGATATCCTTAACCATAACAAAGCTGCCGAGGCCAAAAATAAGACCGCGCTCGAAAATGGACAAGAAGCCACCGAAGTCCCAATAAAACCAATCGTAGGCTGCGAGTTTTACATCTGTGAGGACCACAAAGACAAGTCCCGAAAAGACAACGGTTATCAGGTGGTGTTGCTCGCCAAGAATAAAAATGGTTATCACAACCTGGCCAAAATGTCGTCGATTGCGTACACCCAGGGTTTTTATTATGTACCGAGAATCGATAAAAGCGTCATCGAGAAATACAAAGAAGACCTTATTGTCCTTTCGGGCAACCTCAATGGCGAGATTCCCAACAAGCTGCTCAACCTGGGTGAAAATCAGGCCGAAGAAGCACTCGCCTGGTGGAAACAGCAATTCGGAGCCGATTTGTATATCGAGCTCATGCGCCACAATCAGGAAGATGAAAATCGCGTCAACGAAGGACTGATTGCCCTGGCCAGAAAGCATGAGGTCAAGCTCATCGCCACCAACAATACTTTTTACATCAACAAAGCCGACGCCAATGCACACGATATTTTGTTGTGCGTGCGTGACGGAGAAAAGCAAAATACACCCATCGGTCGCGGCCGTGGCTATCGTTTTGGTTTGCCCAACCAGGAATATTATTTCAAATCGGCCGACGAAATGAAACAACTGTTCAACGATTTGCCCGAAGCGATCGCCAATTGTTCAGAAATCGTAGAAAAGATAGAAATCTACAGCCTGGCGCGTGAAGTTTTGTTGCCCAAGTTTGAGATTCCGGTTGAATTTGAAGTTCCTGAAGACCAAACCGACGGCGGCAAGCGCGGCGAAAACAAATTTCTGCAGTACCTCACCTACGAAGGTGCCAAACGACGCTATGTCGAAGTCACCGACGAGATTCGGGAGCGCATCGATTTTGAACTGCTCACGATTGAAAATTCGGGTTATCCGGGTTACTTTTTGATTGTACAGGATTTCATTGCCGAAGCGCGCAAAATGGGTGTTTCGGTAGGTCCGGGGCGTGGGTCTGCAGCAGGTTCGGTCGTGGCGTATTGCCTGGGCATCACCAACATCGACCCACTCAAATACAATTTGCTTTTTGAGCGTTTCCTGAACCCCGACCGTGTGTCGCTGCCCGATATCGATATTGATTTCGATGACGAAGGCCGCAGCAAAGTCATGGATTACGTGATCGACAAATACGGATCCACGCAAGTGGCGCAAATCATCACCTACGGTACCATGGCGGCCAAATCGGCTATTCGCGATACCGCGCGTGTGCTCGATTTGCCGTTGTTCGAGGCAGACAAGATTGCCAAGCTGATTCCTTTCAATCTTAACCTAGCCAAGATATTTTCGTTCGATGACGCCAAACTCAAGGCGGCGTTGCGCCCAGAAGATTTCGACAAGGTCAAAGAGCTCATTGCCTTGGCCGGAGCCGCCGATTTGGGAGGTCAGACGCTACAACAGGCGCAAGTGCTCGAAGGGAATTTGAGAAATACCGGAATCCATGCTTGCGGTGTCATCATCACACCCGACGACATTACGAATTTCGTTCCCGTCGCCACAGCAAAAGACTCGGATTTGTATGTCACGCAATTCGACAACTCGGTTGTGGAAAGCGCCGGCCTCTTGAAGATGGACTTCCTCGGCCTCAAGACCCTAACGCTCATAAAAGACACGGTTAAACTCGTCAAATACCGCACGGGCAAAGATATCGATCCCGATGCGTTTCCGATAGACGACCTCAAAACCTATGAATTGTTCCAGCGCGGTGAAACGGTTGGGATTTTCCAGTACGAGAGCGCCGGAATGCAGAAATACATGAAAGAGCTCAAGCCAACGGTGTTTAACGACCTTATTGCGATGAACGCGCTTTATCGTCCCGGACCGATTGCCTATATCCCGAGTTTCATCAAACGAAAAAATGGCGACGAGCCTATTGAATACGACCTTGATGCCTGCGAGGAATTATTACAGGACACCTACGGAATCACCGTTTATCAGGAACAGGTGATGCTGCTGTCGCAAAAACTGGCCGACTTCTCCAAAGGTGATGCCGACGTTTTGCGTAAAGCGATGGGAAAAAAACAACGCGACGTACTCGATAAGATGAAACCCAAATTCATCGCACAGGCCGCCGCCAAAGGCCATCCCGAAGACAAACTCGAGAAAATCTGGAAGGATTGGGAAGCCTTTGCCGAGTACGCTTTCAACAAATCGCACTCTACCTGTTATGCCTGGATTGCCTACCAAACGGCTTATCTCAAGGCGAATTACCCGGCCGAATATATGGCCGCCGTACTCTCTAACAACATGAGCGATATCAAACAGGTGTCGTTCTTTATGGAGGAATGTAAGCGCATGGGTCTTGAAGTCCTTGGGCCAGACGTCAACGAATCGTTCTACAAATTCACGGTCAACGAAAATTACGCGGTGCGTTTTGGGATTGGAGCGGTAAAAGGCGTTGGGATGGGTGCTGTACAGACCATTGTAGAGAACAGAAAAGACGGCAAATACAAGTCTATTTTTGACCTGGCCAAGCGCATCGACTTGCGCGCAGCCAATAAAAAGGCGTTTGAAAACCTGGCGCTCGCCGGCGGATTTGACTCTTTTGCGGGTACCACGCGGGCGCAATATTTCCATGACGAAGGCGACGGAATAACATTCCTTGAAAAAGCGATGCGGTACGGGTCAAAATTCCAGGAGAATGAAAATTCGTCGCAGGTAAGCTTGTTTGGCGAGGCCAGCGAGGTGCAGATTGCCGAACCCGTGGTTCCGCCTTGCGAGGATTGGAGCACAATGGAAAAGCTTGCCAAGGAAAAAGAAGTCGTTGGGATTTACATTTCGGGGCATCCGCTCGACGACTATAAATTTGAGATGCAGTATTTCTGTAACACCAAGCTCGAGGCTCTAAAAAACCTCGAATCTCATGTAAATAAAAACCTGAGTTTTGGCGGGATTATCACCAATGTGCAGCACCGAACGGCCAAGAATGGCAAAGGTTGGGCATCGTTCCTGCTTGAGGGTTATGACGAAAGTTACGAGTTCAGGATTTTTGGAGAGGAATACCTCAAGTTCAGGCATTTCCTGATCCAGAACAATTTTACATTCATGCGCGTGTTGGTCAAGGAAGGTTGGGCCGACAAGGAAACGGGAAAGAAAGGCGAACCGCGGCTTCAGTTCATGCTGGTGCAGTACCTGCAGGATGTGTTACCGGCTTTTGCCAAAAAGCTCATCATCCACCTCAATATTGCCGATTTGCGTACCGAGATGATCACCAAACTCAGCGAGATTTTTCAACTCAACAAAGGCGAACACCAGGTAGCGTTTGAAGTGATGGAACTAGAAAAAATCAAACGCCAGATTGCTGTCGCGCCCTTGGTTTTGAACGAAGAACCTGAAGAAAGCCAGGAAAGTCTGGAAGCTGATGAACTCTCACCAGAGACCGAAATTCCTGTCGCCGACGAAGTAGAGGAAACCCGTATCATCACGCGTCTGTCTATGCCAAGCCGCAAGCTTAAGATCAGGATATCCGGGGAACTGCTCGCCGAACTAGAAAAGATGCAGCTTAATTTTAAATTGAACTAACCTGAGGTTTTCGCAGAAACATTTTTGAGTATACTGTTGATGAGCCTGTTTTTCGGCTAAACAAACTACAAGAAGACAAATCTACCTGCAACAACATCAAGGCGTACACGAAAGCAGGTGCTGCAACCCGAATACCCGAATGGTTGATGGTTAAAAACCAAAACACAAAAAAGGGCGCGAGCAAAATATTTCTTTTTTCGCGGAAAAACAGCCAGGCGGGTGTAACAAGCAATATCAGGATACCGATGAATCCCAGGGTGCCGTGTTCGGCGAGCATACGGGTAATTTCGTCATGCGAATGGAATTCCCTGCCCAGTTCTGCCTTGCGCGTTTCCTCGGCTTTCGTCGTGCCCACGCCTATTATAGGATTGGCAACGAACATCTTAATTTCTTGGGTTGCGATAGACCGGCGGTCACCGGGTTTGTCCCTTTTGACGCGTCCGAGGTGGTCGCGGTTGGTGTACCTTTTTACGAGCAATCCGTCGGTCTGGAACGAAATCAAGGTAAACATCGCAAAGAAACACGCGATGATTGCAGCCAGTCTGGTCTTTGCCTTCCATTTGCCATAGCTTTCGGATTTTAGGAATACCAATACGGCGACGCTCACCACCGCGCAAAATCCCGTAATCATTCCCGCGCGCGAAAAAGTCAGCAGCCCCACATAACTCAAAAACGAACCCAGTATTAAATTGAGCATAGCGATGTGACGCGATTCTGAATTCAGGATGGCTCTTGAAAAAAACACGAATATGCCCAATCCCAAAGCGGTCGAAACCTGGTTTGGCCCGAACATACCCGAAAAATACGCGTTCGATTCTACGCTGGTTATTGATTTGATGTCGGGGCTGCTCAGGAAAACATTCACGGCGATGCTCAGGATGGGCATTGACAACAGCAGCAGCACGCGGCTTACTTGCACAAAAGTAATTTTCTTCCCAAGTGCATAGATCGACAGAAACCCAAGGCAGATCGGGCCTGAAATTTTGCTGATGATGAGGTTTATTTCGGGCTTTGAAAGACTTAGCAAATTATCGGTTAAGATTAAGCTCGGCAACAGCAACAACAAATACAGCGCGTACAGCCACGATTTTTTTGAAAATCCCGAATAGGCAATCCCGAGCATGGCGAAAATCAGTACGGTATATTTGCCGAACTCGTAACCGGCGCCGTCAGCCATGCGCACAAGCACTTCGCTGCCGGTAGCATAGGCTGCGGCAAAAAGCACTTCATTGTTGCGGTTCTTGTTTTTGACGATATAACAGATACCCGAAAAGAACAGGAACACACTAAAGTAAGCGCCTGTGGCAGGTTTCAAGAAAATCAGCACACCAAGCAGGGCATGGGCCAATACCAATAACTGATACCTGTTTTTCAATGCGAATTGGGCAAGGTTGTTCGGGTTCATAAAGTAAAATAGTAACAATATTAGAAAACTTCTCCAGATAGAAAGACTTTGCCTGTAGAATTTGCCTTAAAGATAATCAGCCCGCTCGAGTAATCTTCACAGAATTAGAATTTGCAAGGCACGGGATAGAATTCGCAAAGTTACTTGTCACTCGTCTATTTAAAATGGCGTTGGTCTATTGGTGGTTTTTTAAGCAAAAGAGATGCTGCTATTTTGCAGCAGCATTTAAAGTCCCAGCGATATGAAAATCCAACTACTGTTTTTTGTTCTACTTTTTTGGGTGGCGGCTGCAGGTCAGGAACTCGATAAAATCGCCACACAAAAACCATTTGAATTTTCGGGAACTTTTACGCTCTATGGGTCGCATTACCACGTAGACGGTATCGCGGCACGACGTAAAGATTTCTCCTGGTACCTTACCGGGAATCCCAACTTTAAGATCTATGGGATAGAAATTCCGTTTAGTTTTACCGTAAGTGAGCAGGAGCGCTCGTTCCGCCAGCCGTTCAACCAATTCTGCGTGAGCCCGAGTTACAAATGGGCCAAGGCGCATCTGGGGTATACGAACCTCACCTGGTCACCGTTTACCTGGGCTGGGCAAACCGCATTGGGAGCGGGAATAGAACTGAGTCCGGGCAAGTTTCGCTTTGGGTTTTTATACGGACGCATCAATCGCGCAGTCGAGGAAGATGTGACTGCCGTCGAGCCGGTAACGCCAGCTTTCAAACGTACCGGCTATGCCGCGCGCATTGGCTACGGGACAGAAACCAGCCATCTCGATTTCATTTTCCTCAAAGCCAAGGACGATGCCAATTCACTCGATTCGATCCCAAAGCAGACTGTGATTTTGCCGGCCGAAAACGCCGTTCTGGGCTTGTCGTCTAAGCTCAAATTCAGCGAACATTTTTTTTGGGATGTGGATCTCGCAGCGAGCGTTGTGACGCGTGACATTCGTGCTACGCCTTTGTCGGATGATGACGAAGGGCTCGCCAACAACTTTCGCTCGGTACTCAACGTGAATACTTCGACGAATTTGTACAACGCCGTGCAAACCGAGTTTGGTTTTGTAAACAAGACCATGAAAATCAAAGCCAAATACAAACGCGTCGAGCCCGATTTTCAAAGTATGGGCGCGTATTATTTTCAGACTGATGTCGAGAACATCACGCTCGAACCCTCGTTTACCCTTGCCAAATCCAAACTGCGCATCAACTCCAGTATTGGGCAGCAACGCGACAACATCCTGCACCAGAAATCCTTTACCAGCAAGAGGCTCATCGGGAATTTGGCTGTCGATCTCACGCTTGGGAAATTTTTCGGAATCAACGCGCTGTACACCAATTATTCCTCAGACCAATCCAAAGGGCTCAAGGTGCCCAACGAGACGCTCAAGCAAACCTACATCTCTCAGAACATGATGCTAGCGCCCCGATTCACTTTTATGAAAGAGAAGATTTCGCATTTCCACATCCTTATGGCCAACCGCCAGTGGATGCAAGATCGCAACGCCACGACCGCGCCGCAAACAGAGTATCAGGTGGACAACCTCAATTATACGGGTTCGCTGGTTTTCAACCAGAGCGCGCTCACGCTCAGCGGCTCTTATTTGCTTACGGTTTTTGACGCCAACACCAATTCGAACCGCCTTAACGGATTCTCGCTCTCGGCCAACAAAGCGTTATTCAACAACAAACTCAACTCTGGAATTTCTGGCTCCTACACGATGCACGAACTCAATAGCGCGCCGTTTGCTACGATTTTAAACCTGTCATCACAACACAATTATGCGCTCACGCAGCACCACGGCATCGCCTTGCAATTTAACTTTTTGAGCAACCAGGCCAAGGTTGTGGGCACAGATTCCTTCACAGAATACAACATCGACCTCGGATATACTTATACTTTTTAACACCCAAGCATTATGAAAAATACCCTCAGACTTCTCGGTTTATTTTGTTTGTTGCTGTTTCAGACGGCAAAGGCACAGGACGTGATCGTTACAGTTCAGGTCACGCCGCCGTATTCTACCTATCTCCCGGATTATCTGAATAATCCAAGCAAGATCATCTTTTCATTGCTCTCGCCACGCGATGTCGATGTCAAGATCAGGGCGACCATTACTGGCGACAACGGCATCAGCGTGAATACGTCGCCATCGGGTTCGGCCGCAACGCCAATCCGTTTGGTGGCCAACCAGATCAAGATGATGAACGGAACGGCGCTCAAGGCTTACTTAGATGTCAATTCGGTTGTCGTAACCGGAATCGACCGCAATTCGCTGTATCGGGGCAACGGTTTGCCCGAAGGCAATTACACGGTTTGCCTGCAAGTACTCGACTACCGCACCGGTGCACCACTCAGCCAGCCCGCACCAACTGGTTGCAGCGCACCGATTCAAATTCAGCAAATCAATCCGCCGCAACTCATCGCTCCGGTTTGCGAGGAAACCATCGTGGCCCAAAACCAGCCGCAGAATATGGTTTTTACCTGGCTACCGGCACCCGGCGTAAAACCAGGTACGCAATACCGATTGAAAATCGTAGAACTCGTGCCCGTGACCAGAAACCCCAACGAAGCGATGAACAGCGCCACCACACCGGCTTTTTTTGAAACGACTGTTGGGACCTTCTCGTATTTGTACGGCCCAGCGCAACCCGCACTCAAGGATGGTAAAAAATACGCTTGGCGTGTGACGGCAGTCGACCCTATGGCATCGGGCGCAAGCGCTAAAAGCAATTTCCAGAACAA
>JAKQJQ010000250.1 GCA_029561105.1 Bacteroidota bacterium
GATTTTAACGTCGAGGTTGGCGCCGAGTTGTATTGCTGGCAAGTTCCAAGGCTCGTCTTCAAACTTGGTATCGTACGAGCTAAAGCTCCCGTTGAGGCCAAAAGAAACATTTTTAGACAAATCGGCCTTGATTTCTCCAAAGAAATTCACGGTCTTCACGTCGTCGAACACCACGCCAAATGAGTTGCCATAGCGATAGGCTTGCTGGTCGGCCAGACTTCCGTTGAACGAATTTTTAAGGAACAAAGCCTTGTTGCGCTCACTCACGAGCGAACCTTTGATGTTGTAGCTGATATAATTTGACAGCTTCCCGCGCAAGCCACCAAAAAGATCGAATTGTCGGTCGGTCGGGATTATGAATACATTAGGGGACAAAAATGGATTTTGGTTGGTGAGTTGGCGGTAAGAATTCTGGTCTAATCCTCCTTCTGCACCCGCATAAAACACCATCAAATCACCCACCAATTTAAGCGAGGCGTTGAATTTTGGGTAAACGTGGAATTCGTTCTTGCTATTGTTTTCGGTATCCAAACTATACACCACGGTTCCGCCGATGTTGAACGACCAATCGTCCTTGGCCATAGAAAAACTCGGCTGCACGCCAAAATTGGCATAACCGTATTGGAGCGGAACGGCCACATCGTAACTCTGGTCGAATTCACCACCCACATAATCGGCCATCACATTGACCTTTACCGTTTTGTTGCTGATGTCTACCTGGAAACTCGGCTTGGCAATGAAGCGGTTTTCTGCCGAGTCGTAATTGTTAGAAAAGCGCTCGTATTTGAGTGTCAGGTCATTGAACACACTTTCGTTGAATTTGATTTTTCCGCCCACGTAGAGGTTGTTGTAAGTGAATCCGTCGTCGATGTCGTTGTAGATCAACAGCCGCTGTTCTGGCGTGTACAACTGATCAAAGGTTTCGGGCATGCCGTACCAACGGTATTTTTGCAACTGGTAACCTGCATCGATGTTCCAGCCGAGCTCATTTGTTTTGCTGCCATAGGTCAAATCAATCGATGAATTCATGTACGCGTCTTTGGGCAACACGTCCTTGATGCCACCTGCCGATGACAAATGCTTGATATTTCCCGCTACATAATCGTTGTCACCGATATTTTCTGTTACATACAATTCGCCGAGCAAGGTCACGAAATTCCCGATTCCCCCGCTAAAATAATTCTTGTACAGTTGTTCCTGTTTGGCTTTATCGACCCCTGCCGCGCGTCCTTTGGAAGGGGTAAATGTAGACGCCACCGGAAATGAAAAAATCGAATATTTGATGGGCTCTTTTTTGGTCGTTTCCTCATCCTCTATAGTTGGGGTTTCCTTGACCTTGAAGGCATCGGAAATCGTTGGCGTATATGGTTTGACGACGTTTACGACTTCGGTTCCGATGTTTTCGTCTTTCTTCTGCGCGAAAGCCGTTTGCAATCCGGCGAGAATTAAAAGTGTGAAAGTATATTTGGTGTTGATTTTCATAATTTGATTTTTGATTTTTAGCCTGCCCAACGCGCCTCCTGGCTCCATCGCTAAAACAGTCCACTGGACTGTTTCTTAACGCTCGGCCCTAGCGCAGCGCTCTTTTCTCTATTTCTGGATTGATGAATTCGTTTTCGATTCTTCTCCCTTAATCATGTCGAGCTGGTACTGCGCTTCGTCAACGACATCGGTGAAATTTGCAAAATTCTTTATGACGCTATCCAGGATGTAAGTTGCCTGGAAACTGTCCTTAAGCGCATAGAAGTTCTTGGCCATCACAACAAGTCCCTTCGCACCAAAATACTTATATCCCGAATAATCTTTGGTGAGTTTCTGGATTGACGTGTTCGACGCCTCGTACTTGCCTTCCTTGTTTTTGAAGTAGGCATCATAGAACAATGCCTCGGCGGCCAATTCGCCTTTTGCAATCGATTGGAGTTTGGCATAAGCAGCTTTGGCCTTGGTCTCATCGCCCGAGTTCATGGCTGAACGGGCCACGATAATCTGCGCATCCGACTTGACTTTGTCATCCATTTTAGGATTGGCCAAAACCTTGTCGGCATACACCACAGCATTCGGGTAATCTTTCTGCTCGTAATAGGTCTTCATCAAATTCGATTGCGCAAAGGTCACATTCTGCGGGAAATCAGCTTCGGTTTCGAGCCGTTTCAAGGTCGTAATCGCTTTGGCGTCATCGCTCTTTTTCATATAGATTTCGGCGAGGCGAACCAGCGATTGCTCGGTAAATTCATTCCTTGCTTTGGAGGCTACAAACTCGTAATTCGGGATCGCATTATTGGGCTGGTTGTCGGCGTAATACGATTGTGCGAGGTAGAAATTGGCCTTGAGCGAATGGATGCCGTTTGGGAATTTTACTGTGTAATTGCTCAAGGTGGCAATCGCCTGTTTGGTATTGTTCTGCGAGAATTGTTTTTCGGCGGCTTCATAAGTATCGTTGTCGAGATCCGCATCCGAAACTTCTACGAAATCCAGCGTGCGTACCCACGAGGCGTATTCGTCTACTTTCCCATTGTCGACATAAATGAGCCTGGCCGTTGCCACCGCCTCGAGCGCCTCGGGACTTTTGGGGAATTCAGAAGCAATTTTCTTGAACTTTAACAAAGCCTGCGTGTCGTTGTCGGCATTGTAGTAAATCAAACCTTGGCGCAGCATCGCCTTTGACGCATACGAGCCGTTCCTGTTCTCGCTAATGAGTTGGTCGTAGGTTTTAATCGCCGAATCGTTTTTCTTTTCAGAAACATAAGTGTTTCCCAATTCAAACAATGCATCATCGCGATATTGCGATTTTGGAAAAGCCCCGATAAACTTGTTCAAATCTTCAATTTTCCGTTCGTTTTTGCTCACGAAACCATAGCTCACCGCTTTCTGGAACGCCGCATAATCGGCATCGACGCCTTTGAGTTCGATAACTTTGTTGTAGGCATCCATTGCGGGCCAGTATTTGGCGGTAACAAAACGGCAATCACCGAGCCTGAGATACGCATCCACTAAACGGGTTTTGTCGTCCTTGACGGCATCGATGTGGTTTTGAAAATAATTCCCGGCCTGGTCGTATTCCTTTTGTTTGAAATACGCATAGGCAATATTGTAGTTGATGTTTTTATATTCGGGTGTCGACTTGGCTTCGGGGAACGCAACAAACTGCTTGAAACTGATCAGCGAATTGCCAAAATCATTCAGGACAAATTCTGTTTCTCCTTTCCAGAACGTGGCACGCGCCGAAAATTTCGCGTCACTCGGCTGTGCAATTGATTTTTTGAACATCGCCAAAGCGTCGGCATAACTGCCATCCGTGTACAATTCAAGGCCTCGGTAAAAAGTTACTTTTTGGTAGGCGGCTTTGTTTGAGAATTTGTTTTTCTCGAGCAAATCCAGCGCGCCTTTGTAGTTTTTAGAAGTGATGTATGAGTTGATGAGCAAGGTCTCTACTTCTGTCTTACTCGGTGAATTTGGGTACTTGCTCAGGAAATTTGCCAAAACATCGGGAACCGATTGGTAAGAATTTCCGATTTCATAGCTCAATTTCGCGTAATTCAAACTCGCGTCTTCCTGGATCTTGAGATCGAAATCCATTTCTGAGGCATTCTTAAACGCATTCAATGCCTGCTGTTTCCTGTCTGTTTTGAAATAACTTTCCCCCAAATGGTAGTAGGCATTTTGCGCCACAAAATCCTTTCCATCGATAATCTTATTAAATTGTGATATCGCATTCTCGTAGTCTTTTTGCTGGTAATATGCGTAACCCAATTGGTAGAAATCGGTGTTGTTCCAGCGACCTTTCTTGCCTTTGTATTCCTTGAGGTACGGAATTGCTTTGTCGTATTGCTTGAGGTTGAAG
The DNA here is from genome assembly GCA_029561105.1 of Bacteroidota bacterium. Taxonomy (GTDB): domain Bacteria; phylum Bacteroidota; class Bacteroidia; order Flavobacteriales; family Flavobacteriaceae; genus Flavobacterium. Next base: position 3,842 of record JAKQJQ010000250.1, read on the forward strand.
TAGCTTTCGCCGATGATTTTATTGAGCTCGGACTTCTCGAGCGCGTTGGATTTGGCCATTGCCGTTTGCCCCGTTTGGATGGCTTTCTCAAATTTGCCGAGCTTGAAATTCATGTCGGCCTGAAAATATGACAACTTCTCTTTGTACTTTTCCTCACCCGAAACTTCATCGAAATACTTGGTGGCTTCTTTGTAGTCGTTGCCTTCATACGCCATGAAGCCAAGGTAGTATTTGGCTTGCGAGCCAAACTCTTTTGAGTTCAAGACCTTGTTGAAATACGGAGTCGCTTCCTTTTTCTTGCCAGCCGAGAAAAAACTGTAACCTTTCTGGAAATTGAATTTGTCGAGATCATCATAGCTCAGTGAGTTTTCATCGACCTTGTCAAACCATTCGAGCGCCTGCGGATATTTGCCCTGTTCAAAGTAGAAGTGTGCCACTTCAATATACGCCTGGTTTTGCTTTGGGCTTGTGGGGTAATCGCGAACAAAGTTTTCCATGGCTTCATCGGCACCCGACTGGTTGAGCCTTATGGCGCAATTGGCGCTGTAATAGCTGCAATCGGCTTGTACTTCCAGGCTTTTGTTTTCAGATTTTACTTTATCAAAAATCAGCTGTGCCGATAAATACTGCTTGTTCCTATAAAGCGAAACCGCCCTGTCATAATCCCCGAGTTCGTGCGTATAGATCGCCGATTTTTGGGCAAAAACGTTAACAGAAGCAACAAAAAAAAGCAGGAAAAAAAAACGGGATAGTTGGTGCATTTTCTTAATGGTTTAGAAATTCAAAATTAAGCTACTCTGCAAGGTATAACGACCCGCTTTAGGCTTTTATTATGAACATTTTTGTAAACAGCGGGCTTTTAACGGCAAAATTTATTTGGAGAGCCAACGTTATCTTATTACTTTTACCGCAAAACAAA
>JAKQJQ010000317.1 GCA_029561105.1 Bacteroidota bacterium
GCTTTTGGATAGGTATAAGTAGATCCGTCGTCTTTGGTAAGCACGATGTTACTGATGATGTATTTGACATCATAAATCTGGAGGTTTTCTGCTTGAGATGTGGTGTTGGTTGGGGTGTTCAGGGTTAAATCGGCACCAGCAAATACGTTATCGAATTCTACGCCGAGATTACCGTTCCCGACTACGGTGTTTATGGGGTTATCATCTTTTGAACAAGCAGTTAAGGCCACAGCTACTACTGCAATGGCAAGGCATTTTTTTACAATGGTTTTCATCTGTTTTATTTCTTATTATTTTACAAAAAGTTTTGGAGTCGGGATGGCAAGTGCCAAACGACCGAAAATTTCAAATCTGTATGCTAAGAAATAAAAGTGGGCGGATGAAAAGCAGAAGTGCTATTGAGGTAGGCGTATAAATTGTGGTAATGGTTCGAGTTTCCTGGCTGGGCGTCTGTAAACCAAACGGCTGTAAAACATTCCCTGATTTCCTGGAAAAACAAAGTTTCTGATTCTTGGACTACCAGTTTTTTGTCTGAAATGGGTTTTTCATTTTCTGAAGCTTTGGCGAGCTCTTTCATTAAATGGCACTTTCCGTTACAGTGCATGGCAGGCTGGGCTTTGTTGACACAAAGTACTTTAGAGATGTAGTCATAATTGGCCACATACTCCACCAACGGCAAGACCGGTTAGGCGAGGATTAGCAGCGACAATAGAAGCAGACATTTTTTCACGTTGCAAATTTATAAAACTAACAAACAAGTCAGGTTGTTAAATTCGACTTAATTTTAAAATCTGGTTAAACTTTAATTATTGGCCTGCGTCTTAACCCCAAATTTTAAAAAATAAACAGATGAAAAAATTATTGATGGTTGCATTTTTGGTTGTCGGGCTGACAGCTTTTGCACAAGAAAAAAAGATGGACAGGAAAAGAGCCGACATAGAAAAGCTCACACCCGAACAGAGAAACCAGCTGGCGATTAAGAAAATGACACTCGAACTCGGGCTCAACGATTCGCAGCAAAAAGAAATGTCGAAAATTATCGCCGAACAATCGGCAAAACGCGAAGCTGTAATGGCCGAAAGAAAAGCCAACAGAGAAAAAGGTGTCAAGCCTACCGCCGATGAACGTTTTGCAAGAGAATCCAAAAGACTCGATGAACAGATGGCCATGCAGGAAAGGGTAAAAAAAATCCTCTCGCCCGAGCAATTCAAAAAATGGGAACAACTCAAAGCCGACCGCAAAGAAAAAATGCAGGAACGCCGCGAGAAAAGAGCCGACAAAATGCCGAAGCCTGAATAAGGGAAAATAAATTTTGTGATTTGCTAAAAATCAGTTAGATTTGGTTTCCTAATTTAAAAAACCAAACCAATGAAAAAATTAATTGCAATAGCAACTTTGTTTTTTGCCTTTACCATCAGCGCAAGCGCCCAGGATAAAAAAGCAACGGTTTCTCCTCAGGAGAAAGCTAAAAATGAAATGATGACTTTGAATGCCAAATTGAATCTAAGCGATGATTTGAAGCGTGATGTTTACACCTTACTGGCGATGAGAAATGAGGAATTGCAAAACAAACCGCAGATGACCGCTGCCGAAAAAGAAAAAATGAACAAAAAAGTAGAAAACAAAATCATGTCGGCATTGACTGAGGCGCAAAAAGCGACTGTGAACTCAGATCCTGACTTGAAAAAGTTGATCACAAATTAATGCATACGCTACTAAATAAAAAAGCTCCTGAATCCAGGAGCTTTTTTTATGTTATAATGTAGCCGAAACTTTTCGGATCGCCTCAATCGTAAAGTCGAGGTCATCGTAAGTGAGCGCATCGGTAATGAACCAGGTTTCGTAGGCCGATGGCGCGATGTAGACCCCTTCGGCAAGCAATCCGTGAAAGAACTTACGAAAGGTTTCATTATCGCCTTTGGCCGCCGTCTTAAAATCATAAACCGGCTCTGCGTCGAAATGAACAGAAATCATAGAACCTACCCTATTGATGGTGAAATCAATATTATTTTGATTGAGTACGTCGCGAATCCCTTTTTCAAGGTAAGCTGTTTTTTCCTCCAGGCGGTTAAAAACCCCAGAGTCGTCATTTAAAGCCTGCAACATGGCCAACCCAGCCGCCATGGCCAATGGATTTCCAGATAAGGTTCCGGCTTGATATACCGGCCCAATAGGTGCGAGGTAATTCATAATCTCTGAACGCGCGGCAAAAGCACCCACAGGCAATCCGCCGCCGATTACTTTGCCAAAAGTCACAATGTCGGCCTTGACATTGAACAATTCCTGTACGCCGCCTTTAGCCAGACGGAATCCGGTCATTACTTCGTCAAAAATAAGCAGGATGCCGTGGTCTGTACACATCTGCCTCAAACCTTCTAAAAACCCCTTTTTCGGAACGATACAACCCATGTTTCCGGGAACCGGCTCTACAATAATCGCGGCAATTTCATTGGGATTGGCATCGATCAAATCGGATACATTCTGTAAATCATTGTAAGCGGCCAGCAAAGTGTCTTTGGCGGTTCCAGACGTTACTCCGGGACTGTTTGGCGTGCCAAAAGTGACGGCTCCGCTTCCGGCTTGTATCAGGAACGAGTCAGAGTGGCCGTGGTAGCAACCCGCAAACTTGATGATCTTGTCTCTTTTGGTATAGCCGCGTGCCAAACGGATGGCGCTCATACAAGCTTCGGTGCCCGAATTTACAAAACGGATTTTCTCGATATTGGGCACCATAGCAACTGCCAGTGCTGCGATTTGGGTTTCAAGCTCGGTTGGCATCCCGAATGAAGTACCGAGTTCGGCGCGTTGCTTTACCGCGTCTACAACCGGTTGAAAGGCATGACCCAGTATCATGGGTCCCCACGAATTGATATAGTCGATGAAACGATTGCCGTCTTCATCATACAAATACGCCCCTTTGGCGCTTTTGGCAAAAATAGGCTTGCCGCCTACGGCTTTGAAGGCCCGTACCGGCGAGTTTACACCGCCCGGAATTACCTGCTCTGCTTCGGCAAACAGCCGGCTGCTTCTTTGGTATAGCATATTATTTTATTATGAGATTTTGGCCGATAGAAATGGCGTTGTCCTGTAAATCATTTTTGCGTTTGAGGTCGTCTACAGAAATATTGAAGCGCCTTGAAATCGAATACAAGGTATCGCCTTGGGTTACTTCGTAAGTGTCGGTACTCGCCGATTGCACTGTGGGCTTGGTGAGCGTGTTGTTTACCCGAACAAACGGATTGCCCAGTACCTCTGCATCATATTGGTTGAGTTGGTAGCGCTCAATGATACCGATGAGCTTCTCCGGATACTTGGGATCGGTGGCATAACCCGCCTCCTTGAGTCCTTTTGCCCAGGCGCGGTAATCGTCTTTTCCCAGCTGGAACAATCCCAGATATCTGGACCGGCTGGTTAGAAATAGTGAATGGTCTTGATACGATTCTCCGGGCACTTCGTACTTCCTAAAACACTCTTGGGCTTCATCGTCGTCATATCTCACACTCGGACCATTCCACTCCTTGTGGCATTTGATTCCAAAATGATTATTGGCCAATATACTCAAGGGTCCTGTTCCTGCGCCCGACTCCAGTATGCCTTGCCCCAGAATGATACTGGCCGGGATGCCATATTGTGTCATATTATTTTTTGCCGTTTCCTTATAGGTCGCGATATAGTCGTTGACCATTGCGGTGGTCACTTTCACTCTTGTAGTGGCCTCTAGGATTTCTGACTTGGAGATTACCGTTTCGTTGCCCGACGATTTGTCCTGCTCTATTGCCGACTCGTATTTCTCCTCGATTTTTCTGATTTCGGGGTTTTGATCTAACGGTCTGGTTGCGGTTCTTTGGCTGGTTGCGACAGGTTTTGAAGTAGTTCTCGAAGGCGTAGTACGCGAAGGAGTAGTTTTCCTTGGTACAGGCTTGCGCTGCGTTTTCGCTACAGAAGTCCCAGGCTTGCGGTACGCTGGCTTAGAAGTGCGCACAACGGGTTGCGAGGAACTGCATCCCACAAGGGCGACGACAATAAGCAAAAGCACTAATTTCTTAATCATGGTAATGGATTGTGGTTGACTGCTTCTTTTTTAATTTGATGTTCATTCCCGAAATACCCTGGAGACCTCCGGTGTGGATCATGAGGATTTTAGAACCGCTTGGGAAATAATCCTTTTGGATCAAATCGATAACGCCAAAAACCATCTTTCCAGTATAAACCGGATCAAGCGGAACACCGTTTTCCAGATAAAACCGGTTCAAAAAACCGATAAGTTCCTCATTAACTTTGGCATATCCTCCAAATTGATAATCCGAAATCAATTTCCAGTTATCGGGCTTCGCAAATTTATGAATTTCCTGTCTTAAAAAATCCCCTTTAACTGCCGGAAAACCCAAAACTTGTTGACAGGGTTTTGCACTATTGATGAGCCCGGATATGGTGCCGCCGGTTCCCACTGCGCAGCAGATATATTCGAACGCAGCATCGGCTTGGGTGAGGATTTCCTCGCAACCTTTAACCGCCAAATCGTTGGTTCCGCCTTCGGGCAGCAGGTAGTAATCGCCAAATTTTTGTTGTAGTTTTTCAATAAAGGCCGCTTCGCTTTTTTGCCGGTAGGCTTCCCTGCTTATAAATTCGAGTTGCATGCCACAATCAGTAGCGAACTGCAGAGTCGGGTTGTTAGATACCCCGCCTGTAAGTTCATCCCCACGAATAATACCTATTGTTTGCAGTCCCTGTTCTTTCCCTGCAGCAGCCACTGCTGCGATGTGATTGGAGAAAGCACCTCCAAAAGTCAACAACCGGTGTTGCCCAAGTTTCAAGGCTTCGGAAATGTTGTATTTGAGTTTGCGGTATTTATTACCCGACACGAAAGGATGAATCAAATCCTCCCGTTTGATGGCCAAGGTAATATCCGGACGCGACTGCAAGATCTGGTTGTGGGTTTCCAAAAAAGCTTTTTTGCAAAGTTAATCGATAATCGCCTCTCCAATAAAAGTATCTCAAAAAAAAAGCAGCCTTTCGACTGCTTTCAAGTATACAAACTCAAGGGTTACTTGCGGTTATAAACCGTTATTTTCTTAGCGTAATCTTGTTGATTTTCTGTAACAATTTTCACGACATAAACCGCATCGGCAATCCCTGCTGTAGAGAATTGGTAGCTGGCTTTGTTGCCCAACTGTTGCTTGTTGAAAATTTGTTTGCCATTGATATCAAACAAGCCAACCGATTGAATGGTCATACCTTTGGGATTGCCAATGACTAGCTCTTGCGCGGTATTGTTTTGAACGACATCAAATGAGTCTGCCGACAATCCGGGGATATTGAGCATTTCACGATTAAGGAAAGTAAACTCAAAACGATCATTGTACACACCTGCAGGCAAAGTCAATTGGTATTCCTCATTTTTGACATCGTAGTAATTGTCGGTTTCCTTGTCGTGCAGGAATACATTGCTGGCACCATTGAAATTAATAAATTCGGCAACCTGGATTTTAAAAGTAGCTTCGGCATTGTTCTTAAATCCTACAGGAAAGGTTTTGTGGATGTCGAAACTGGTCGCTGTATGGATGTACTCTTTACTGTCGAGGTAAAAATACATATCAAATGGCAAGTTGAGTTCTGTGTCTGCCGACTTAGAATCTGCGAGGTCAACGCCATCAACTGCGTTTGGCAAAAAGCAAATCGCTATCTGGCGCACTGCCTGACCATTCAAAGAGGCGTTGATGTTGATGTGCGGTGTGGGCGCTTTGCTGATTTGGGTGTAATCGGTTCCCGCAACATTGGGAATCTCACCATAATTCCCGTAATCTGCCGTAGCATTGCCATTTGAAGCTAGCCTGTGGAACTCAGAATTATTGACCACGCCCTCATTCTTAAACACGCGATACAGGTTCTTGAATCGCGGTGAACCTGCAGCGGTGCCGCGAACCATAAATCCTTGCCCAACCGGACAAAATCTTCTCTCGTAATGGTTCAATGGTGTACTGGCCACCGTGCCTTGGTTTCCGGCGGCGTCATAATTGTAAAATGTGGCTGGTGTGTAAACGCTTGTCGCGCCGTTGTATACCCCGTAGCCGCCGCGATAGCTGGCAATGAAGTGCGAAGCTACAGTTGGGTCATGCTCCCAAAACAAAGCGGTTCCGTCTATAAATGGAGTGTTCGTTGGGTCGGTCAGGAACATATTGAGATCGATGGCGCTTGGATATGGGTTTCCGGTCAGCGTCATGTTGCCTGGTGTAGCTATTACAGAAATATCGATGTTTCCATCGTTGGGTTTTCCCCTAAAATCATAGCGCTGTTGGCTTCCCGGATTGTTCTGTACGCCAAGTACCGTTGTAGCATCGGTACCGCTGGTGCCTTTCATCGTAAAGCCCTGTCCTGGCGCGATCGTAGCGGCCGAACCCGTGTAAAACCATTGGGAGTAAGTCGTGGATGACAAAAATTTGAAGATCCAACGTTCGGCTATTGAAAGATTTCCTGCCGAAGTCGTTCCGTCGAGTATTGAAGAAGCGAGGATAGTAGCCGGCACGCTAGTGTCGAGCCCAGTGGGTCTGCTCAATTGCGAAATTCCAAAACTGCTATTCCCCACGGCGGCCAACGATGCTCCTACAGGCGAGCACCAGTAATTGTATGTATAATTGTTTGAAGTCCCTTCCTGAAAAACCGACAATTCTCCTACGCCTTGGTTGGCAGAGGAACCTGTAGTGGCTTGCAACAACTGCGATTCATTTCTCAGGTAAATATTACCCGAACTTTGAAGGTTGACATCCTGAGTCACAAACAGGTATTTGTCTGCCACATATACATAACTGTTGCTTACATAAAGCTGCGCATTTCCCTGCTCGAAAACCAACAGCAGCAACATGCCGATGCAAAAACTAAACTTTCTCATACTCATCAAATTAAGCGATAAAAGTAAAATAATATTTTAAAAACGCCTATGAAAACATATGAAAATTGCGATAAAAGTCCGTTCGTAGAGTATTTCGGTCGTTTGTCTATAAAAATTTGATTTTGAGCTTTTTGAATTTACTTTTAAAAGTCAAATATCCCCTATTATGAAACAATTTTACTTTTCCATTTTTGTATGTTTCCTGCTCTTTTCTGCTGACGAAGTTTTAGCCCAGGTAGGAATCGGAACCACTGCGCCAGACGCACAGCTCGACATTCGCTCCACGAATCAGGTCACACCGGCAAATACCGACGGAATACTGATTCCAAAAGTCGACGCTTTCCCTGCCACCAACCCAACTGCGGCCCAACAAGGCATGCTTATTTATCTAACCACACCCGCTACATTTTCATCAACGCTCAGACAACCCGGTTTCTACTACTGGAACGATCCGACAGACTGGATTGGAATTTCGTCCACGGCAAACGGCGATCACGATTGGTATGAAGTGGGAACTACAACTGCTCCCGATGCGATTACCGACGATATGTTTCACACAGGAAATGTGGCCATTGGAAAAAATACCGCTAGTAGCGCCCTTGATGTTTCCTCAGGCGGAGCGGCTTCATCCGGAATCATAAACGCATTAAACAGTACCGTAACTGCCGGTGGCGCAACAATCAAATCTGCAATCAATAATTTCATTCAAGGTAATTCTGATGATGTTATGATGGCTCAAGCCAATTCAGTTTCAAATAGCGGAACCGGAATTCACTATGGGGTAGCCAACCAAATAACAAGTCCAAATTCTTCGTTCATATATGGCTTCAACAACGTAATCAACAGTAATTCTAATACGTTTGGGAGTAATAATTTCATTACAAATAATAGCGCTTCAAATACTACTTCCGTGAGTGCTTATTCAAACAATTTAGCAGGAAGTTCTGCCGGAACTATAAAAGGATACGAAACCTCTATTGGTGTAACCGGTAACGGAAACCATTATGGAAATTACAATCTACTTGCAGGAACAGGAGGCGGCAGTAATAGTCATTACGGCACATACAATTGGTTGACAGGAACCGGAATCACCACAAAGTATGGCAACTATAATTTAATAAATACCACAGCAGGCGGCACCCATTACGGTGTTTATTCAGAAGTCTTGAAACCCGGCGCCACCAACTTCGCCGGTTACTTCCTGGGTAATGTCGGAATCGGCACCACCGTTGGCAACACCTACACCTTGCCTCCCTCTCGCGGTACAGTAGGTCAAACCATGCGTACCGATGCGCTCGGGAACGTCACCTGGGCCAACAACAGCGACTTTGCCTGGTCATTGTCAGGTAACACCATCGCTGCAGCTAATTTTATAGGAACCACCAACGCGCAAGCCTTTCGATTGTACAGCAATAACATCGAGCGCATGCGAATCAACCCTACCGACGGCGAAGTAGTCATAAATGGCACTGCGTCTCCGTACGCGGGGGATGCTTTAGTTGCCATAGGCACAGCCGCACTCCCATTTGCCACCAACGGCTATACCGGGCAAGCTGGTTCGGGTGTTTGGGGCGAAACATTGGCTGCCAGTTCGTCTGCTTTTTCTTCGGTTCAAGGTTACTATGGAGGTACCGGGGCTGGGGCCGGCGTATTGGGAAATTACAACGGAACCAACACCGGCGGAATTCGCAGCGGAGTCTACGGCGTTTGTTCAACGCCTGCTGCAGCGAATGGCGGTGCAGGTGTCTATGGTTACAATGCCATCGCCAGCGGCAATCAGCGCATAGGGGTTCTGGGCAATTATAACGGCGCCTCGTTTGGCTTAGGCGTGGTTGGAGTGGGATTTGGAGGTGGTATTCCCGCCGGTAACATCGATGTAGGTGTCGTAGGCTGGAGGACTAACAATGCCAACTACAGCGGCTATTTCAACGGGAACCATGTCATCGCCAACGGAACCAAAACTGCCAGTGTCGGGACCAGCAAAGGAAACCAGCTCTTGTATGTTACCGAGCTTCCCGAAGTCTGGTTTGAAGATGTCGGCGGCGGCCAATTGGTAAACGGAACCACGCACATCCAATTGGACCCACTATTTCTGGAAACGATTTTTGTCGACCAAACCCATCCCATGCGTGTTTTCCTGCAAGAAGAAGGAGAAAGCAACGGTTTGATTGTAATCAAGGATGCCGACAACAAAGGCTTTACAGTAAAAGAAAAAAATGGCGGCACATCCAACATCACCTTTTCATTCCGCATCATGGCCAAACGTTTGCATTTCCAGGACCACCGATTTGGCAACGATCCGCTTTGGGGCGGAGGCGACACCAGAAAATACAACCAATACGCCACGCCTCCACCTGTCGATTACAATGAAAACGTCCGGTTTCAGGAACAACAAAAACGCAATTACAAACCCACACCTATGCCAGAAGGTTTCATCGACTACTTCCAATTGCAGGAACAGACCAAAAAAATGGAGGTGGCCAAACCAAAAAAATAAATCGGCATTATCGTAAGAAATTCCAAAAAGGCCTCGATTTTAAATAGTCGGGGCTTTTTTCATTCGCATAAGCTTCACGTTCAAAAATAATATTGCGATAGGCATCGTTCCAATTTCGGTAACGCATCCACTTCACCAAAAAATCCAGCAGATACCAAACAAAAAAAGGCAAAATGAGCAGTTCCAATTGTTGCCTTAAGTGGATCCGCTCGTGGTTGACCAACACAGAATTTTCCTTATCCAAAGCGTCACCCACGATCACAAAGGGAAACACCGTCAATCCACGATAACCTTTCGGAATTAAATATTTGGCAACAATCAAAAACATCGGCGAAACTTGTTATTTTTGTACGTTATGCAAGAGCAAAATAATGAAAATAAACCAATCGAAGGCGAAGATTTTTATTACACGCCCGAAGGCTACAAATGCTTCACCGAGCGCTACCACCTCAAACGCGGCTATTGCTGCCGCAGCGGTTGCCGGCATTGCCCCTACGGATTCGATAAAAAAACAGGAACAATAAAAAAATAGTGACACTGAGCGCAGTCCAAGTATGGGCGTTGCCTACGGCCGGGCTTTTCGCAGTACGCGGTACTTGCTGCAATCCCTAACGCGGGCATCTCCATCACTTTAAACAGCATATAAAGAAAGAACATCTGTCTAACTCAAAATCCAAAGCGAAGCGTGTCCAAAGTGCAGCGTGTCCAAAGCGCAGCGCGTCCAAAACCGCAGGCGCGTCCAAAAAAATGACTTTCAAAGAACAAATCCAACAAGGAATCCCAAAGGTCCTCCCCAATCCAAAACCCTACGACACGAGCATCAACCACGCGCCCAAACGCAAAGAAATCCTCTCGCCCGACGAAAAAAAACTCGCACTTAGAAACGCCTTGCGTTATTTTGAGCCGCAACACCACAAAGAACTGATTGCAGAATTCTCCGAAGAACTAGAAACTTACGGCCGCATCTACATGTACCGTTTGCGTCCCGATTATGAAATGAAGGCGCGCCCCATTTCTGAATATCCCGGCAAATGTGAACAAGCCAAAGCCATCATGCTCATGATCCAGAACAACCTCGATTATGCTGTGGCGCAACACCCGCACGAACTCATTACCTACGGCGGCAACGGCGCTGTATTCTCGAACTGGGCGCAATATTTACTCACGATGCAATACCTGTCAGAAATGACAGACCAGCAAACGCTGGCCATGTACTCGGGCCACCCAATGGGTTTGTTCCCGTCGCACAAAGACTCACCAAGGGTCGTGGTCACCAACGGTATGATGATTCCCAATTATTCCAAACCAGATGATTGGGAGAAATTCAATGCGCTCGGCGTTACACAGTACGGCCAGATGACCGCGGGAAGCTACATGTACATCGGGCCGCAAGGCATCGTACACGGCACCACCATTACCGTCCTAAACGGATTCCGTAAAATAAAAAAAACGCCCAAAGGAGGTCTTTTTGTCACCTCTGGTTTGGGCGGCATGTCTGGCGCACAACCCAAAGCGGGGAACATCGCCGGTTGCGTCACCGTTTGCGCCGAAGTCAACCCAAAAATCACGCACATCCGCCATTCGCAAGGCTGGATCAATGAAGTCATCACCGATATCAACGAATTGGTACCGCGCGTCCAAACGGCGCTCCAAAACCAGGAAGTCGTTTCTATCGCCTACCTGGGCAATGTCGTAGACGTTTGGGAACGCTTCCACGAAGAAGACCTGCGCATCGATTTGGGCTCAGATCAGACCTCGCTTCACAATCCGTGGGCAGGCGGTTATTATCCTGTTGGGATTTCATTCGACGATGCCAACGCGCTCATGGCACAAAACCCCGAATTGTTCAAACAAAAAGTACAAGAAACCCTGCGCCGCCATACAGCCGCAATCAACAAACACACCGCAAAAGGCACTTATTTCTTTGATTACGGCAATGCATTTCTTTTAGAAGCATCGCGTGCCGGCGCCGACATTATGGCCGAGAATCACATCGATTTCCGTTACCCGAGCTATGTTCAGGACATCATGGGCCCGATGTGTTTCGATTACGGATTTGGGCCGTTCCGTTGGGTTTGTGCTTCGGGCAAACCAGAAGATTTGCAAAAGACAGACGATATTGCTTGCGCAGTACTCGAAGAAATGGCGAAAACTGCACCGGCAGAAATCCAGCAACAAATGCAGGACAACATCCAATGGATCAAAGGCGCACAGCAAAATAAACTTGTCGTAGGCTCGCAAGCGAGAATCCTCTATGCCGACGCCGAAGGGCGCATCAAAATTGCCGAAGCTTTCAACCAAGCCATTGCAAAAGATGAGATTGGCTATGTCATCCTCGGTCGTGACCACCACGATGTATCCGGCACTGACTCGCCTTACCGCGAAACCTCGAACATTTACGACGGCTCGCGTTTTACCGCCGATATGGCCATCCAGAATGTGATTGGCGACAGTTTCCGCGGTGCCACTTGGGTATCCATCCACAATGGCGGTGGTGTGGGCTGGGGCGAGGTCATCAACGGCGGATTCGGTATGGTTCTTGATGGCTCGGCCGACGCGTCAAGGCGCTTAGAATCGATGCTTTTCTGGGACGTAAACAACGGAATTGCACGCAGAAACTGGGCACGAAACGAAGGTGCGGTTTTCGCCATCAAACGCGCCATGCAGTCGCAACCTTTGTTGAAAGTCACGCTCCCGAACCTCGTCGATGATGCGTTATTAGAAAGTTAAATGGCAATGTTGGATTTCAGGTTGCCGTTATATAAAAATGATCTCAAAATCTAAAAATTGCAATTATGAAAACAATCAAATTACTACCGCTGCTCTTGATTATGATGTTGGCTTCGTGTGCCTCGGTTCGGGTCAACACCGATTATGACAAGTCTGTTAACTTCGCGGCGTACAAAACCTATGCGTTTTATAAGACCGGCATCGACAAGGTTGAAATCTCAGACCTCGATAAGAAAAGAATCCTGCGTTCTATCGATGAAACGATGGCATCCAAAGGATTCACCAAAAGTGAAAACCCTGATTTGTGGATCAACATCAACACCAAGTCAGAGAAGAATGTCAACGTGAACCAATTCTACGCCGGTTACGGCTATGGTTGGGGATTTGGCTGGAACCCCTACTGGGGCGGCAACTACTCGGTCAACACCACTACCGAAGGCGTCCTGACCATCGACCTGATTGATGCCAGGAAAAAAGAACTCATCTGGCAAGGCGTAGGCTCGGGTTACCTCACCCAGAACGTGGACAAGAAAGACGAAGTCATCAAGAACTTCGTGACACAGATTTTGGCGCAGTATCC
>JAKQJQ010000297.1 GCA_029561105.1 Bacteroidota bacterium
TGCACCGATATTTCAGCCATATTGTTTCGGGCGAGGATTTTCCTAAATCTAAACCGCATCCGGCGATTTTCCTCAAAGCCGCTGAACTGGCCAACACGCCGGTTGACAATTGTATCGTCATCGAGGACAGCACCAACGGGATTAAAGCTGCCAATGCCGCTGGGATTTATTGTATAGCTTACAACAGTTTCCACTCCAAATTACAGGATTTGTCTACTGCCGACAAAGTTATTGAGCGTTTTGACGAACTCGATTTTAAAACCATCCGAAATTTGAAATAATATGGAATTCAGCCAATATGCTAAGTCGCAGTACGATTGGATCCTATCCTCAAGACAGGTGTTGTTTGATTACTGCAAAACCATCAGAGAAGAAGACTTCGTCAACGAGAATACAGATTTCGGTCAAGGCGGAAGCATGCGCAACTTACTCGTGCACACTGCTAATGCGTATGTGTTTTGGATAGGAAATGTTGCTTTAGGTAAAGGTTTGGAGTTTTCTAAAAATGAATCAGTTAAAAATATTTCAGCAGCAATAAATATATTTGTTACGGTCGATCAATTGATGACTGAATTTCTTGAATCAAACCCGAGTAATCCAATCGCTTATGAAATCCGCGGTGGGAAAGGCATTACGACTCCTGCGACGATTTTCGCTCACGTCACCACACATGAGTTCCATCACAAAGGACAAATCCTTTCCATCAGCAGGCATTTGGGTTATGTTCCCGTGGATACCGACATCATTCGCTAACCTACCGCTTCCTTAAAGACTTTGAGGCATCTTTCGCGCGCCATTTTATGATCGACGATTGGCTGGGGATACGCCGAAGTTTCTAATTCAGGAACCCATTTTTTGATGTATCTGAGGTCTTTGTCGAATTTCTTGATTTGCTCAGTTGGGTTGAATATCCTGAAGTACGGTGCAGCATCCACGCCACTTCCTGCTGCCCATTGCCAATTCCCGATGTTGCTCGATTGCTCGTAATCGAAGAGTTTTTGGGCAAAATACGCTTCGCCCCAGCGCCAGTCAATCAGCAGGTGTTTGCACAAGAAGCTGGCCACGATCATCCGTACGCGGTTGTGCATGAACCCGGTGGCATTGAGCTCGCGCATGCCTGCATCCACAAACGGGTAGCCGGTTTTCCCTTCGCACCATTTCCTAAACTCGGCTTCGTCGTTACGCCATTGGATTGCATCGTATTTGGGCTTGAAACTTTTGGTGACCGTGTGCGGGAAATGCCACAAAATCTGCATAAAGAACTCGCGCCAGATCAGTTCATTGAGATAAGTGGGATTTGTTTCCCGGTTGGCTTTTCCTACCATTTCCCGGATACTGAGCGCTCCAAAACGAAGCAACGGGCCAACATGTGAGGTTTTTAAGGCGGGAAAATTGCGGGTTTCCTGGTAATTGGCGATTAATTTTGGCGAGTCATCCAAGGCAGGCGTCTTTATCTTCGGGCTTTCGAAACCAATATCATCGAGCGAAAGAAAAGGATAATCGTGCGCGGCAATTGCATCGAGTTTTTTCTCTGAGGCGAAATGTTGGAGTTTGGTTTCACTGAAATGTTCCTTCCATTTCCGGGAATACGGCGTGTAAACCACATAAGGCGTACCATCGTCTTTGGTCACTTCTGACTTTTCAAAAATGACTTGGTCTTTGTAAGTCAGGAATTTTACGTCGTGCTTCTTGAAAATTTGGTATACCGCCACGTCGCGTTTGCGCGCGTAGGGTTCGTAATCGTGGTTGGTGTACACGCTGGTTATGTGATGTTCTTTGAACAATCTTTCAAACACCGATACCACCGGATCACCGTGAAATACCGCCAGCGATTTATTGTTTCGTTCCAAGCCAGCCTGCATTGCGGTCAACAAGTCGTGAATCAGTCCTAAGCGCGGATCGGCTACGGGTAAATCCTCTAGGATGTTCTTATCGAAGATAAAAATCGGAAGCACTTCTTCGCCGCTGCTTAAGGCTTCAAAAAAACCTTTGTTGTCGTGCAATCGCAAATCGCGCCTGAACCAAAATACTACCATATGTTAAGAGTTTAGGCTTCCAAAAAGCAAAGTCAGTTTTTCACGTCGGTAATCAAAGATTGCATCGAGTTTTGGTTTTACCAGTAATGGATGCAGGAGTTGTCCTAAAACCCCCATCGGTAATTTGTAATGGATGATGTCTTCCATCGCCACGCCGCCTGGAACGGCTTTGAGGAAATGTTTGTGGTGCCAGAAGGCATATGGGCCAAAGCGTTGTTCGTCTACAAAATACTGTTTGTCGATCACATGCGTGATTTCGGTAACCCATTGCATTTTCAGGCCAAGGACCGGTGCGACGGTGTATTCTATGATTTGTCCCGGAAAAATGCTGCGTTCGGTCCCTGAAATGATGTTGAATCCCATGAAATCGGGTGTAATAACCTGCAGGTTTTTGGGATCCGAAAGGAAATCCCAGGCTTGTTCGATGGTGATGGGCAATTGCTGTGTACAGCTTTTGGTGTAGATTTTCATCGTAGCATTTTTGGTAAAGCTACTTAATGTTTAATGTAATTCAAAAAAGATTAAACAAAATAATTTGAAATTAAGATTTGATTAACATATTGCCGCGCATTGAATGTGTAAATTTGAAAACAACTAAAACAAAATCATATGAAGAAAATTATTATTGCCGCCGCCATTCTATTGGCTTCGCACACCATTGACGCGCAGGTAAAAACCCCGCAACCCAGCCCAAAAGCGACCGTAGAGCAAGTGGTTGGCTTGACTACCGTAGACATTGAATACTCCAGGCCGAGCATGAAAGGCCGCAAGATTTTTGGCGATCTCGTACCGTTTGGAAAACTCTGGAGAACCGGTGCCAACCAAAACTCAATGATCAGCTTTAGCGAAGATGTCATCATCGATGGTAAAACGCTTAAGAAAGGTAAATATGCACTTTTCACCACGCCAAAAGCCGATAGTTGGGACATCGTATTTTACACCGATACTGATAATTGGGGAACGCCTGATGAGTGGAGCGATGCCAAAGTTGCATTAAAAACCTCCGCCCAGTCTGAAATGCTCAACCGCAATGTTGAGAGTTTTACAATCGGAGTCAACGGACTCGATAACAACTACGGTGTTCTCGAGCTTTCTTGGGAAAAAACCGTCGTTCCAATCAAGTTTGAGGTGCCTACGCAAAAAGCAGCTATGGCCAGCATTGAAAAAGCACTTGCCGGACCAACAGCTGGCGATTATTTTTCTTCGGCGCAATATTACTACCAGTCCAATGGCGATATGAACAAAGCGTTGGAGTACATCAACAAAGCACTTGATCTCAATAAAGACAAACCATTTTGGTACAACCGCCAAAAATCGTTGATTCAGGCCAAGCTTGGGGATAAGAAAGGCGCGATCGAAAGTGCAAAACTGTCACTAGCTGCGGCCCAGGCTGCTAAAAATAATGACTATGTGAAGATGAATAACGATAGTATTTCTGAGTGGAGTAAAAAGTAATTTTGGTCAAAAGTCAAAAGAAAAAAGTCGAAAGATTTATGACCAACCGGAAAAATGATAAAATCCTGTTTCAACCGAAACAGGATTTTTTTATGCGACGGTATTTTGTGGTTTTGGGAGCAATAGTTGGAACAAAGCCGACAATATCATCGTAAGCACCGCGCCGATAAAATTAAGCCAAAGGAAACTCACCACGTCGAGGTAATAGATGTAGAAGATGGTGAGTTGGCTGATGACCGCCGCGTAAAAAATCGCATTGGCCTTGACGTATTTGATATAGAATCCAACCAGGAAAATTCCGAGTACGGTACCGTAAAAGATAGAGCCTACAATATTCACAAGCTGGATTAAATTTTCAAATAAAGTACCCACGCAGGCAAAAAGGATGGCAATGATACCCCAAATCAACGTAAAGAATTTGGTGGCATTCACATAATATTTCTCGGATTTCTCTTCCTTGATGTTGCGTTTGTAGATGTCGATGGCTGTCGTCGATGCTAGCGCGTTGATGCCCGAAGCTGTAGACGACATCGCTGCAGAGAGGATCACCGCCAGCAACAACCCAATCAATCCCTTGGGCAAATAGTTGAGGATGAAATGGATGAAGACATAATCCTTGTCGTTGGTTTCGGCTTTGCCATCGGCTTTGGCAATGACCTCGCGCGCTTGATCGCGCAAATCATTTTCCTTACTTGAAATCGCGACGAGTTCCTTGCGCAAAATCGGGTTGTCGTAATTCTGGTTGAGATGGTCGATGTAGAT
>JAKQJQ010000304.1 GCA_029561105.1 Bacteroidota bacterium
CATTTGTTGCTCAATTTCAGGTGGCAACGGTTGCCCAAATTGCTGTGCTTGCGCTTTCTGCATTTCAAGAATTTGCTTTTGCTCGTCAGTTAAATATGGCAATCCCGTCATTTTTTGCCATGTTTCTGTGCTGAATTTAGAAGCCGCAATTTCCAGCATCATGCGGAGTAAATCACGAGCATAACGCTGAACTTCTGACTGCAAGCGTTTTAAACGCAGGGTGCCAAACGATTTTTTAATTTCTTGTGCGCCCAATGTCTCATTGGCATTGGTTGAACCGCGCATAATGTCTGAAATACCAGTGATTTCGTAGATAATCTGCTTACACTGATTTCGTGCTTGATATAGCTGAATAAGAACATTCACTAACTGCTCAACCGGCATGAACCAAATCGCGTTACCTAGTCCTTTTTCTGCCGCAAACGATGCTGACTTATCTGCCGGCACCAGCGCATTATCTGATTCTTCCATAATCTTAGCAATATCATCACCAAGCTCTGAATCATAAACACCACGCGCTTTAATCGCTTCGACAACCTTCTGAATGCGTATGGTCAAGCGGTTTAACTCGGTTGCCTGATTTTCATACAGCGTATATAGTGCCACTGGCATCAAGTCGTTGGATTTCTCCAAGAACATAATCGGGCGCGGCATATTAAAAAAGCCAGTAAGTCCAAGCGGGTCATCTTGTTCTTTTAAATATCCCTCTTTGTAGTCTGGGCTGACAAAAATAACTTTCTTGGTTTTTTTATGCCAAATCTGGTAGATACAGGTCGTTTTCGATAACTGTCCAGATACTTCTTCGTCAGTTTCTTTTTCTTCCTCCTCGTCTTTGGTGTTGTACTGCAATTTTCCTGCAATTTCTTCACCAAATAACCTAATCGCCTCAGTTTTATCTACAAATTCCTCGTAAACGATAAACGGCACCTTAGACCAGCGTTTTGCGTAGCCAAAATACACTTTATCCCATGAGCGCGTTTCAACGCACACTAATTCTGATTTTTTCTCGTATGCTTCTTCTTCTGCATCCGATGTTTCTCCACCAGTATCATCCTCACCGACCATTTTCGATAATTCTGCATCGTATTTTACCGATGTGAGACCACGACCAGCTAACAGACCGTCTAACGTTGCCGCCCTCAGGCAATCATCATACGTTTCATAGCCTTCAATGTTAGTGTCAAGTAAAAACTCAAGTACACGCTCACCAGCTTTAGCACTGGCTTTACCAAGCATATCATCGTCTTTAAATCTTCGTTGCACCACTGGGCGCGGAACGGATGAATATAAGGCTGGAAGTAGGGTTTCTGTGTTACTGTAGAGAATATTAAACGGGATTTTTTCCTCTTTCGAGCCGTTATATATGTCGTGGATTTTCTTTCCGTCTTTTCTGTAGTCTTTTTCGCGCTTTTTAGCGTCATCAATTTCAGCAAGCCAAGCGGTTACTTTATTGTCCACCTTTATTTCAACGTCTTTAAAATCGTCTTTATTCGCCATTTTCCGTTCCTAGTGGTATATATCGCTACGCTTACTTTTCATCCGACTTAAATGCTGTTGCTTAATCTTACCAAACGTCATTTCTGCAAGCGCACCTGTCATCAGTTTTTGCTCAAACGACTGTGTGGCTTCCTGCGTTTTAGGATTACGCCATGACATCGCTAAATAACGAAACGCATCAGCCCCGTGTGACGTGTGGTCATGGAATGGGCTGTCAGTAAACATTTTCTTTTCCTCATTATACTCATAATGATAGCTTCGTAAATGCTCTAAACCAATTTCTGTGTTTGTTTTGTGAAAATAACACTTAGGAAGCGTTGCGCGAGCCGCTTGGATGCCATCCTGTATGTCCTGGCGTGGCACAATTACCGTTCTACCGATTTTTTCATCCTGCAATTGCTGCATGATACTTTTACCGCCCATGCCCAAGCGTTTCGGCTTCGCATCGTGTGGCAACCAGTGCGTGGCGTACTTATACCCGCCTTCTTTCGCTTTCGTGCGTATTACCTGTGCATATTCTGGAATTTCTTTCAGACTAGCCTCGTAATAATCAATAATTCTGATTTCGCCACCAATAATCTGATAGAACCATATCGCTGTGGCATCGGTACGCCCCAAATCCCATACGGTGTTTACTGGAACCTCGCGGTCAATCTCAAAATCGAGTATCTGGCCTTTGCGTTCAATTTTAGTGATAAATTCACCGTAAATCGAACCCATAATCGCGGCATCAAACGATACATAATACTCCTGCATCCACATCGCCATGCCAAATTCGTCACCATACTGGTCTTGCAATTCGTACAATATGTTTTCTAGCTGTTTTTTTGTGAATACACCTGTGTCATCAGCAGTTTTTACGTCATAAAACCAGTCATCTGATTTTTCTGCCAAATCGCATATCTTTTTGAAGTGATTTTTACCGCGTGGCGTACCGTTAAAGCCTGCCCACCCGTTATTTTCCTCCAAAATAGGCATCAAATACGCCCATGTACTCGGATTACTCAGTGAATACTCAGAAAACACGATTCCGACTGGTGGTGAACCTACCAAACTGTCTGGATTGTCTGAACCGACCAACTGAAACGTTGATCCGTTGTGAAACTGCACGTTCATTTCGTTTTCTCGCACAGATTTAATCATTTCTCGCGGGAAAGCGTCAAATATACGCCTTTTCCCTGTGTTCGGGTTAATAGCCTCCCACATTGCTTTTCGTGCTTGGCTGTACTGCGGTAAGCAATACCAATAGTTACCAGCACGTTCCTGAGAACTACACGCTGCGTGGTGTAAAAAAACGTCATCCTTACCAGCACGCCGATGCCACCTAGCAACTACCCGCTTACACCCACTACTCAGCGATTTCCATACATCTTCCTGATACGGGCGTGGCTTCCAGTTATACGGCAGTACAATATTAGCCATCAATCACCACCGTATTACCCTCTGGTATTTCAGCACCACTTCTGTTGATGATAATATTTATCCCCGCCCCACCTGTGGTTTTCTCCCCACCGTATTTCTGCTTATCCCACATCGCGGCAACCTTCAAATTCGTGTCAATCACCAGTTTATCACGGGCCACCTCGCTGAGTTCTCCGTCTGGTCCAACTACGCCCTCTGCACGCTCTACCGCTTCGTACACCAGTTCATCAGCGCGTATGCGTAACGCACCCTCGTATTCTGCTAGGCGTTTTTCATCGTCTGAAATCCATTTTATGAATCTTGTTACTGGTAGTTTCCATGACCGCGCTATCGCTTTCAGACTTTCACCGTCAAGCACGCGCTGTATTACTATTTCCATTGTCATCGGGTCATCCACTACAACTTGCAATCGCTGCATCTTCGCCATGTGGTCTGGCATTAGTACGTCATAGTCGATTATATCGTTCATGCGCGTAATCTATTATAAAATTTGCGTTATGTCAAATTGACTTGCGTAATTCCTCTATCAAGTTAATCCTTTCACCTATCCACCGCATTACTGGAACTGCCATCGAGTTACCTAATGCTTTGTATCTTGCTGAATCACTTGCGCCAGGTATGTTGGTAAAATTGTCAGAAAATCCCTGCA
>JAKQJQ010000321.1 GCA_029561105.1 Bacteroidota bacterium
AATGAAATCAACGAGGAGTTTACCTCAATCCATTTCAAGGTACTCGATACCGGTATTGGGATTCCCGAAGAAAAAATAGAAACCATCTTTGACAGTTTTTCACAAGGCTCGATAGAAATCAACCGCAAATACGGCGGAACAGGACTCGGTTTGACCATTGTAAAGAAACTCATAGACATACTCGGCGGCAAAATTGAGCTAGAAAGTAAAGTGGGCAAAGGCTCATCTTTTTCATTCGATTTGAGCTTCAAGATCGGCGAAGAGAAAACCACGGTAGACAAATCGCTCGATTTTGATGACAGTATCCTCAAAGACAAAAAAGTATTGCTCATTGAGGACAACAAAATCAACCAGATGATTACCAAGAAAATGGTAGAAAACAAAGGCATGTTGTGCGAAGTAATCGACAACGGCGAAGACGCCATCGAGGCGGTCAAGAACAACACCTACGATCTGGTTTTGATGGACGTACACTTGCCCGGAATCAACGGAACCATTGCCACGCAAACCATACGCACCTTTGACAAGAAAACAAAAATCATTGCACTCACGGCGATTTCGCTCAACGAAAACCGCGAGATGCTGTTGTCTTATGGGATGAATGATGTGATTACCAAGCCTTTTGATCCGGTAGATTTTTACCGGACGATAACGCAGAATCTTGTTAGGAAATAGCTGTAACTTTAAGCTTTAAGTTGTAAGCTGCTCAGCTTAGTGCCAAATGCTTAAGGCTTACAGCTTATAGCCCTTAATATTGCTGGATCAATTCCCCGATTAAGCGGCGCACATGCGGCTCGGCTTTTCTCGCGGCTTCGAGTACTTCTTCGTGCGTGATGCCTTCAATACTGTCTTCGTTACCCATGTCGGTAATCACAGAAATCCCGAAAGTTTCGAGTTCCATGTGGCGCGCCACGATTACTTCAGGAACGGTAGACATACCCACACAGTCACAGCCAAGGATTTTCACCATGCGGTATTCTGACATCGTTTCAAAGGTTGGGCCTTGCAAACCGAGGTATACGCCGTCCTGGACTTCAATGCCCAAATCTTGTGCGATGGTCCTGGCTTTGGCAATCATCTTGCGACTGTACGGCTCGCTCATGTTCACAAACCTTGGCCCGAAACGCTCGTCATTTTTGCCGCGCAACGGATGTTCGGGCATCATGTTCACGTGGTCTTTGATCAGTACAATAGAACCTACTTTATAAGAATCCTTTACACCGCCCGAGGCATTAGAGACGATCAGTTTGTTGACACCGATATATTTCATGACCCGCACGGGAAAAGTAACCGCTTTCATATCGTAGCCTTCGTAGAAATGGAAACGGCCTTGCATGGCCACTACTTTTTTGTCGCCGATGGTTCCGAAAACCAAGGCACCTTTGTGTCCTTGTACGGTCGAAACCGGAAAATTGGGGATTTCGGCGTAAGGGAGCGTGAATGCGATTTGGATGTCATCGGTAAAACTCCCAAGGCCAGAACCCAGGATTACACCGTATTCTGGCGCATAATCGTTGGTTTTGGCTTTGATATAATTAACGGTTTCTTGTACTTGTTCCCACATAGTTTAAAATGGTTTGGTCAAAATTAGGTTGATCTTGCACAAAGTCGGTTTTGATGGGCAGGTAGAAAAGTTGTGCGGCAGGGAGTTGCCCTTTGAGCCGAACATAATCTTTTTCTGTCGTGACAATCATTTTATCTTGTGCTTGTTCTTTAATGTTTATCAGGTCGGTATCGGTGAAATGATGATGGTCTGCAAACCGCAACACCGCATCATTTTCGCCTTGCAAATATGCAAAAAATGGTTCTGGTTTAGCAATGCCCGCCAAAAGTAATTTCTGCTGGCCGCGGATTTCGTCTACCGGTACAATGTTGTCGCGGGAATACACCGAGTCATCGTAAGCAATGGTCGTGAAATAAACCGGCTGCGTCGCCTTTAATTTCTTACGGATATTTTCCATCGCAAGATCTGAAATCGATTCGGGGCATTTCGTGACAATTATCATATTTGCCCTTTTAGCACCAAATTTAGGTTCGCGAAGGCTCCCTGTGGGCAGTACAAAATCATCCGAAAACAAATCGCCATATGCCGTTAATAGGATGTAGAATCCGGCTTTGACACGACGGTGTTGAAAGGCGTCGTCGAGCAGAATGACTTCTGGTGTTTCGTCTAACGCGAGCAATCGTTCAATCCCGTTTTTGCGGTCGGCATCTACCGCAACACTAACATTGGCGAATTTCTGGTAAAACTGAAAAGGTTCATCACCGAGCAAAGTAGCAGTAGCAGTAAAATCGGCCAGTAAAAAACCTTTGGACTGCCGCTTATAACCGCGACTGAGCGTGGCTACGCGGTATTTGTCTGAAAGCAAGCGAATCAGGTATTCTATCTGTGGTGTTTTGCCCGTACCTCCCATACTGAGGTTGCCCACGGCGATAATCGGCACATTGAAACTGTAAGATTTAAACAGACCGTGGTCGTATAGAAAATTGCGCAATCGCATCACCAAACCATACAATACGGCAAACGGCAACAGTATTTTTCGCAGCAAAATCATTTTACGAATGTATAATATTTTATCTTTGGAAGTGAAACTTTTGACCGGAAATGAAACCGTACTTTCTTAAAATCCTCTTGCTGTTGCTGTTGACCTCATTAGGCCTACAGGCGCAGGACGACAACGCCAAAGTCCTCAAAGTGGTATTGCAACGCTATTATAAAACCGAGAAACCGGTTTACAAAGGCCGCAGTCAATTGCTGTACCTGTATTGTAACCAGGCCAATAACAACGAAGAAATTTTCGAAGCCATCAAAGCCGGCAACCTGCCCAAAGACTTCCTTAAGGAAATGCGCCAGACGATGATGTCTGACACCGCAGAAAGGGATTGGTCGGCTGCATTGACTGCTGTTTACGAAACAGACCAAACAAAACTCAAGCAAAAAATAAATGAGTGCCTCACCTTAGAAAAATACCACGAAGTCTCGCGTAGGCTCAACCTCAACAACCAACGGCTGATGATTGTAAGCAAGCCGCTGTTTTACTCTAAAGGCAACATCGCACTGGTGAAAGTGGTGTTCTACCGCAACATTGAACACAACAACGGTGCAATCATCCTGCTTGAAAAGACCGGCGACGACTGGACCATCAAAGAATACCTCAACCAATGGTCAACCTAAAACTATGAAAATCAAACAAATCCTTGCTGTGCTCGAAGACATGGCACCGCTGGCTTATGCCGAAGACTTTGACAACGTGGGCTTGCTCGTGGGCGATGCCGCAAATGAGGCCACCGGAATTTTGGTCTGCCACGATGCGCTCGAATCCGTTATCGATGAAGCCATCGCGAAACAATGCAACCTCGTGGTGTGCTTCCACCCGATTGTCTTCTCGGGTCTCAAAAAAATCACAGGAAAAAACTACGTAGAGCGCGTGCTGCTTAAAGCCATCAAAAACAACATCGCTATTTATGCGGTTCACACGGCGCTCGACAACCACAAAGATGGCGTAAACAAGATTTTTTGCGACACGCTTGGACTTGTGAATCCAAAAATGTTAGTTCAAAAAGCCAATTTTATCCGCAAACTCGTTACTTATACGGTTCCTGAAAATGCCCAAATGCTTCGCGATGCGTTGTTTGAAGCCGGCGCAGGAAACATTGGCAATTACGACCATTGCAGTTTCAATTCTGCCGGAACCGGAACCTATCGCGGCAACGAAGACAGCAACCCAACAATAGGCACCAAAGGACAACGCACCCAAACCGACGAAGTCAAAATTGAAGTGACCTTTGAAAAACACCGTGAATCGGCAATCCTCAAAGCGCTCTTTGCCCATCATGTTTATGAGGAAGTGGCTTACGAGATCTACAACCTTGAAAACCAACACCCGCAAATCGGGCTCGGAATGATTGCCGAACTTGAAACCGCTTTATCTGAGCGCGATTTCCTGCAAAAAGTCAAAGACCAATTGCTGTGTGATGGCATCCGACACTCGGCTTTCCTGGGGAAAAACATCAAAAAAGTGGCCGTCCTTGGCGGTTCGGGAAGCTTTGCCATTGCCGCGGCGATTCGTGCCGGAGCCGACGCTTTCCTTACCGCCGACCTTAAATACCACAACTTCTACGAAGCCGAAAACCAACTCCTTTTGGCCGACATCGGGCATTTTGAAAGCGAGCGCTATACAAAAAATTATATTGTTGATTTTCTTAGGAAAAAAATCCCTAATTTTGCCATCGTTTTATCAGAAGAAAATACAAATCCTGTTAAGTACTTATAAATTATGGCGAATACAAAAGAACTAAGTGTTGAAGAGAAATTAAGGGCATTATACGACTTGCAATTAATTGACACCAGAATCGATGAAATCAGAAATGTAAGGGGTGAACTTCCGCTAGAGGTAGAAGATCTCGAGGATGAAGTTACCGGTCTGACTACGCGTACTGAGAAACTCAAACAAGATCTTGAAAGTATCGAAGAGCAAATCAAAGCCAAAAAAATCGCTGTCGAAGACCACCAGGCGGCCATCAAAAGGTACACCAAACAGCAGGAAAGCGTTCGCAACAACCGCGAATTCAACTCACTCACCAAAGAAGTAGAATTCCAGGAACTTGAAATCCAGCTTGCCGAAAAGCAAATCAAGGAAATGAAAGCTTCTATGGAACATAAAAAGGAAGTGATTTCACAATCCAAAGAAAAATTGGAGGCCAAAACCAGCCACCTCAAGCATAAAAAAGCCGAGCTCAGCGACATCATGCAGGAAACCGAGAAAGAAGAAGCTTTCCTTACCGAGAAATCGGCCGAGTTTGAAGCGTTGATCGAAGAGCGTTTGCTTGCTGCTTACAAGAGAATCCGCAGCAGCGTTCGCAATGGTTTGGCAGTAGTTTCTATTGAAAGGGGTGCATCAGCCGGTTCGTTCTTTACGATCCCGCCGCAAACCCAGGTAGAAATCGCCGGACGCAAAAAAGTCATCACCGACGAACACTCAGGCAGGATTTTGGTTGACAGCTCGCTGGCCGAAGAAGAAAGAGAGAAAATGGCCAAATTATTCGCCACCATGTAAATACCAACCCCGCTTGTCGGGGTTTTTTTATGCAGAAAATCAGGAAATTTATCATCACCAAATCGGTTGGATTTTATATCAACACCTTGAGTTGGTTTGCCCCCAAAAGAGCCACACTGCTCGCCTACCGCTTGTTTAGCACGCCGCGTGAAGGCAGGTTGAGCAAGGACGCATTACCGACAGTATTAAAGGATGCCGAAACGCAAACCATCCACTTGGGCGATGACCATTTTCAAATCTACATTTGGCACGGCAGCGAAACCGTGACTTTACTTGTACACGGATGGGAAAGCAATGCCTCGCGATGGGAAAAGCTTTTGCCGCACCTCAAAACCACAGGAAATACCATTGTTGCCATCGATGCTCCGGCGCACGGCTTATCGAGCGGGTCAGAATTCAATGTTCCACAATACGCGAAATTCATCGATACGGTTATCAAGCGATACCAACCCAAGCATATTGTAGGCCATTCGATTGGCGGGATCTCGAGTGTATATTTTCAACACCATTATGAAGGCCACGGACTCGAAAAAATGGTATTGCTCGGCGCACCATCCGATTTCAAGATATTGCTCAGCAACTATGTGCGTTTGCTTTGGCTCAATGATAAAGTTCGGGATTTTCTATTCGACAAGATCAAGAAAAAATTCGAGATAGACATCGACGCCTTTTCGGGCCAATTGTTCCTCGTGGATACCCAAATCAAAGGGATTATCGCACACGACCTGGCCGATGAAGTCGTTGCTTTTTCTGAAGCGCAGAAGCTAGCCGAAGCCTGGAAACATGCCGAATTCATCCAAACGAGCGGCCTCGGACACAGCATGCATGATGAAGTGTTGTATAAAAAAATAATCGCGTTCCTTACCTCTGAAAATTAATCTTCGATGCTCTTTTTTGTGTTTGAAGATTGATGGTCTACAGGCCTCAGGAAATTCGCACGTTGACGTATCAAATTAAAACTTATTTTTGCCAAATGGAAGACAATCTTAAAAGGCTCAACAAATTCATAGGTGAAACAGGTTACTGTTCACGCCGTGAAGCCGACGCGCTGATCGCTGAAGGGCGCGTGACCATTAACGGCATCGTTCCTGAAATGGGAACCAAAGTCTCACCCAATGATGAAGTACGTATTGACGGGAAACTCATCCGGGACAATAACGAACAGCTCGTTTACCTCGCGTTCAACAAACCCGTTGGGATTGAGTGCACGACCAACCTGGAAGTACCTGAAAACATTGTCGACTACATCAATTACCCCAAACGTATCTTCCCGATCGGGCGGCTCGACAAGGCCAGCGAAGGCTTGATTTTCATGACCAACGACGGCGACATCGTCAACAAAATCCTGCGTGCGCGCAACAACCACGAAAAGGAGTATACCGTTACCGTTGACAAACCCATCACGAGCCGTTTCATTGAACGCATGGGAAATGGTGTGCCTATTTTGGATACGGTAACGCGCAAATGCAAGGTAGAACAAATCAGCAAATACAATTTTAAGATCATCCTAACCCAAGGACTCAACCGACAAATCAGACGGATGTGCGAGTATTTGGGCTATGAGGTGACGGCGCTCAAACGCATCCGCATCATCAATATTTCGCTCGACTTACCCGTGGGGCGTTACCGCGAACTCACGCCTGCCGAAATTGCCGAACTCAATAAACTCATCGAACCGTCGAGCAAGACCGAGGAGGCAAGTTTGCCAAAAGTAGAAAACACCTCGCCAGAAAGACTTGAAAGAAAACCCGCTCGAAATCCCGAAGCGACGATACAAAAATTGGCAGCAGCCAAACGTGGGCCGAAAACAGAAAATAACGGATTCCCGAATCGCGAAGACGCCGAAACCAACAACAGAAGGCAACAATCGGCTAGCCGCAATCAGGAAGTGCAATCCTTCCGCAAAACGCCTTTCAGAAAAGAAACGGAACAGCAAAAACAAAGCCTCCCTAAACCAGAAAACAAAATGATTGACATGAAGTGTGAGGCGGCAACAGACAAAACAAAACAGAACGAAGCGAAACCCGCTTCACGATGGAAAGTTGATTTTATAAAAAAAGACGATCCGGAATACCGTAAAAAAGGGGATTATTAAGATCTCCGTAAGAAAAAAGCCCTCTCAATCGAGAGGGCTTTTTTCTAATACATCCTAACAGAACTAGTTAAAATTGAAGTTTAACAAAAAGTGTAGTTTTTCTACATTTGGGAATTACATTTATTTTTTAAGGGACACATCCTCCCCTTCCCTGAAGGTAAAATACAATTTTTTCAAATACCCATCGTACAGAAAAACTGTATCTCTCGTTAAAACAAAAATTATTTTCCTTTAATTTCAGAAACACCTATTTACGGATGCGAGATTTTTCGCTGTTCCCTAGCAAGTAGCGTATTCTTAAGCAGCATGGCAATGGTCATAGGCCCGACACCACCGGGAACCGGCGTGATGTGTGAAGCCTTCTTGCTCACGTTTTCAAAATCTACGTCACCGGTAATACGATAACCTTTTTCGGCGGTTTTGTCTTCGACGCGCGTGATGCCCACATCGATGATGACCGCGCCATCCTTGACCATTTCGGCCTTGAGATAATTGGGTACACCAAGCGCCGTGATGATGATGTCGGCTTGTGTGGTAATCTGTGCTATATTTTTGGTGTAGCTGTGGGTGAGTGTAACGGTGGAGTTTCCGGGAAAACCTTTGCGTCCCATCAAAATGCTCATCGGACGGCCAACAATATGGCTGCGGCCGATAACAACCGTGTGCTTTCCTTTGGTTTCTACGTTGTAACGTTCGAGCAATTCGAGGATTCCAAAAGGAGTTGCGGGAATGAACGTAGTCATGTCTAGTGCCATTTTCCCGAAGTTTTCAGGATGGAAACCATCCACGTCCTTACTTGGGTCGATGGCCATCAAAACCTTCTGCGTATCGATTTGGTCGGGCAGCGGCAACTGGACGATAAACCCGTCTATATTGTTGTCTTCGTTGAGTTGTTTGATTTTTTTGAGCAATTCGGTCTCCGACGTTGTACTGGGCATTTTGACGAGTGTCGATTCGAAACCCACGAGCTCACAAGCTTTGACTTTACTGCCCACATAAGTCAGGCTCGCACCATCATTGCCTACGATTACTGCAGCAAGATGCGGCACTTTCTCGTTGTTTTTCTTCATTAGGTTGACCTCGGCTGTGATTTCGGCTTTGATGTCGGCTGCTGTTTTTTTTCCGTCGAGTAGTTGCATGTTGTTTGGGTTGAAGGGTTGAAGGTACAGGGTTCAGGGGTTAGGGTACAGGTAAAAAAACTCAGGGTTTAAAAGTTCCTGTACCTTGAACCTTTAAACCCTGAACCAAATTACCTCATTCCTTTTACGCCGCCCATCATCTTCATGAGGTTCTTGCCGCCCGGACCTTGCATCATTTTCATCATTTTGCTCATCTGGTCGAACTGCTTCATGAGTTGGTTGACTTCCTCTATCTTACGTCCCGACCCTTTGGCTATACGGGTTTTTCGTTTCACATCGATAATGGCGGGACGGCTTCTTTCTGCCG
Organism: Bacteroidota bacterium; assembly: GCA_029561105.1. Taxonomy (GTDB): domain Bacteria; phylum Bacteroidota; class Bacteroidia; order Flavobacteriales; family Flavobacteriaceae; genus Flavobacterium. Next base: position 8,599 of record JAKQJQ010000321.1, read on the forward strand.
GTGTCATCGAGTAAATAATAGCTTCAATATGCTTGAATGCGTCGTCCTCAATCTCTACATCTTTCATGGCTTTGGACGCGCCTGGAATCATGCCTACCAAATCCTTCATGTTTCCCATTTTCTTGACCTGTTGAATCTGAGAAAGGAAATCGTCGAAACCAAATTCGTTCTTGGCAATTTTCTTCTGGATCTTGCGTGCTTCTTCTTCGTTGAATTGTTCCTGCGCGCGCTCTACAAGCGACACCACGTCGCCCATACCCAGGATCCTCTCGGCCATACGTTCTGGGTAGAACACGTCGATGGCTTCCATTTTTTCTCCGGTTCCTACAAACTTAATGGGTTTGTTGACTACCGATTTGATAGAAATGGCCGCTCCACCGCGCGTATCACCATCTAATTTGGTTAGAATGACACCGTCAAAATCGAGTCGGTCGTTGAAAGCTTTGGCTGTATTGACTGCATCTTGTCCGGTCATCGAATCTACTACAAATAGCGTTTCGTGTGGTTGGATGGCTTTGTGTACGTTAGCAATTTCGGTCATCATCTCCTCGTCTACAGCCAAACGACCCGCGGTATCCACGATGACTACATTGTATCCTTTTTCTTTGGCGTATTTGACGGCATTCTGAGCAATCTCGACCGGATTGTTATTACCCAGTTCAGAATAGACTTCCACGCCAATCTGGTCGCCCACGACATGCAACTGGTTGATGGCCGCCGGACGGTACACGTCGCAAGCCACCAAAAGTGGCTTTTTATTTTTCTTGGTTTTAAGGAAGTTGGCGAGCTTGCCCGAAAAAGTCGTTTTACCCGAACCTTGCAAACCCGACATCAAAATGACCGTTGGATTTCCCGATAAGTTGACCCCGGCTACGTCACCACCCATGAGTTCGGTGAGTTCATCCTTGACCAGTTTGACGAGCAACTGCCCTGGCTGTAAAGTCGTGAGTACGTTTTGACCTATGGCTTTTTCCTTGACTTTGGTGGTGAAATCTTTGGCTATTTTAAAGTTGACATCGGCATCGAGTAGCGCGCGGCGTACTTCTTTTAGCGTTTCGGCTACGTTGATTTCGGTGATTTTCCCGTGTCCTTTGAGGATGTGGAAGGCTTTATCGAGTTTATCGCTTAAATTGTCAAACATGATTATCGGGATTTTGAAGCTGCAAATATAAGCGAAAACCGTCAAGGTTCAAAACCCTTATAAGTCAATTTTTTTACCGAAAATCATGGTAATCTTGTAATCATCTTAGGCAAATCCATACGGTAATCGCAGTAGTAAATGCCTAAATTTAGTATAACTAAAAACCAATCTCATGGAAACGAAATACAAAAAAATGGTATTGACGGCTGCAGTAGTTTTTTTGATTGCTGCATGCGGAGCGGGATACAAAGGATCGGCATCCGACACCAGCGGAACAAATGGCGCAACCAACGGAACCGGGAAAATAGCAAAATCGGGTAACGTGCACAGTTACAACCCATAAAAAACCGGGCTCAAATTAATGTCCCGGTTTTTCCAATTTAACTTAACCCATTTAAGTTCAATTTAATTCATACATTGATTGATATCGCCTTCGAGGTTGTACAAAGTAGCCACCTGGTTAGCGGTCAGTGCTTTTTTATAAATTCTGATATCGTCCATAAAACCTTTGTATCGGTTGGCAAAAGAATAACTGGGAATCGATGTAGGCATATCATTACACGTAAAGGTGCGGCGAAGCTGTCCGTCACGGTATAATTTACCAAGGTTGAGGCTGCTGTCATAACTAATCACCAAATGGTGCCAGTTGGTGATGTCGTTGCCGAGCCCGTCTGTAACCCAGGAATCATCATAGATTACTTCATCAGACATGTCCATCAAATACGGTCCCATAACGGTGTTGTCAGGATTGCCCAATAAGGCCGTGAAGGCAAAATTAGACGCCAATTGTTCCTGTGGATTTATGCCTGAATTGTCCTGTCTTTTGTACCAGATACTCATTGAAAAACTGCCGCTGGCCATCATATTGTTGGCTGCATTTCCTTCGGCATACACCGTGTTTTGGCCGTTGTTGGTTCCGTCATCCATAGAAATGGCACCGTTTGCGTTGCCGCTGCGATCGGTAACGTAATGGTAGTTTCCTGAGATAAGCATCTCCGAATTCCCGGTCAAATCATGCAGTTCATTGCCAAACGGGATATACATCACCAGGTCATCTGTTAGAATATTGGGGTTGCCACAGCTGCAATCCTCGGCAGCAACATTGATGGCGTCCAAGAACTCGGTGTCATTTTGAATCACAACCAACTCGCCGCTTGAATTGACAGCACTTACGGGGTAATTGATTTGGTACAGCTGCCCTTGCGATAAGCCCGCAACAAAACCAAACAAATCGGGTTTATTGTTAATCGTGAAGTTTTGCGCATTCTGGATATTGCTATCGTAAACAGAAATCACAACGGGATACTGCACGGCGATACATGGAATCGCAGGATTCCCAGGCGCGGCGGTATTGTCGCGAAAATCATCCAACGCCTGTTGGCTACCGAGCAATTGCTGGGTGTAATTGACTAGGGAAACCGTCAACGGAAAAGCCAAAGTTATACTATCTACATCGCTGGCCGAAGCTGCGAAAATATCGCGAATCGTCTGGTAATCTGCCTCAGAAGCAAGTCCAATCGATTGCCCGTTGACAATTGCCTGGTAAGGAAATTCTATCCTGAACGCGCTGGAGTGGTCTATAAAATTATCCACCGAAGTGTTGTTCATGGCCAGCCTATAAAGCCCTGTGGTTAATTCTGAAGATTTTGAAAGTGCCTTTGTATTGGACAGGGTCTCGTTTTCGTCGTGCTGGCAGGAAACCAATAGCGCAGCCGGCAAAACAACCCATGCAAATAAGACTTTCAATAAATTTCTCATCTTGTAAAATGTTAGTTACGCCAATAAAACATCCCAAATATCGAAAACCCTACCTTAGGAACCGTTTTTTCTGATTAAGTTTATGTCGGGAAAAATGACACCATAAAAGTAGGGTTTTTAATTTCTGAGCTGTTTTCAATACAGAACACTTTTGGATTCCTATGGAAAAAAATGGATTGCAATGCATTTGTGAGGATACGGTATTTGCCGGGTTCTTCAAGACGCATGTCAAAAATTTGCGCAACTACCTGTATTACAAGTTCGGTAATGAGGAACAAGCCAATGACGTGACACAGGAAGCATTCATCAAACTGTGGGAAAATTGTAAAAATGTACCGTTCGAAAAAGCAAAATCGTTTCTGTACATCGTAGCCAACAATGCGTCGTTGAATTATATCGCGCACCAAAAAGTGGTACTGGAGTATTCTAAAAAAGCCGATCTCAAGCAACATGCTTTTGAAAGCCCCGATTACCTCATAGAAGAAGAAGAATTCAGGGTGAAGTTGCACAATGCGATCGAAAATTTGTCTGAAGCACAGCGCACGGCGTTTTTGCTCAACCGAATCGACGGGAAGAAATACGCCGAAATTGCAGACATGCTCGGTATTAGCGTCAAAGCCGTCGAAAAGCGGATTTCGGGCGCACTGGTTGCCTTAAGGGAACAGATAGAGCAATTGCAAGGAATTAAAATATAGTCGTTATCAAAAGAAAGTACCAATGGAAATGCAACACGATTTAGCCAAATGGCTCGAAGGAGGAATGACCCGGCAAGAGCTGGCCGCTTTTGAACAGTCGGCCGATTTTAAAAGCTATGAAAAAATTATAGCCTACACCAATACGCTCAAAGCTCCGGCCTTTGACACCGAGTTGATGTGGGCCAAAGTTACCGCGCCAAGAACAAAAACCATCCGTTTGCAGCACAATTGGTTGCTTAGGATCGCGGCCGTTCTGGTTATCGGGATTGGGTTGTTTTTTGCGTCGGTACCCATGCAAACCACTACCGAACTCACCCAAAATAAGATGCAGAAGACCTTTCTGCTGCCCGACGATTCTGAGGTGACATTGAATTCGGCTTCGCAAATCGAATACAAAAAATGGAACTGGACCGACCACCGCGAACTGCAACTCGAAGGCGAAGCGTTCTTTAAAGTGACCAAAGGCCAAACCTTTGATGTGCTTACCCGTTTGGGCAAAGTGACCGTCGTGGGTACCCAATTCAATGTCAAGGCACGAGGCGACCGGTTTGAAGTGATTTGCTTTGAAGGGAAAGTTCGTATAACTACCCAAAACAAAAACGTATTGCTAAGCCCAGGCATGTCGGCCTACTTTGAAGCCGGGAATCCCTTGCAACCGGAAGCTTCTTCGTTACAAAAACCCGGCTGGTTGAACCACCTCATTTCATTCTGCAATGATGACCTCGATACAGTAATCGCCGAAATAGAACGGCAGTACGACGTAAAAATCAGCAAACAAAAAGTAGACAGCAACCACCGTTTCACTGGTAATGTGCCCTCGGATGACCTTGAAATGGCGCTGTACATCATCTCCAAAACCTACAACCTCAACTATTACAAAGCAGAAAACAACATCACGCTTACCGCAAGATAAAAATGTCCAAAGGCCGAATTTACCTGATACTGGCTTTCTTTTTCTTCCTTTTTCCAGGAGTGGTTTTGGCGCAGCAAAAGGCAGCACTTAAAACCGCCCTCTCCCAAATCGAGAAACAGCATCAGGTAAAGTTCAGCTACACCGAAGAGACGATTGCCTCATACGAGGTGGCAATGCCCGACGCCTCACAAACCCTGCTGCAACAGCTCGAGCAACTTCAAAAACAAACCCCACTTGGCTTTGAAATTGTCGACAACCGCTATGTGATTGTGACGGTAAGCCAAAGCGTGGCCAACGATGCGAAGGCCGACGCCATGACTTTCTCGCTCAACGAAGTCACGATAGACCATTACCTTACTTCGGGAATTTCCAAAACCAAAAGCAAAGGATACGTTCTCAAACCCTCCAAATTTGGAATATTGCCAGGACTTATAGAACCAGATGTATTGCAGACGATGCAACAGATCCCGGGAATTTACAGTGCCGAGGAAAACATCTCCAGCCTTAACGTACGAGGCGGTACACACGACCAGAACCTGTTTTTATGGAACGGCATCCGGATGTTCCAGACCGGGCATTTCTTTGGATTGATTTCTGCGTTCAACCCCGCCTTACCCAACCGCATTCTGATTGCCAAAAACGGCACCTCGGCTTTCTATGGCGAAAGCGTGTCGAGTGTGGTGGATATGGCCACAACCAGCGAAAAGATTGAACCTTCTGCTTACGCCGTTGGGCTCAATTTGATCGCCGCCGATTTCTACGCAAAAATGAAACTCAACGACAAAGCTTCGTTGATGGTTTCGGGCCGCCGATCGCATACCGATTGGGTCCAGTCGCCCACATATCAGAAATACTACAACAGGATTTTCCAGAATACCATCGTCACCAACGTCAACAATCGGGAGGTGATCAGTTACAATACCAATGAGGATTTTTATTTCTACGACTTTACGATGCAGTTCAAACAAAAAATCGGGACGCGGCATGAACTGCTCGTAGACGGCATTGGGATATCCAACCGGCTCGGTGTCGACCAACGTTCTGTCGTGGCCGGGCAGTACAATTCAAAAAACAGTTTGCTCGAACAACAAAGTTATGGCGGGAACCTCAGCTGGAAAACCAACTGGAACGCTAAAAACACCACACAGATCAATGCTTATGTTTCCTGGTACGACCTGGAATCCACCAATCAGTCGATAGAGAAAAACCAACTGCTCAACCAGGAAAATTCGGTCTTAGACACCGGAATACGCATTGAGAACAGCCATGAATTGAGCCCGTTTTTCATTTTCAAAAACGGTTACCAATACAACGAGATTGGGATCTCGAATTTTGACGAGATCAACAATCCCGAATTTAGCAGAAATGTAAGAAGCGTACTGCACAGTCACGCGCTCGTACTCGAGACCCAAATCCGGTCGCGCAATGGCAAGCTGTCGGTCAATTCGGGAATCCGGTCTAATTATTACGAGAACTTTGATAAACTGCTCATAGAACCGCGACTGCAATTCAACTATGCCATGACGCAATCACTGGCCATTGAGTTGCTCGGCGAGATGAAAAACCAAACTGCCTCGCAAGTAATTGACCTGCAACAAGATTTCATGGGTATAGAAAAACGACGCTGGACCTTGGCCGACGATCGTGAAATCCCCATCCAGAAAAGCCAACAACTGGCTTTGGGAATCACATACAAGAACCGACGCTGGCTGTTTACCATAGATAATTTTTATAAAAAAGTCGCTGGGATTTCAACACCCGGACAGGCTTTCCGCAACCAACTGGAACGGATCAAACTCAATGGCAATTATGAGGTTTGGGGTTCTGAAGTTTTGCTGCAACGCAACTTTAGGCGCTTTTATACGTGGCTGGCGTACAGTTTCAATCACAACCGATACGATTTTAGCCAGTACGACCCGAGCCGGTTCCCCAATAATTTCCAGATTGAGCACAGCCTATCGGGTGCAGCAACCTACGATTGGAAAAAACTGCGTATCGCCCTGGGTGGCAAATGGAATTCGGGCCGACCCACTACCACGCCTGTATTTTTGAGCAACCGCCAAATCAGCTACAACACGCCCAACAATGAAGTGCTGGATGATTTTTTTCAGTTCAACCTTTCGGGATCTTACGAGTGGCTATTGGGTCAAAAAACCAGGCTACAAGTTCACGCTTCGTTGCTTAATATCTTTAATAAAAGCAATACGGTGAACCGCTATTACCGCGTCAACAGCTTAAGCAATACTATCGAAAGCGTCAATACTTATGCGCTCGAACGCACGCCAAACCTGAGCTTGCGTTTGTTGTATTAAAAAAGCCGGCGAACACCGGCTATGATTAGTTTTTCTCGAAAGTAAGATTGTCTACGTCGGCGCCACCATCACTCACATCCTGCAAGACAATCTTGTCGGCCGTGCGCGACACAACATCCCAGTCATCGCTGATGTCTTCAAAATCGGCGGGTGCCGCAAAAACGATGTTGAAATCGAGCGGATCACTTGGGGTTTCATCGTCGGTCTTGTTCGTGGAAAGCGTCCAGGCTCCGGTGTAGGTATTGGCGCCGTTGGTGGCCGACAATAAATCATCGGCTCCAAAAGTGAAATCGTATCCGGTAAAGTGATCGGTTTCTTCCTGTCCGTGATCACTGTAATAGGTGACGCGCCAGGTGCCTTGCATCATGGAGGCTTTGATGAGCTCGGTATCTTGCAACACCACAGGCTGCACGTCCTCGCGCGAGCAAAAAGAGGCCGTATTGAGGAGCATCACGGTGGCAAGTGCGGTAAAAATGGTTAACTTCTTCATAAACAGCAGGATTTACATTGGCCAAACATAAGCATAATTTTGAAACTGTGCACTTACATTCTTTCGGGAACGGCAATACCGAGCAAACCAAACGCCGAGCGGATGGTGTCGCCGACTTTCTTTGAAAGCTGTACACGAAAGGTTCTCCGGTCTGTATCTTCTTCACCGAGTATTGAAACCGTCTGGTAAAACGAATTGTATTCCTTGACCAGTTCATAGGTATAATTGGCTACGAGCGCCGGGCTGTGGTGCTCGGCCGCCAGTTGTATGGTCTCGGGATATTGCTCTAGCAGTTTGAGAAGTTTCTTTTCTTTGGGATGCAATTCGAGGCCGTTGGCAGCGGGATTCGCGTCGAGATCAAAATCGGCCTTGCGCAAAATCGACTGGATCCGCGCGTAGGTATATTGGATGAACGGCCCGGTATTTCCGGCAAAATCAACCGATTCTTCTGGATTGAACAGGATGCGTTTTTTGGGATCGACCTTGAGAATGTAATATTTAAGCGCACCGAGGCCAATGGTTTTGTAGAGTTGGAGCTTTTCCTCGTCGGTGTATCCTTCGAGTTTGCCGAGTTCCTCGGATAACTGTTTAGCGGTTTGGGTCATGTCATCGATTAAATCGTCGGCATCCACGACGGTTCCTTCGCGGGATTTCATTTTACCCGAAGGCAAATCGACCATGCCATAAGACAAATGGAACAGGTTCTCAGACCAATCGAAACCGAGCTTTTTAAGAATCAGGAACAACACTTTAAAGTGGTAATCCTGCTCGTTTCCTACGGTGTAGACCATTCCGCCCACATCGGGAAAATCGTTAACCCGTTGTATCGCCGTTCCGATGTCTTGGGTCATGTAAACCGCCGTACCGTCGGAGCGCAAGACAATTTTGCGATCGAGTCCTTCGTCGGTAAGGTCAATCCAAACCGAACCGTCGGGGTCTTTTTCAAACACGTCTTTTTCGAGTCCCATCTGCACGACATCCTTACCTAAAAGGTAGGTGTTGCTTTCGTAATAATAAGAATCGAAATCGACGCCGAGGTTTTTATAGGTTTCTGCAAATCCGCTGTACACCCAACCGTTCATGGTTTCCCAGAGCGTGACAACTTTTTCGTCTCCGGCTTCCCAGTCGAGCAGCATTTGTTGGGCTTCAAGGAGGATGGGCGCTTGCTTTTTGGCTTCGCCTTCTGTTTTTCCCTGAGCGATTAGCCCGTTGATCTGTTCTTTATAGGCTTTGTCGAATGCGACATAATATTTCCCCACGAGTTTGTCTCCTTTAAGGTGCGAAGACTCGGGCGTTTCACCGTTGCCGAATTTTTTCCAGGCGAGCATTGACTTACAGATGTGAATCCCGCGGTCGTTGATGATTTGCGTTTTGTAGACCTTCTTCCCTGCTGCCTTGATAATCTCGGCCACCGAATAACCCAAAAGGTTATTGCGCACGTGGCCCAAATGCAACGGCTTGTTGGTGTTGGGCGAGGAATATTCGATCATAACCGCCTTGTCGTGAACGTTTGGCACGACAAACCCGAATTGTGCGTCTGCTTTTACCTCATTGAAAAAGTCGATATAATAAGAATCGGCGATGACGATATTGAGAAAACCCGAAACGACATTGAAACGTGCTACTTCATTCACGTGCTCCACGAGGTAAGCGCCTATTTTTTGGCCGAGTTCGGCCGGGCTGCTTTTGATGCGTTTGAGCAACGGAAACAAGACCATGGTGAGGTCGCCTTCAAAATCTTTGCGCGTAGCCTGAAATTCTACCCTTTCAATGTTCACGTCAAACAGGGTTTTGATGGCTTTCTCGATTTGTGGCGTAAGGATTTGCTGCAGTCCGTTCATGATTAGAATATTTAGGCCGCAAAGATAGCTATACCACCTTAATATTAAAAGGAGAATATTTGCGGGAAAAAGGAAGTTGCATTTCGTCGATTATTTCTAAAAATGACAATATGCGATGTTGTAATTGTAAGATTTTTATAGATAATATTTTTAAAATAGTGCATTTCATCGATTTTATTTGCATTTTACCGATATTTAATCCAATCTTTGTCCTGTCAAAAATAACATATTGTTACAATAATAATTAGCCCTAAATTATTATGAAAAAAATTCTACTCATTCTTGCTTTGGCAAGTACGCTTGTTGGCTACACCCAAGCCATCTCGGTCAATACGAATACGTATACTGTACCCCAACTGGTTAACGCGGTTCTAATCAATTCACCTTGTGTCTCTGCACAGAACGTGACATCGCGCACCGGAACCAATTTTGGTTCTTCTAACGGAATCGGATTCTTCCAGAACACCAACCCCAACTTCCCCATGCAATCCGGCGTGATCATGAGCACCGGAAATGTCATGAACGCGATGGGGCCAAACACTACAGCACTCAGTGACGGCTCGGCCAACTGGCCCGGTGATGCCGATTTGCAAAACACTTTGCTGCAGGCCGGAATCAGCATGAACTCGGTCAACGCTACTGTTTTAGAATTCGATTTTACGCCGATTTCACCTACCTTTAGTTTTGATTTCCTTTTCGCTTCTGAAGAGTACGGAAACTTTCAATGCCAGTTTTCGGATGCATTCGCGTTCCTACTCACCAATACTGTTACCGGCGTTACTACCAATCTCGCGGTAGTGCCCAACACCAACTTACCGATTTCGGTGGTGACTATCCGTGATTTCCTTTACAACTCATCGTGCCCTTCTGCCAACGTAGAATACTTTGGCAGCTACAATGGTGGCTCAGCAGCGGCTACAGCGGCGGTAAATTTCAACGGACAGACCAAACTCATGAATGCTTCTGCGGTGCTCACACCCAATACACCTTATCACATTAAGTTGGTTATTGCCGACCGATCTGATGAGAATTCGGATTCGGCGATTTTCATCTCTTCGGATACTTTCAACATCGGACAGGACGTTTTGGGACAGGATATCGCCAGCAACAGCCCCAACGCTCCTTGTTTTGGAGACAACTACGTGCTGAATTCTAACCTGAATCCAACGCAATATACATTTACCTGGACCAAAAACGGACAGCCAATAAGTGGCGCTTCTGGCCCATCACTTACCATTACAGGGCCCGGAACTTACAGCATTACTTACCAAAGTGGCACTTGTGTACCCGTTACCGACTCGGTCAATATTGGTTATCAATCGCAAATCATGGCCGGAACTCCCAATGATTTGTTTCGTTGTGATTTGGGCGCGGCAAATTACACCTATGACTTGTCAATCAACACGCCAATCGTCAAAGCCGGGCTCAACCCAGCAACTACGGTGTCTTATTACGACAATCAGGCCGACGCCAATGCGGGGAACGCCAATACATTGCCAACATCTTATGTGGGAACACCTGGCGAAACCATCTATGTCAGGATTAAAAACCCCACCGGAAACTGCTACGTAGTTAAAAACTTCAAGTTATTGACTTCACCGGCACCAACAGCTACACAACCTGGAAACTTGACCAAATGCGCTACGTCGCAATTCAACAACAGCGCTTTCTTTTTACCGATACAAACCCCGGTGATATTAGGAACCCAGTCACCAACAAACTATAATGTGACCTATTACACTACTTTGGCCAATGCCAATGCCGGCAGCAATCCGGTAACGACGCACTATGCCACCAACAATACTACCGTTTATGCCAGGGTACAAAGTGTGTATGACGCCACCTGTTACAGCGTAACGAGTTTTGTGCTCTTCATTAGCCCATTGCCTTTGGTAGATTCGTTTGATCCGGTGGTCGTTTGCCAGCCATATCCGCTGCCAGCCATTACCAACGGCCAGTACTTTTCAGCACCTAATGGCGCCGGGACGCAACTTTTTGCCGGTGAATTGATTACAGAAACCAAAACGATTTACGTCTACAATTCTAATGAATTCGGATGCTCGAACTCCAGTAGCTTCCAGGTGACTATATTAGATCCCACAGAACTTGGCCCGTCAAGCGGAACACACTGCGGAAGCTTTACCTTGCCTGGCCTTGCACACGGTAAATACTACACAGGTCCAAACGCGACAGGAACCGAAATCGCACCAGGCACCGTCATCACGACCTCACAAACCATTTACATCAATTTCGTAGGAACCGCAGAACCGGTTTGCGTGATCAATACCGGATTCGACATTACGATAGTACCCGGCGTTACCGTGGGCACTTTCCCCAACGTCTTTGAATGCGCTTCGTATACACTTCCCGCTTTATCTATCGGGAAATATTACACCCAACCCAACGCTGCCGGTACCGAACTCGCTGCCGGAACACCGATTACCAGCACCCAACAAATCTATGTCTATGCGGTAACCGCAAATGATTGTAAGTCTGAAGCTTCATTTACCGTATTCATCGGGATGCCAACACCTGCGGATGTTTCGCAATGCGAGCCTTATGTACTGCCTTCCTTGCCTATCGGCGGTTACTACACTGGTCCGGCCGGAACCGGAACACAGATTCCATCGGGGACTGCCATCAACCTTTCGCAAACTGTATACATCTTTGTACCCAACACCCAAACGCATTGTACAGACGACTTGCATTTCTCGGTGAGCATCGCACAGCCAATAGTAGACGTGCTACCCAACGTAAGTGCCTGCGAAAGTTATACCCTACCGGCAATCACCAATGGGGAATACTTCTCAGACGGCAACGGAACCGGAACCCATTTCTATCCCGGTGACATCATCACCGCAACCAGGGCAATCTTTATCTTTAAGAGAGCCACTCCAACTTGTAGCAACCAATCGGTATTTACCATTACCATAGTTCCCAAGCCGTCCATCGACTCGAGATCTGATATCGACGTATGTAATTCTTACACCCTTACCGAACTGGCCGACGGAAATTACTATACCGGACCTGGCGGAACAGGAACACAATTGCCCGCGGGAACGGTAATTAATACAACGCAGCGCATTTACATCCGCGTAGTTTCGGCAACGGCACCATTTTGCGCAGCCGAGAACAGCTTTAACATCAAGATCTATTCAATTCAGGCCGACGCACCATCTGATGTAACCGCCTGCGACAGTTATACCTTGCCTGCTTTAACGCTCGGTAACTACTATGCTGCTCCCAATGGGCCACACGGCGGGGAAGGCAACCTCATGCATGCGGGCGATGTGATTACTACAACCAAGACCATCTATGTTTACACCGAATCGGGAGAGCGGATTAATTGTACCGATGAGAATAGCTTCACGGTGACCATCAACAAGACGCCGGTTGTAGCAGCAGTAGCCAATGTCAATGCTTGTGGTTCGTACACCTTACCGCACCTTACCATAGGCGATTATTATACCGCTGCGGGCGGAAACGGTACACAGCTCCACGAAGGAGATATCATTACCAGTAACCAAACCATTTATGTATACGCCGATACCGGTACCGTACCCAATTGTTTCAACGAGAAAAGCTTTACGGTAAACATCTTCAAGGTTGATGTTTTGCCCAATACAACCATCTGCGAAAGCTATACCTTACCCACCTTAACCGTTGGAAAATATTTCACAGGAGCTAATGGAACCGGCGTACAATTGCAAGCCGGGCAATCCATCGGCCAATCACAGACGATTTATATCTATGCTGTGTCGCCGTTCACGCCTACCTGTACCGACGAAAGTTCGTTTGTAGTGACCGTTGTGGATACGCCAGTGGCGTTTCCGGTAAGTGCCGCGCAACGCACCACTTGCGACGAAGACGGAACCAACGACGGAATAACCGCTTTTGACCTCAGCATATTGACTTCTGTAGTACTGGGCACTCAAACCGGTAGCGAGTTTACCGTAGCTTACTATGAAAGTATGGCCAATGCACAATCCGGAACCAACGCCGTCACCCAAACCACCGCCGCAACCGTATTTGTAAAAGTAACCAATACACTAACGGCAAGCTGCAACGACATCAAAAGCATCGCGCTTATTGTCAATAAATTACCCGAACCTAAACCTATTGGAGGCATCGTTTGCTACGACAGCAAAAAAGACGTACTGCTCAACCCATTTACAATACAAAGCGGTCTAAGCACTACCACACACACGATTCAGTGGTTCAATGACGCCAATGAACTCGTAGGAACCGGTAGTAGCTATTTGGCCGTAAAGCCTGGAGACTACACCGTTGTGGCTACAAGCTTGGCAACCGGTTGCGCTTCTGCCCCAACTCCGGTAACCGTATTACCGTCTGAGCCAGCAATTGTAAGCTATACCATGACCGATGATTTTTCAGACAATATGGTGATTACTGTGCAGGCCGAGGGTGTGGGTGGCGATTACGAATACCAACTCGACGGCGGGGAATTTCAGGACAGCCCAACTTTCTATGATGTTTCATCTGGAAACCACGTAGTGACTGTAAGGGATAAAAATGGTTGCGGAAGTTCAAGTTCTCAAGCACTGGTAATCAATTACCCAAAATTCTTTACGCCTAATGGTGACGGATACAACGACACCTGGAATATCAAGGATTTGCAAACAAAAGACAAAGCCATCATCTACATTTTTGATCGCTACGGAAAACTGCTTCGTGAGGTCAGGCCAAACGGCGACGGATGGGACGGAACCTTTAGCGGACAAACCATGCCGTCCACAGATTATTGGTTCACCGTAAATTACGAAGATGAAGGAGTAGCCAAAGAATTCAAGGCGCATTTCGCCATGAAAAGATAAAAAATTGGTTTGGTTGTAACATTATAAGTGCTCTCGAGTCTTATAGGTTCATAACAAAGCCAATTGTTGAAGAGATTGAAAAATTAATTTAAATAATTGGGTTTTTAAATTGAGTTTTAGTTAGCTAAAAAGCCGAGGTTCATCCACCCTCGGCTTTTTTAGTTATACAAATGAACGTGCAAAAGATTTGAAGTATTGAAGTTTCAATCTTTAACAGAACATGCAGACCCGAGCGTAGCGAACTGACCGAAGGTAAAAACTACCACTTTTGCTATAAAAAAAGCATTTTAGCTGCGTTATTTACCATCGGATAATAGCGCTAGCCCAGGTAAATCCGCTGCCAAAAGCTGCCAACACCACCAAATCGCCCTTTTTGATTTTACCCAATTCCCAGGCTTCGGTAAGCGCAATCGGTATGGATGCCGCCGTGGTATTGCCAAACTTTTGTATGTTGTTGAAAACCTGCTCGTCACTGAGTCCGAATTTCTTCTGGATAAATTGCGAGATCCGCAAATTTGCCTGATGCGGAATCAACAGATCAATGTCGCTCACTTGCAAGTTATTTGCCTCCAGGCCTTCGTGAATTACTTCGCTAAAACGTTGCACGGCATTCTTAAAAACAAACTGCCCGTTCATGTGCGGAAAATAACTGACATCGTCCGGGTCATTTTCGGCCAGAATATCGGTGACCCAACGCCCACCCATTCCCGGAGCTAACACTGCAAGTTCCTTGGCGTGTTCGCCTTCAGCATGCAAGTGCGTCGAAAGTACGCCAACCCCATCTTCCTCAGACCGGCTGACCATGGCTGCTCCTGCTCCATCGCCAAAAATTACAGAAACGGCGCGTCCCCTGTCGGTCATGTCGAGTCCGATAGATTGCAGTTCGGCACCCACAATCAAGATATTCTTGTACATCCCGGTTTTGATGTATTGATCTGCGATGGACAAGGCATACACAAAACCCGAACACTGGTTGCGGATATCGAGCGCGCCAATCGTTGGCAAGCCCAGTTCTTTTTGCAAAGCCACGCCGGGTCCCGGGAAATAATAATCGGGCGAAATGGTGGCGAATACGATAAAATCAATATCTTCTTTGGCAATGCCCGAGCGTTCAATGGCAACTTTAGCCGCCGCGATACCCATCGTTGTCGTGGTTTCTCCACTGCCTTTTACAACATGGCGTCTTTCCTGAATACCTGTACGTTCTTGAATCCAAGCGTCGGTGGTATCCATGATTTTTGATAAATCGTCATTGGTGACTACGTTTTCGGGCAGATAAAAACCAAGTCCCGATATCTTTGAATGATACATCTCTTTGAGGGTTTCGTTAAAAAAGGCCAGCGAATTTACGCAAACCGCAATTTCATCAATACAAGTTTATCACAATTTTAGGGATTGGCAATAGGGCTGTACGTGAAGAAACAGCCCAGCAAACCGTGCGGCAAAAAAAACGGCTCCTTTAGAAGCCGCCTTATCTTATTTTACAAATTTAATCGCCTGTTTTCCTGTAGCCGTATGGATGCTTACAAAATAAACACCATTCGCATAAGGGAAATCAAAATGGTAATATTTGGTTCCCGCTGTCTGAATGGCGTCGCGCTGCAATTCTTTAATGAGTCGGCCAGACGCATCGAACAGTTCCAGACGCATGTGGTCGCTTTCGGGGAATTCAATTTTGATGTTGAGCTTATTGGTCACCGGATTAGGCTCGATTGAGGCTTTTAAAGGGGTGCGCGCATTTCCCTTCGTCCCGCTTGTTGCCAAAGGCTGATCGCTGAATTTATACACCGAAGCTCCTGCAGCCACACCAAAATGATCGTTGAACATTTGAATCCTATTGAGATTGTTACCGATGCCGGTGTTGGTCCAGGTTTGCCCGCCGTCTGTGGTTTCCATAAATCCGGTGGTGTGTCCGCCCATCCAACCATGGGTCGCACTGATGAAACCCACACCTTGTATGATGCTCTCGGGTGCATCGTTGGTAATCCAGGTAGCGCCATTGTCTAGCGAACGGATGAGTTTGCCCATTTGATTGGTAATGCCTTCGACAGCGCCAATAATGACGTCTGGATTTGAGAACAAAACCTGCAATTTCCAGACGTATTCACCCGGAACGTT